>JALWHT010000138.1 GCA_026983515.1 Sulfurovum sp.
ATATCAATCCTTGCTGCATAAAATAGTCGATCACCTTCCGATAAACTTTGCGTTTAAAGTAGGTCACACGCTTGAACAACTCTTCGTATTCAACGAACTCATACTCTTCAAATTCCGGTATCTCAAATGCCTTGAGGTCAATTTTGGCATCCTCTTTGAGTCGGACGAGAAAATATTTTTGCGTCTGTCCGTCATAGGGATAACACTTGCCTCTGGCCACCTTGGGAAAATCATAGGTGATCCACTCGGGAAACTCTCCAAGTATTTCAATGTCATTGCATCCGATCTCTTCCATGAGTTCTCTGTGCAACGCCTCCTCTGGTGTCTCTCCTGCATCAATCCCCCCCTGGGGAAACTGCCAGGCATTTTTGATATCACTGCGGTGGGCAATGAAAAATTCGCACTTTTCCGGATATTTTGGTGAGAGTATGACCGCTGCAACATTTGGGCGATAACGCTTTTTCTCTTGCATAATTCACACTCATTTTCGATAAATTTTAACACTAATATTTAGAGACATGCTCTGAAATTTCTGATATGATTCTATCTAAAATACGATTATATATGAATGAAAGAGAGCCATTTTGTTAGCCTACCTTCACATCCCCTACTGTGACTCCAAATGCCACTACTGCAGCTTTAACTCCTATGTCGACAAATTCGATACACGGGCAGCGTATATGCAGGCTCTTAAAAAGCAGCTATGCTTTGAACTTGAACGTTTCGACACACAGGAGGGCAGCATTGAAACCCTCTTCATCGGCGGCGGTACCCCCTCTACCGTCGCACCGGAACTCTATGCACCTCTTTTCGAACTACTTGCACCCTATCTGGCCAAAGATGCAGAAATCACTACAGAAGCCAACCCCAACTCGGCAACCAAAAGCTGGCTTGAGGGGATGAAAATGCTCGGTGTCAACCGTGTCAGTTTCGGAGTACAGAGTTTCGATGCAGCCAAACTTAAAGCCCTCAACCGCGCCCATACTCCCGATCAGGCAAAAGAGGCGCTTCTTGCCGCACATGCATTAGGATTCAAACATCTTTCTCTTGACCTCATCTACAACTATCTCGGCGACACGCAGACACTGCTTGCAAAAGATATTGAAACAGCCTTTTCACTCCCCATAGACCATCTCTCTGCCTACGAGCTGACCATTGAAGGCGGCACAAAATTTGCTGCCACACCGCAGGTACGGCAGGAGAACGACTCTCTCGCTTTTTTCGTTGCCAAGCAGATCAAAACACACGGATTCTCCCATTACGAGATCTCCAACTTCGGCACGTACCAAAGCCGTCACAACCTCGGCTACTGGGAACTTCAAGACTACATCGGTGCAGGGGCAGGGGCAGTCGGCTTTTTCAAGGACACCCGCTTTTACCCCCAAAATGGCATTGAAGCCTATATTGCCGATCCGTTGAAAATAGAAGAAGAGCACCTTGCCCAAAATGAACTGCTCACCGAAGCAATCTTTTTGGGGCTGCGCAGCCGCATAGGTATTGACAAAACAATGCTGCCGCAAGCCTACCTCGAACGCGCCCACGCCCTCCTTGCAGAAAAAAAGCTGACTGAAACCGCAGAGCGTTTTTACAACCCAAACTTCTTCATTGCCGATGCCCTTGCGCTCTACCTTTTAGGATAATTTGTTAAAATACCCCCACTCTATTACGAAGGCAGCGTATGTTTGGCATCGGATTTACCGAATTACTTCTCATTGCAGTCATTGCCATTTTGTTTCTGGGACCGGATAAACTTCCCGAAGCAATGGTGCAGATTGCCAAATTGTTCAAAAGTGTCAAAAAGACCGTCAACGAAGCCAAGAGCTCTCTTGAAGAGGAGATGCGTATTGCAGACCTCAAAGAGGAAGCCATGAGCTACAAACGGCAGCTTGACAGTGCCACGGAAGAGCTGCAGGGCTTTAAAAACATTTCGATGGATGATATTCTCGATGAGCCCACAATCATTGAAGACACTCCTGCTTCCGCCCCTGCCAAGAACAACAGCCCCTATGCGAACGACAACCGCCCTACCGTCCCGGTTGAACCGAAAATGGAAACTGTATCCCTGCGAAAAAAGGAACGTACCTTCAAAACAACCGATAAAAACAAAGAGCAGACAACAACACCAACGGAAGATGAAAAGGGGAGTAACTGATGTTTGAAGAGTTACGCCCACACCTGGCAGAACTGCGAAAGCGTCTCGGCCTCTCCGTACTGTCAGTATTCATTGCCTTCATTGTCACCTTTACCTTCCACAATCAGATCTTGACATGGATCACCCAACCACTGAACGATGCGCTGGTACAGGTTGGACGCATTATCGAGTCACAGGACAAAGCGACCTGGAAAATGAAACAGGAGGAGCAGAACCTCACTGTTTCACTCCCTTCCAAAAAAGCGGCGGAGTTAAGCGATGACCTCAACGCCGCATCCAAAGAAACAAACGGCAAACTGGCACAGCTGCTTCAAAAAGCTGCCGCCTCGGCCAAAGACCTCACACATCTGCTTGCAGATATGGAAAACAACAGCTCCAGCGGACTTTCGCCCCATAATACGTTCAACGGACAGATCACCACCCATCAGGTCGGCGGAGCTTTCTTTGTTGCACTGAAAGTCTCCTTCTTTGCCGCCCTGCTACTGGCATTGCCATTCATTCTTTATCAGCTCTGGCTCTTTGTCGCACCGGGTCTTTACAGCCATGAAAAGAAGATGGTACTCCCCTTTGTGATTGGCGGCTCCATCATGTTCCTGATAGGAGTACTTTTTGCCTACTACATCGTCACACCGTTCGGGTTCCAGTTCCTCATTACCTTCGGGGCATTCCTCTATACACCGCTGATCAACATCGAGGATTATGTCGGCTTTTTCACCAAGATCATGCTGGGCTTCGGGCTGGCCTTCGAACTGCCGGTTTTTGCCTACTTCCTGGCACTGTTGGGACTGGTGACCGACCGTACACTCAAAGACTTCTTCAAATATGCCATTGTCATCATCTTCCTCGTTGCCGCCCTGTTGACACCGCCGGATATTTTGACACAGTTGCTGATGGCTGCACCGCTGGTCATTCTTTATGGTGTCTCCATTCTCATTGTTGCTGCGGTCAACCCTGAAAAACCAGAAGAAGAGGATGATGAAGATAAAACTGACGAAGCATCGTCCCGCCAATCGTAGATGTCTGCCGAACTGCTGACGGAGAGTTATGCCTACGATCTACCTGAAGGGCTGATCGCATCAGAACCGGTCTACCCGCGTGACAGTGCAAAACTGCTTGTTTACGATCGTAAATCCGATACAGTAACCCATACTACCTTCCGTCACCTGCTCGATTTTCTGCCTGAGTGTGACGTATTTCTCAACGATACCCGTGTCATCAAAGCACGTATTTTCGGGAAAAAAGAGAGTGGTGGGAAAGTGGAGCTTCTCTTTAACAAAAGTCTTGATGCCTACCGTTCTCTGGTTATGATACGCGGCAAGGTACGCGAAGGTACACAGCTCTTTTTCGACCAGGCGCTTGTTGCCACAGTTGAAACGCTCAACGCAGACGGTTCACGCATTGTCACCTTCAGCCGTAACGGTGAGCTTATACGCTTTGAAGCACTTGTACAGCTTCTCGATGCCATCGGTCACATACCCCTGCCCCCTTATATGCAGCGTGAAGACAAAGAGACTGACGAACGAGACTATCAGACTCTGTTTGCCCGTGAAGCCGGCGCGGTTGCCGCACCCACGGCTTCACTCCATTTCACTCCGGAACTCTTTGAAGCATTGAAAGCTGCACATCCTGCCCATACCCTGACCCTTCATGTCGGTGCCGGTACCTTCAAGCCGGTCGAGGCTGAAAAGATTCTCGATCACCCGATGCATTCGGAATACTTTCACATTCCAAAAGAGGCAGCGGACGTACTCGACAGCAACACACCGCTGCTGGCCATTGGAACAACCGTGACCCGTACCATTGAATATTATGTACGTACCGGAAAAACAGAAGGAGAATGCGATCTCTTTCTCAACCCGCACAATCCGCCGCAACGTGTCACCCATCTGCTCACCAACTTCCATTTGCCAAAAAGTACACTCATAATGCTCGTGAGCGCTTTTATTGGAAGAGAAAAAACGTTACAATTGTACCAAGAGGCAATTGCACGCCGTTACCGGTTTTTTTCGTACGGAGATGCAATGCTCATTCTTTAAGAGGGGGACACTATGACCAAACTGTTCCTTTCTGTATGTGTCATACTCCTTGTACTGCAAGGGTGTTGTGCCGAGAAAAAACCCTATCATTACCCCAATTATGACATTATCAAACCCCAACCTGTCTGTACACCCAACCGTAAAAATATTCAGGCACTGCTGGACTCCTGCCTTGGCAAACCCTATGTCTGGGCGGAAGAGGGACCGAACGCTTTCGACTGTTCCGGGCTAACCTACAACATTTACAACAAAATGGGTGTAGATATCCCCCGCACTGCGAGCGAACAGGCGAAGGTAGGCAAAAAGGTCTCCTTTAAAGATTTGCAGTATGGTGACCTGATCTTCTTTGGCAGTACCAACAAACGCAGCAAGCGTATCAGTCATGTAGGTATCTACCTTGGCAACGGCTGGTTCGCCGAAGCAAGCAGCAAAAAACGCCGGGTGACACTCACCAACTTCAAAGAAGAGCCAAAATATATGCGCCGTATCAAAATGTGCCGCCGCTACCTCAGTCTGGATGAGCGTCAAAAGTATATGAACTGTGACGCACCTCTGAAAAAGATGGAGGAGACCACCTTACGCTACACCACACCATGGACACCCGACAAGGGTCTTCCCAAACATGCGGTACCCAGACACGGGTAGGTACGCCTTCTTTTAAAGAGGTGTGCTCTATAATTGCTGCATGAAACCTGTTTACCTTGCTGCCGCTTCCATTTCACTGCTGTTCCTTTCAGGCTGTACACCTGATGCCTTTCCCAAGCATCCCCACTATGAAGTGATCAAACCCAAAGTACGCTACGCACCTGACAGGCAAAACCTTGAAAAAATGGTCAAGCAGCTACAGGGAAGCCCCTATGTCTGGGCAGAAGAGGGTCCTGACCGTTTTGACTGCTCCGGATTTACCTACTACATGTACGGCTCCATGGGTATCGAGATCCCCCGTGTGGCAAGAGAACAGGCAAAAATGGGGAAAAAGGTCAAAGTGAGTGACCTGCAGTACGGAGACCTCATCTTTTTCGCTACCGACAGACACCACCCGAGAAAAATAACCCATGTAGGTATGTATCTCGGAGATGGCTGGTTTACCCATGCAAGTACAACCAAAAAAGAGGTGGTCTATTCCAATCTTTTCACCTCCCCCTACTATAAAAAGCGCCTGCGCGTCTGCCGCAGGTATCTGCCTGAAGAGAAACTTACAATAGCACAATCCGATCGGCCATGGCAAAATGCAAAAAAGCCGACAGTTTCCACATCCAAGTCCAAAGGCAAAGCCATTGTCATTCAGGCGCCGATGCAAGAGCTGGAATCAAAAGGGGGAAAAGGAAACTTCTTTGTACAGGTCGGCTCGTTTGTCGGACATCCCAAAGCAGATCTGCTCTACAAAATCAGCCGGGCAGGACTCCACTACAAAATCATTCGTTTCCCACATAACGGACAGACGATCAACAAACTGCTCATAGGTCCTTATGCAACCCGGACTGAAACACTTCCGGTGCGGGAAAGGGTACGCAAAACCATCCAGAAAGATGCGTTCATCGCTGAAATACGCTAACCCTTTCCTCTGCCTTTTCAGTGTGAAAGATAGCGTCCAATTTCACTTTCCAAACGTCCAAGCTCTTTCTCATAGGCATCTATATACTCACTGAGCATCTCTTCCTGATGGTAAATCACCTTCTGGTGAATTTTGGCAATCAGCTGATACATTTGTGTCGCACCGATACTGCCGGTAAGCCCTTTTATGTCCAGGCAAAGCATCTTCAGCTGCTCGTAGCGGTGTTCATGCACCAGTTTAGCAAAAAGTTCTCCACTGTTTCCATATGCATCAAGGAACTCCTTCAAAATTTCCATATAGAACCCCTCATTCCCGTTGGCATAGCCGATCCCTTTGTCGATATCGAGTACATTACTGTCAAGCACCTTGTATGCTTGTATCCTCTGCTGCTGTACACTGCTGCCGGGCATATACATTTTGAAAACCGTATAGAGCTTGCCGATATTGAGCGGCTTTGTCAGATAAGCGTTCATCCCGCTGTTAAAGATCTTTTCCCGTTCACTCTCGAGTGCCAGTGCCGTAAAGGCGACAATAGGCAGATTGTCATATTCGCTCTCAAGCCGTATCATCTGCGTAGCGACATATCCATCCATGACCGGCATATTGATATCCATTAACACAAGGTCAAACGGCTTCAGACTCTCCTTGACCATATTGACTGCTTCGCGTCCATTATTGGCAATGCTAATTTCCATTCCCGAAACTTTGAGAATATTGGTCAGAACTTTCTGGTTGATCGTGTCATCTTCAACGATAAGCAGACGCTTCCCTGAAAAGTCCCGGAAGCTCTGCTGCGTAACATGCGGTGCCTCCTGAATCTCACCGCGATGGGTAAGCCCATAGGCATTATGGCTCTTTGCTTCCTCTTTGCTTTTTTCAATACGCTGAGGGGTAAAGAGATTGATGATCAATTCAAACACACGTTCCTGGTTTGCCGGCTTGCTCAATACCCTGTCAACAAGTTCAGAATATTTTTCCTTCTCATTTTTCTGCAACAGTGCATTGAGTGCAATGACCTTAAGCGCTTTCTGCTTTTTGAGCTGTTCAAGGTATGCCACCGTACGCGGATTGAAAAGAGATTCATCCAGTATAACAATGTCATAGGGAGTTAAATTATGTTTTTTTCCAAGGAACTCTTCTTTGGTCACAACCTTGACATCGTGACGGAAGTAGGCAAACATTTTTTTAATCGCCAGTCCCGAGTTGTAGCTCCTGTCAACAATGAAAACCTTTTTGGTAGTCAACACCTTTTCGGGCAAGCGGTAATTCCGTCGGTTACTTGGATCAAGCATTTCAAAAGGCAGCGTCAGGGTGAACGTTGTTCCTTTGCCCAAAACACTGTTAACCACCAATGCTCCCTGCATCATTTCAATCAGTGACTTTGCAACAAAAAGCCCCAATCCGCTGTAGCTCTGGCTCACCTCATCATAAGTCGGTACAAAAAGTGTCTCCTTCTGCGCCTCACTCAAGCCCTGCCCTTTGTCGCTGAGTCGAAACTGCAGTTCGATCTGCTCTTCATAGTTACCGAACATTGCTATCTCCAGCGTCACTTCACCGCTGTCAACTTCACTGAGCACATACTCCAACAGATTATGAAGTGTCCTTTCAAGGTTACGGGCATCTCCTATGAGATAACGCGGGATATTGGAATCGATATCGAAGATCAGTTCAACATCACTTCCTTTAAATTGCGAACAGACAGAACCGGAAACTTCGTTAAGCACATTGTTGAGGTTGAATTTTTCATGTGTGATCTCAACTTTTTTGGATTTGAGCCGGAGAAATTCGATAAGATCGTTGGTCACATCAAGCAGTTTACGGCGTTTCTCTTTCTGAATAGTCTGTGCCTTCTCTCCGGCAACATCCGGTACATATGCCGTATCCTGATAGTTTTTTGCAACGATATCATGAATATTTTCACTGATGCTTGCCAAAAACAGAGCCTGCGACTGCTCAATCTTCTGCTGTTTTTCAAGCATTTGCCGATACATCTCTTCCATTTTTTTTGTCCGTCGTGAAGAAACAAACCATATCAATACACCGAAGGCAGCAAATACCAACGCTATCCATACCCAATACGTATCTTTCGGTGCAATCGCAACACTCTCCGCAAAAAGCAGGGATACAGTACCTATTCCATACATGATAAAGAGTTTCTTCATAATTCAACCTCCAAAATTTTATTTTACATAAACAACATAAAAAACTCTCTATCCACTATAAATAAATTTTATAGACATAAATACACGCTTCCATTGTAACAAATTTGGATATACTCTCAGTATGAAAACTGCAAGTATCGACGTCGGACTCAAACGTATCGGCACTGCGATATGCCTTGACGGGAAGATCGTATTGCCCCAAAATGCCATACTCAGAAAAAACCGTAATCAGGCAGCACGGGAAGTCAAAGTGTTTTTGGAGGAGTGGGAGATTGAAACACTGGTAGTCGGACTGCCCAAGGGCGGTTCGAGCGAAGCGGAGATGGAGCGGCGCATCAGACACTTTGTCGGATTGCTGGAGCTCAATATCCCTGTAGTTTATCAGGATGAGCAGGGAAGCAGTTTCGAAGCCCAGGAACTGACGGCAGGACAATTCCGGCATAAAAAAGACGGCAGGGTAGACTCCATTGCCGCAAAGATCATTCTCGAACGCTATCTTGGTATTTACTGACGCATATCTTTTTGTGTAAGATTCTCATCACCCAGGGCATGGTGCCGGTAAAGCCAACTGGCACTCTGGTAGTAGGTAATTGTATCATTAACATCTAACTCTTTTGGTTTTTCCTGTGCATATTTCACGCTGTAGAGTGTCTGCTTTTCAATACGGTAATGCTGTACGGTCTTATCTGGAGACAGTACGGTTAGTGCACCGTTTCTCAGCAGTCCGAGCTTCTGATAGTTTCCAATAAAAGCCCGTTCTTTATGATCACCTCTTAAAATATCGTCTCCATAAAATTTTGCTTCGTAGCTTTGATGCAACAGTCCCAGCAGTGTCGGTACCACATCAATCTGCGAGGCAAGCTTGTCAACTTTTTTCGGACTTATCAGTTTTGGTGCATAAATGATCAGCGGTATCCTGTAACGCCATACCGGCAGTGCGGTCTTTCCGGCACTGCCGCCATTGTGGTCAGCGATAATGACGAAAATGGTATTGTCAAACCATGGTTTCTTTTGTGCCTCTTCAAGAAATTTATGGATGGCATAATCGGTATACTTCACACCACCGTCACGCCCTGTATGGGAAGGGATATCTATCTTACCGTCAGGATAGGTAAAGGGACGGTGGTTGGAAGTGGTCATGACAAAACTGAAAAAAGGTTTGCCTTTGGCATAGGAGCTGTCCGCCTCTTTGGTAACCTTGTTCAGCAGATCTTCGTCACACACTCCCCAGACATTGGAGAAGGTTACCTCATCATCGGCAAAATCGAAACGGTCGACCACTTTGAAACCGTTATGGGAGAAAAAGTAGTTCATGTTGTCGAAGTAACCATGTCCTGCATAGATGAACTTGTTCTCATACCCAAGCTTGCCAAAAACCACGCCTGCGGAGTCCAGCCCCTGACAGTCTGGACGCTTGACAATGCTGCGTCCCGGAGTTGGCGGCAGAGAAAGCGTCACCGCCTCCATACCCCTTACCGTCCGGGTACCGGTAGCGTAAAGATTGGTGAAAAAAAGTGACTTCTTCGTCAGCTCATCCAGGTGCGGTGTCAGTCCGCGCTTGTCCCCAAATGCCCCCAGGTATTCTGCACTGAGACTCTCGACCATAATAAGAACAATATTGTGTTTCTGCGGTGTTCCCTCATAATGCACCTCCCGTGCGATATCATGCAGATCACTTGAGACAAAAGTCGTATTGTCACGTTTTAGCAGTGTATGCAACCGTTTAAACACGGCATTTTCATCAAGTGTTTTGTAAAACTCCTCATAATCAAGCTCATTGTGCCGGAATGCGCTAAAAAGTGAGTAGAGTCCGTTTTTGGCCAGTTCCTGGTCAAATTTGTTGGGAATGCGTTCAGCCAGTGTCTGCTTGTCAAGCATCACAAAAAAGAGCAGTGGCAGTGCAAGGTAGATGCTGCCTATCTTCAAACGCTGCCAAAACGGCATGTCACAGGAAAATGCCTCTTTATGCAGACGGCTCTTTTTATGGTTAATATAAAAGATCACCCCGGTAATCAGCAGGATGATCACCAGCAGCAGCGGGATTGGATAGGATTCGAGGATATTGTGGATCACTTCATGGGTATAGACAAGATAGTCCACAGCAATAAAGTTGAAACGTTTGCCAAACTCTTCCCAGAAAAAGTATTCACTGAAGCCGTTGAAAACCACTGAATAGATTACTGCAAAATAGACCAGCAGCGCAATGATCTTGTGCAATTTCGAGTTAAATATCTTCCTCGGCACCACAATCAGGTAGATCACAAAGGGGATCAGATAGTACGACACCGCCACGAAATCGTAGAACATACCTGTTGCAAACACTTTAATCATCTCTAACAGTGATGTATCCGCCAGATTGAATGTCAGTGCAAGCAGCACCGTACGGGTCACAAAACTGACCAGCAGAAAAATAATAATGAAATTTGCTGCAAATTTAAATCGTCCTCGGTTCACGGCACACCTTTTTCTTTCCATTTTTCGTATAATACCACGTACCGGTGCAATTATTGCTGTCACACACTAAACAGAAACCGTAAAAATGATTCAAAATATACGTTAACTATGTTACTATTTAATATAAACTATCCAGTAAACGGGGAAGAGGCATGATTGGTATACACACCCTATTTTATTTTCCTGTAAACAACCCCAAAGCGGTATTGCTCTATCGGTTCCACATTGTCACCATTTTTGTCAACTTGATTGCCATTGCCATAGATACCTATCAACTTCATCATACAAATGCCCTGACTGAACTCATCACCCTGCTGCTACTTGCTGCAAGTGCCTGGTGGCTGCGGCGTGCAAATAACATCCGTCTCTCGGCATACACGTTTATTCTGATCATTACATCGGCACTCATTGCCCTCATCTATGTCAACCATTTTGCAACCATGTCTGTCGTATTCATTCTGCTGCTTCCACTGGCTACCCTTATTTTTCTGAGTCTGAAAGAATCCCTCTTTCTCACATTTCTACTCTTTGCCTCCATCGCTGCGCTCCTTTACAATGAACATTTGACCAACCCCCAAAATCCGTTTGCCCACAATATGCAGGCGCTTTTCAACCTTGCCTATGCTGCTTTGATCATTTATGTTTTCGGGTTACTCTATCATATTATGATCCTCCAGACATTCCGTGAACTCGATGCCTCAAATCGGCAAAAGGCACTGCTGCTCAAAGAGGTACACCACCGGGTCAAGAACAATCTCAATATGATTGCTTCCATTGTCGGTCTGCACAGCAATACACTCCGGGGCAAAGAACAGGAGGAGATGATCAAAACCCAAAACCGCATCGAATCGATTGCACTGGTGCATGAAATGCTCTATCAGCATGACAATTTTGCACAAATCGATTTTGAACGATATATGCAGAGGCTCTCTGCCCTTCTGCTGCATATGTACGCCTCAGACAAAGCAATCGACATACAGATCAAAACCGATGTCAAGTACCTGCCGCTTGAAACCATGGTGCAGCTCGGTATTATGGCAAACGAGTTCATTACCAACAGTATAAAGTATGCATTCCCGGAAAACCGGGGAACTATCTTGCTGGAACTGGCACGGTCTGAAACCACATACCGCTTTGTCTACTCCGATAACGGTGTCGGACACCATGCACCGCAAACGCTGCTTTCCCATAAGTCTTTGGGTATCAAACTGATCACCCTGACAGCAAAACAGCTTAAAGGAAATGTTACCATATCCAGTCCGAAAGGATTGAAATTTGAAGTCGAGTTTAAAAAATGAAGATTGTAATTGTAGAAGATGATTTTATTGCGGCAGAATTTCTCAAAGAGGTTCTCGAAGAAGACGGTCACGAAGTTATGGATATTGTCGATACAGGCAAGGATGCCATCCATACCTGCATTCAAAAAGAACCCGATGCCATTTTTATGGATGTGATGCTTGCAGACAATATCAGCGGTGCCGATGCCGCATTGGCCATCAGCCGCAAGGTACCCCAAAGCAAGATCATATTTTTAACCGCCTATATTGACGAGGAGATCATCAACTATGCCACAGAGGCAAAAGCAGCCGGTTACCTGACCAAACCCTACAACAAAATGCAGATCCTTGCAACACTGAAACTGGTAACTCAAAAGGAGCAAGAAGAAACATCTTCCCAAGCTGTGCAAAAGCCCGACCGTATCAACCTTATCAACGGCTATGTCTACTTGACAGAACAGAACCGTTTGCTTAAAAACGGCAAAGAGGTTGAACTGGGTCCAACTGCCCTAAAACTCATAGAGCTTTTGTGTTCACAACCGGGCATCAGTGTTTCAAACGCCCAAATAGCCATGCATGTCTGGGGTAAAGAGGTCAACGACAAAACACTCCGCTCCCTCATGTTCCGCATCCGTACCGCAACCGATAACGACCTGATCAAAAATGTCAGCGGTACGGGTTATCTGATTCAGACTGCGTTATGAGCGCATGGACAAGCGTGTGTCACACACTATACAGTACCGCATAGGACTACACTCTCTAATTCAGCAAATACATGATGACAGGTCTGACATGACATATAAAGTAAAAAAATATATAATATTCTAAAAATTACGGACGTTACAGATGTTAGATAAAAAACAGATGACCCATCTCAAACAACTCGAAGCCGAGTCCATCCACATCCTTCGTGAAGTTGCCGCTGAATTCAGCAACCCGGTCATGATGTATTCGGTAGGCAAAGACTCTTCTGTGATGCTTCACCTTGCCAT
>JALWHT010000139.1 GCA_026983515.1 Sulfurovum sp.
CATTGCCGATCTTGAAGCCGTAGGCATGGATACGTGAAACGGTATCGTCAAGCAGCTTTGTCGAGTCCGCACCGGCATAAGCGGCTTCAGTGTCCGGGTAGAGTTCACCAATGTCGCCCATACCTGCTGCACCGAGCAGTGCATCGATGAGTGCATGGATAGCGACATCACCGTCACTGTGAGCCTTGAAGCCGTAGTCTACATCGATGGGAACTCCGCAGAGTCTCATTTCTTTATCCGCCTCAAACGGGTGAATGTCAATGCCAAAGCCTGTCAGTGTACGTGAAGAGGGTGCTTCGATGCAAGGAAGTTTGTCGAGGTCTTCGATACGGGTGAGTTTGTGTGCCAAAGGTGAGCCTTCCACAAAGGTGACACTGCCGCCCATGGCAGCGATGGCTGAACTGTCGTCAGTAAAGAGTGTTTCAGTGGCAAGTGCTTTGCGCAGCAGTTCTGTACGGCTTAGCTGTGGTGTCTGGATAATACGCACCTTTTCACGGTCGATGGGGGTATCATCCATATAAAGAGTATCGTTTACCGGAAGTACAGGGACGATGCAGTCTGCGCTGCCTGCCGCATCGAGGATACGTGTTACCATAGTTTCCGGTACGCAGCATCGGGCAATGTCACTGACAAGGACATAGGGAGTTTCAACCGCCTCAAGTGCATTACGCAGTGAAGCCTGTCTACTGTCACCGCCGGTAACGTAATGGAGTGGGGCGAAATGTTTCATGTATACTGTCTCTTCGGCAGTTGAGACAATGATAATCTTCGCAAATGAAGCCATACTTGCAAAGTGTTCGGCTACAGCAAGCCAAAGCGGTCTGTCACCACTGTAGAGCCACTGTTTCTTAACACTACTTTTAAAACGGGTTGAACTGCCTGCACCAAGCAGAACAAGGGTTGTCTCAGCCAATGTATACCTCTCTGTGTATCAAATTGTAACGGATTATACTCCCAGAAAGCTTGATAGTTTCTTTAGTACACATTTATGCTTTTTTACTCACCCTATCAGTATATTTTAGAAATGGGATGAAATTTATCCGATTTGCCCTTAAATTCAACCTCGTTTAAGATTGGAGTGGTATAACTCAGGTATCAAATTTCTATTGAGGAGTCAGTATATGACACAGGAAACCGTACTGGAAGCATTGAAAAATGTAACCTATCCGGGGTTTACAAAAGACATCGTAACCTTCGGATTTGTAAAAGATATTAAGGTAGATGGAAAGAACGTTTCACTGACGATCGACATCACCTCTTCTGCCGATGAGGTTAAAGCACAGCTGACTGATGAAGCGACAACTGAGCTGAAAAAAGTGGGCTTTGAGAACATTGACATCAACATCAAAGCACCACAGCCGCCAAAACAGATGAGCAACTCTGTCAGTGGAAAGAACATCGCACCGCATGTGAAGAGTTTTGTCATGGTCTCTTCAGGTAAAGGTGGGGTTGGTAAATCGACAACTTCAGTCAACCTTGCGATTGCAATGGCGATGCAGGGTAAAAAAGTGGGACTGCTCGATGCGGACATCTATGGGCCTAACATTCCTCGTATGATGGGTCTTGAAGATCAGAAACCTGAAATTCAGGGCAACAAGGTACTGCCACTGAAAGCCTACGGTGTCGAAGTGATGTCCATGGGCTCACTGATGGAGCCGGGACAGTCTCTGATTTGGAGAGGTTCTATGATCATGAAAGCCATCGAGCAGTTCCTCAGAGACATCCTCTGGTCAGAACTCGATGTTCTTGTTATCGATATGCCTCCGGGAACCGGTGATGCGCAGCTGACACTGGCACAGTCCGTACCGGTGACTGCGGGTATTACCGTTACCACACCGCAGGAGGTTTCACTCGATGACTCAAGACGTTCTCTGGACATGTTCCAGAAACTGCATATCCCTACAGCAGGTATTATCGAGAACATGAGCGGATTTATCTGTCCGGAGTGTCATACTGAGTCTGACATCTTCGGTATGGGAACGACTGAGCCTGTAGCAAAAGAGTATGACACTGAAGTAATTGCACGTATTCCGATTGAGCCTGCCATTAGAGTAGGTGGTGACACCGGTATGCCTGTTACTTACCACAAGCCTGATTCTGAAACAGCAAAACGCTACCAGGATGCAGCAAACAAACTGCTGGCATTCATTGACAAAGTACAGGCTGAAGGCGGTGCGAGCAACGAGGCAATCCAGCCGACAACCCCTCCGGGTGTGAGTGCATGCTCCACCGGTGCAGGTGCAGCGAGTGCACCACAGGGCGGCGGACACAGCGGCGGCGGAAGCTGCGGCTGTAACTAAGCTTTTCCCTTCTTGGTGGGGCATTGTGCCCCGTTGAGACCTTTTCTTCTTCTTTTACATTATTTCCAACCTCCAAGATAGATATTCCATCTTTTCGAACTATGAAAGATTTGAGCTTTTATAACAGCTACAATAAACATGATCAAATGATCAAGCGATGAGTCCCCTGTTTTTTGGGTACAATACGAAAAATATTTTAGATGACACAAGGATTGTGATGAAAGTGACAGAAAAACTGCAGAACCTGCTTGAAAATGAGATCATTCCGGATCTCGAAGCAGCGATAGACGAACTCTTCGCCAAGATCGACAAAGCAAAGAACGCCTCCAAGACCGATAAAGACGATCTTGAAGAGATGCGCGATATGCGTACAGAGTGTTTCGCAATGGTCGAAGAGATCAAGCGTGATGAAATGGATGAGGAGGAGGCTAAAGAGCTACTTGAAGAGTTTCTCGATATGAAGACAGAGGAGAAGCCCGAATAAGTTCAGTTCTCTACAGCCTCTGCTTTAGCCTCGATGTTTTGCTAATTGCACATCTTTCGTTTAGAAGGAGGGCTATACGCCAAGCTCCTCTCTGACGATATTGACCGCTTTGACCATATGCTCAAGGCTTGGTTTCACCTCCTCCCATTTCCTGGTCTTCAGTCCACAGTCAGGGTTGATCCAGAGCTGTTCTTTTGGCAGTACCTCAAGCAGTTTGTGAATTTGGGTTACAATCTCTTCTACACTTGGAATACGCGGTGAGTGGATGT
>JALWHT010000140.1 GCA_026983515.1 Sulfurovum sp.
CGCATAGTGCAGTGCGACCCCAAACTGTATTGCTGCATAGTCTCTCTCTTCTTCCTCTTCGCCTTTTACCTCCAGACGTCCGTAGAAGCTTACACGCTCAGGCAGTGCTTCGTCCACACACACACGCTCCTCCTGTGCATCTTTCGTAAGGGCTCGCAGTCTCCCCAGGCTTCCGGGAACAACCCCGAGCAGGTCAAACATGGAACCTTCCGGCTTTCTGAGTACCAGCATCCCCTCTACTGCCCTTGTCAGTGCCACATAGAGCACATTGAGCCTGTCTTTTTCTGACGATGCTTTACGTGCTTCAAGAATCTGCGCGTAAATTTCGTCAAAATGTTCCCGTCCTTTGGTACGGTAAAGGATCTTGTCAATGTAGAGTGCATCGTTGTAGTGAAAGATAAGCGGTGCAGTATCGTTGTTGGGTTTGGTCAGCTTGTCCATGACGATGACATAGGGAAACTCCAGCCCTTTAGAGCCATGTATCGTCATAATGTTGGCACCATGCACAGAGTGGGAGGCAATGGCAATGCGGGAGGTTTCAAACTCTTCGAGGAAGGTGGGTATGTCACTAAAAGCAGAGGCGAACTCCAGCAGTTTGAGAATATTGGGATCCTCATCGAAGTAACCAAACGCCCTAATCAGATGGTCAAGTACCTGCAGCGGCGACATAAACGGGTGAAACCATGCCGTATCTATCTCATCGATCTTCTTCTCTGCTCTCTGTAACAAAGGCTCAGCATCGATACGTTCTCCATAAAAGAGGTACGACACCATGGCAGCCAATGCAGCGATCTTTGGCAGATACTTCAGGGATGAAGAGGTCTTCAGAAGTGTATGGATACCCTCTTTCTCACATGCCTCCTGCAGTGCCTGTCCGTCTTTGTTGGTACTGACAAGAAAAGCGATGTCATCGACACGCACACCGGCATCCATCAGCCGTTTTGCCTGTGCGACTGCTTCCTCAAGCAGTGCATCACTCTCGATGACCTCCACATACCCTTCCGCAGCGTTTGGACCGCTCTTTTGCGGCACGTAGCCAGGCATGACAGGCTCAAACCAGCGGTTAACCTGCTCAACCACCGCTTTGGCGCTTCGGTAGTTGGTATCCATCTGCTCTATCTCAATGTTGTAGCGCTCGGCAACCTTGTCGAAAAGCTCCTCCACCCCGCCCCGGAAACGGTAGAGTGACTGCTTGGTATCCCCCACATAGAAGAAACTTCTAAACTCCCCCTGCCCTTTGCCGGCAAAGATCTCATCAATCATCGGCTTGAGCAGCAGAAACTGCAGTGTGGAGGTGTCTTGAAACTCATCGAGCAGAATATGCCTGAACTTCGCATCGATCTTGAAGTAGATGAACTCTCTGCTAACACTCTCATAGAGCAGCCGATAGGTAAAATAGGTAAGATCATCGAATGTCAATACCCCTGTTGCCACAGCACTGCCTACAACAGCATCTTTGTAGTAGCTGTACACATCAAATACAGCCTGAAGGACAATCGCCTCTTTTGTCCGTGCCCACTCTTTCAGCAGCGCTCTGAGCTTCTGATAGCCCGTTTCAATCTCCGGATGGGTCTGGATATACTTCTTGTAGTTTCTGTGTTCGCTCAGTGACGCTTTGGAAAATACGCTTTTGCCAAACAGTGTCTTGGCATTGGCAGGGGCAAAGTTGTTGATGGCACTCTTGGAGGCACCCGAAGCGACAACTGCTTCGTAGAGCGTTTGACGTGCCGACTCGATGTCTGCTTCAAGCGCTTTGATGCTCTGGGTCACTTTTGGCGGCTGAGGCAGCAGCGGATCAACCTTGTAGAATGTCTGCATCAAATCAAAGATCTTTGCAAAACGTTTGTCCTCAATGTCAAGCGCAAGCTGCACAAGCGAGCCGAGCCTGCCTTCGTGTTCAAGGGTATCAAGAAAATGCATTTCCAGCTTTTCGTGCGGCTCATCTTTCGTTACAAAATCGGGCTCCAGCCCGATCTCCAGCGACGCAGCACGCAGAATGGAGGCAAAAAAACTGTCCAGTGTGACAATATGCGATGTTGAAGAGAAAAAACGGGAAAGCACTTCAGGCTGCTTGGTAAAAAGCGCCTCCCTGCTCATGCCTGTTTGTACACATACGGCATCGAGAAAGGCATCATTGGCTCCAAGATGCTTGAGAGACTCAAGCACACGCTGACGCATCTCGGCAGCGGCTTTGTTGGTAAAGGTCGCCGCCAAAATCGTTGCAGGAGACTCACCCATAAAAAGCAGCGATATATAACGTACTGCTAGCGCAAAGGTCTTGCCGCTTCCCGCAGAGGCGGAATAGGCCAAAAAGGGTTTGAAACTCATAGATACTCTCCCCGTCCGCACATCAATGCAAATTCACAATACTTGCAGGTCTGCAGCGATTCACACTTTTGGGCAACAAAACTTTGAGTCTGTTTGAGTGCTACGATGTGTTCGGCAAGCATTTCATTTTTCTCCTCCAGTGCTTTGATCTCCTCAATCTGCCCCTCCTCAAGGATCTTGACAAAGGCAAGTGTGACGTTTTGATAGCGGGGTATAAGCAGGTAGTGGTAGATGCTCATTTGAAAATCGGTCAGACTCTCAAGGTTTTTGACTTTCTGTGCTTCAGTTGTCGAACCGCTCTTGTAGTCCAGTACCAGTGTACCGCTCTCATGCTGATCCATCCGGTCGATGCGGCCTTTGAAGCGCAATCCTCCTATCTCTCCGGCAATCTCCTCTTCACGCGCAACAACACGCCAGCCGTTTTGGAAATGTGCTATCTGCTTTGCCACGAAAGGTTTAAGCTTCTGCGCCCAGAGCAGTTTTTGGTATGCAGCTTTTGTATCATCATTGGGATGCAGTGCATAGAGCAGTTTCTCAAGCCGCTGCTGCATCTGCGCCTCTTTCTCATAATAGGTGTCACTTTCAAACAGTCTATCAAGTACCTGATGCAGAAAGAGCCCTTCGTTCAGCCTCTCTTCTTTGGGTGCCTCTATCTTTTGGATGTAACGGTAGTAGTACTTGCGCTTACAGCTTAGATAGGTCTTGAGACGGGATGGGGACCAGACAACCTTTGCAGCGTCAAACCCCTCAACCACCGGATCACACTCCTCGATGATCTGCATAGGTTCATCATAGAGCAGCTTCAGCGGCACACGGCTGCAGGGTGATTTTTCCAAGCCAAGTTCGTAGAGAAACTTCGAGGGCAGGCGGTCATCGGCACTGCTGTAGATTACCACCGCCTCCTGCGCACTCTCAAGCAGATGCAAATAAAACTGCTTTTGCAGTGCCTCTCTATCTGTTCGCGTAGGCAGTCCGGCAAAGCGGCGTACAGCAGAGTTGAGAAAACGGTCTTTTGTGGTGGTGGCAGGAACGATGTTTTCATTGAAGTCCACAACTACAACCCCGTCAAACACTACCCCACGTGTTTCCAGTACCCCAAGGACAGTTACCTTCCCGCCCCGAACATCGTCAAGTGTCACAGAAGAGAGTGCCTTGAGCCAGAGAAAGAGCCAGCCCTCCAGTGACTCTTCATAACTCCCAAAAAGCGTCAGGAAATCGTTTTGCAATGCTTCAATACGTTCCTTGCTCTTCTCTATCAACGCCAATATATCAAGTATTTCAAAAAAAGCCGCTACAGGTATTTTTTTTGTACCGCTCAAGTCTGCATAACGCTCTTTTGGCATACCATAGCGCTCAAGCAGTTTGATATACTCCTCGTCACCTGTCTGCAGATAACGC
The DNA here is from genome assembly GCA_026983515.1 of Sulfurovum sp. Classification (GTDB taxonomy): domain Bacteria; phylum Campylobacterota; class Campylobacteria; order Campylobacterales; family Sulfurovaceae; genus Sulfurovum. Next base: position 3,727 of record JALWHT010000140.1, read on the forward strand.
AGGAGTGCTTCGGTTTTCTTATAGATACTCCCGCCGCTGTAGTCATAACCCATCGCAAAGTTAAGATTGCCAAGCCGATCAAATAGCATGAAATGCTCCTTGAAAGACTCGTCTGGCAGTACCAGAGCGATCTTCTGAGGATCCATACCGCTTTGTACCATCTTCTCTATCTGCGCCAGTGCCAGTGCCACTTGCGCTTCACGCTCCTCCACACTTTTGACGCTTACCTTAAGGGGATTGTTCATAGGTGTTTGGGAGATGATACTACGTCTGCCAATGTCAAAACATACTTCACTGTTATCAGGCAAGACCATTCCCATTTCGGCAAAACGTTCCTGCATCTTTTTGGTAAAAGGTGAAGTGCGGTAGTGAATCAGCAGGGTTGTCTCTTGAGCTGCCGCTTTAAGCAGCTCCAGTTCGAAGCGGCTCAGGTACCCCTCGAGGAAGATCTCTATGGTTTCGTACTGCTGCAAAAAGCCCTTGTTGATCTGATAAGCTTCTGGGATAAAGCATCGATCGGTCAATCCTCTTACATCAAGCACATTTCGATAATTTTCCCTAAGTGTTTCGAGGATTTCAAGATGTTCACCAAACTCGGCATAGGCATCTGCCTGTGCCAGCGTCTCAAAATCCACCATTTCCCCCGCAAGCTCTTCAAAAAAACGGAAGATCACCTCACCTTTGCCAAAAAATCGTACCAACTTTCTGTCAAACTTCAACCCTTCAAAGGCTTCAAAACGGCTCGCTTCTCTAAGCAACAGTATGCGCTGCATCGTATCAACAAGCTGCATCTCTGGCAGCAGCACCACACGCTGCTCGAACTCATCCATACGCATATAAGCAGGCAGGAAGCTATCGTTCTCAAGTGCAGCGGCAACCTGTGTACGAATGGCTCTGGAGGTAGGATAGATGTGTAAGGTATTCATGAAAAAGAGTATAGCATACACTCACGCCAAAGCAAAGGGGATCTTTCAAATTGTCATATATTATCGTTTACATAAGGACGGTATAATCACGGCAAAAAAGGACTACCATGTTTAAAACACTTGCCCTCTGGGTACTCGGTGTATTTCTGCTGCTTCAACTCATTCAAATCAAAATCCCTGAACCGCCTAAGCATATCGACCCGGCAAAAGAGATCAAGGCTCCCAAAAAGATTATGTCCATGCTCAAACGCTCTTGTTATGACTGCCACTCTTACCAAACAAAAATGCCATGGTATGGATACATCTCTCCTGTATCACTGGAAGTTAAAAGCCATATCAAAGAAGGACGCGAAGCTGCCAATTTTCAGGAGTGGGGAAATTATGATGAAGCCAAGAAGCAGAAAATATACAAAGGTATTGTCAAGACCATCCACTTCCGTATGCCTATGCCAATGTACCTAAGCATGCATAAAGATGCCAAACTGACAAAAACACAGAGAGATGAAATTGCTGCGTGGGCAAAAAGCCATATCAAAGAGGAAGCGTATTAATAAGGGGGGCGTGATTACGCACCCTATATTGATAAGATGCATCATTTTTAAATGATTGTCTTATCGAGAGTAAGGATCTCCCCTACGGATTAAGATAAGCAGGAAGATCTGAGTAGCCGACAGTATCTTTGTCAACCGCCGCTTTAAGACGCAAAATATATCGTCCCGGTTTGGTGATATTGACATCTGCAACCACATATTCACCGTTTTTAAGGGGAATATTGCTAACAAGCACATTATCCTTGTCTGTATGTGGTCGTGTAAGCATAAACGTGACATCCACTCCTTCGACCGGTTTGCCACTTTTGTCAAGCACACGGTAGGTAAAGGTATTGGGGCCTTTTTCAAGCAGTATAACCTCTTCTTCCTTGGCACGTTTTACATGCTCAAGTTCAAAGGTTCCCTTCTTCGCACCATCGATGACAATAGTATACCCTTTGTCAAAACGCTTCTTTTTGTCCAAAATATCATTGATATGCAGGTCTGCCTGCTGATACTTCATCATATAGTCATTGGTCTCCTGGACAGGAACGGAAGTTGCCGACTTGACCGTCCAGTACCCCAATGTAATACCTACAAGCAGAAACCCCAGTATCATGTGGGGCCAATAGGAAGTCTCTTTATTTTTTTTTGCCATACCTTATCCTTCGATATATTGGGTTAATAAGAAAAAACCAAAATACAACTGCCGATCCAAACAGTACAATGGCCTGTACAATCCGCAATCCCATCCGTGAATCTTTAATAGTGCTTTTTAACTTCACACCCTTTGCATCTGCAATCTGATCTGCAAGTTCTGAAAACCCCTGCACGATGGCAATGGCATGTTTGTCTTCAGCTTTGTTTTTGTCGACACCTTCCAAGACACCAATTGTCGCATTCATCACATCGCTTTTATCATACATAGAAGCAACTTTTGGAGAAGAGGGAATAAAGGCTACCCTCCCTCTCTGTTGCGATTTTTGAGTAATCAATGCAAAAGGTGCAAATATAAATAGTACGTAAGGCTTGCTCATATTCGCTTCATATGTTTTACTGTATTTCACCAAATTAAATCCTACAGGGAAATGTTCGTTGGTGGCAATCAAATATCCGTTAACCCCTGTCTTGGCATGTAATTCCACTGCCATTTTTTTGACGTACTGCTGTGCCGCAGAATTTAGAAGGTCATTCTTGAGGATATAGTTTGCATGAAGTAAAAGTGGAAGGAACAAAGCAAGCAAGGCGAACCTTGCTGTTGCTTTTATCATAGGTTACCCTACGTACAGATGGTTTGGTGTGAGGACTGCCCATGCAGTATAAATAGCAGTAATTACCATTCCCCAGCCCAGTACTTTATCCATAATTGTAATCATAGTCTATCCTTTCTTATTTCGGATCTTGGAATGCAAATTTTGCATTGTCTTTGCTGATCATCTTGATATTGTCAAGATTACTAACAATTGGTGTAGGATCGTACGGTTTTTGTGCTGATACTTGCTGCACTTTCATTCCCCATACAGTTAGGAAAGCAAGAATGGAAAGCAACAATACAGTTGCTATCAGCATTCCCGTAACACCGTTGAGTCCAAATACGGATCTGTTTGTATTTTCTGTCATACTCTACTCCTTAGTCTTTCAAAGACTGAATGTACTCAGCCAATGCTTTTTCCTGTACCGGTGTTATTCTTGTCTTAAACGACGGCATTCTACCGATAATACCTTTCTTACCATGCTCAAGTACATGGCTGATAAGTGTCAGGTCATACCCTACAAGATCCGGTGCCATACCGTTGTTACCTTTACCGTCAGCACCATGACAAGAAGCACATGCAGCAAATGCTGCCGGTTTTTCGCCTTTCATACCGCCTGCAATCCATGCAGCAATATCTTCAGCATCTTTACCGGATGCCATACCTGGAGGCATTGCACCCATTGGGAAATCAAGCTGATGCTGTCCATTGTTAATAACGTGCAGTACCTGAGCTTTGGTCATACGTGAAGTAAAGTCCTGCGCTTTCCCAGAAAGTCCGTCACCGGTTGTTCCGTGACATGGCGCACACTGTACCAAGAAAATCGATTCACCCATTTGTTTCAAAGTCTCTTTATCTGCATTTTTATGCACTGCTTCAAATTTCTTGTTATATGCTTTTACCTCTTCGTTGTATTGGCCGATTTGGCTAAATGCATTAACAGGATAACCTACTGTCCAATACCACATTGCCCAGATCAATGTACCAAGAAATGAGTATGCCCAACCGGAAGGAAGTTCGTTTTTATACTCGCCAATACCATCCCAGTTCTCTTCTGCCAGTTCACCACCAGCTCTGTCTGTCTTCATTTGTGCAATATACTTTGCTGAGACTCCTGCCGTAAGCATTGCAATTGCAATCGCACCAATCATTGTCAGTAAGTTGATCGGGTCACTCAGGTCAATATGCATCTGCTTTACAACGACCAATGTTGCTATAATCAGTACTGCTGCAAATGCCAATGCTTTAATTATTAATGCATTCATTTATTCTGCTCCTTGTTATCAGTCGGGAGAGGATCAGAAGTATTCACCGGCGTAGAATCGAGCTCATCATCGAGCGCGATCTTCCCCAGCTTTTCATAATCCTTCTCCCCTTTTTTTTCACTCCTGTAAAGATACACAATGTACCAATACAACATCACCACCAGGAAAATGGTCATAAAGAAACTCGCATATCCTTGTAGTTCTCTAAGTCCCATTTGCTTACTTTTTCGCCTCGTAGCGGCTTGAACCAAGGCTATTAAGATATGCGATGAGTGCTACCACTTCTGGTACTTTCCCTGCTGCTACCGCATCTTTTACATCCTTGTTTTTCATGTCTGCAGCGATTTTTTTCGCTTCAGCCAGTACTTTCGGCTTGTATGCTTCCCATGCTGCTTTGCCAGGTTTAATGTCATCACCGTATGGTACGTTGAAAACATTTTTGACTGTCACTGCTTCAGCATAGGCAGTTTCAAGATCTGCAATATTCTTGAACTGGTGCTTGTACGCGGGCATGATTGAACCAGGTACAACCGAAGTTGGTTCCCACATATGGTTTTCATGCCAGTCAGTTGTTCTGTAGTTCCCTACACGGTGCAGATCCGGACCGGTTCTTTTTGAACCCCACAGGAATGGTCTGTCGTAAGCATATTCACCAGAAAGTGAATATTGTCCATATCTGTCTGTTTCCGCTTTGAACGGACGGATAAGCTGTGAATGACATGCAATACAGTTGTCTTTTTTATAGACTTCTTTTCCTGCAAGTTCCAGGACAGTATAAGGACGAAGTCCCTCTACCGGTCTTGACGCCTCAGCAAAGTTTGGCAGGATCTCGATGAGCCCTGCAAATGCGATAACCACAAATACACCTACCGCAAAGAAAAACGGTCTTTTTTCCAACCAATGAAACATAACCTACCTCCCTTATGCCATAGGTGATCTAAACTGTGGCTCTTCAGAAAGTTCTCTTGAAGAAGTCATTGTTTTGATCATATTGTAAGCGAACATTGCAAAACCAGTTACATAAAGTACACCGGCAAGCGCTCTGATCGCATAGTATGGATGAAGTACTGTAACAGTATCGATGAATGAATACATCAGGTTACCGTATTCATCAACTGCTCTCCACATCATACCTTGTGTAATACCTGCAATCCACATAGATGTGAAGTAGAGTACAACCGCAGTAGTCTGAATCCAGAATTGCGCTTCAACCAATTTCTTGGAGTAAATCTCTCTTTTGAACATCCTTGGTGCCATGTGGAAAAGACCTGCCATAATCATGAAGGCAACCCAACCAAGTACACCATCGTGAACGTGACCTGGAATCCAGTCAGTAAAGTGTGCAATTGCATTGACTGACTTGATAGCCTGAATTGGTCCTTCAAGTGTTGAAAGCATATAGAATGTTGATGCCAGTACCATGAACTTGATCAGTGGGTTCTCAGTCAGCTGGTTCCACTCACCTTTCATAGTAAGGAGCATGTTGATCGCTGAACCCCAAGATGGGAGGATAAGAACAACAGAGAATACTGAACCCATTGTCTGCATCCAGTCTGGAACGGTTGACCACAGAAGGTGGTGAGATCCTGCCCAGAGGTATACGAACATCAAACCCCAGAAAGAGAGGAGAGAGAGTTTATAAGAGTAAACTGCCTGACCAGACTCTTTTGGCAGGAAGTAGTAGATCATACCAACGATAGGTACTGTAAATACAAATGCAACCGCATTGTGTCCCCACCACCACTGTACCAGTGCATCGTTTGTACCGGAATACATGGAAACAGAGTGCATGATGCTACCAAGACTACCAGATGTAAAGTAAGTAGGAACTGCCATATTGTTGAATAGGTAAAGCATTGCCACCCCGAGGAAACATGCTATGAAGTACCACATAGAGATGTAAAGTGCTTTTTCTCTTCTGATACCAATCAGTCCGAACATCGCTACACCCCAGAGTACCCAAATCACTACGATAAGAAGATCAAGTGGCCACTCCATTTGTGCATATTCTTTTGACTGTGTAATCCCCATCAATTCGGTCACTACCATTGCTGTAGCTGCAATGAGATAAAGTGCAAATTGCAATTTACCGACAAACATGATAAATTTGGACTCTGCCATAGATACTTTCAGTACCCTTTGTGCAGCGTAGTAGAATGTTGCAAAAATACCACTTACTGTAAAGCCGTAAATCACTACGTTTGTGTGAAGTGGTCTAAGTCTTGAGAACGTACCATATTCACCGAATAGGTAGTTCAGTTCCGGAAATGCCAATTGTGCCGCAATAAGCGTACCAATAAGCATCCCCACAAATCCAAACAAAATTGCTGTATAGGTGTACAATTTTGCTACGGAATAATCGTATTCCAATGCTGCGTTTGACTGCATGCATACCCCCTTGTAAAAATTTATGTTGTAGCTAATAACAACATTCAGCGTTAATTATAGGTTAACTTTTCCCATATGAAGCTTAAAGAAGTGGGGTAAAAAAGGGTTTTGTTAAAAATTGTTTAACAAAAAAGGATGAATTGTAGCAAAGTTCGCTGTCATGGGGCTTTGCAGAGAGATTAATAGGAGAAAAGAACTCCTATTTAAACGAAAAAAAGGCAATTTTTTACGCCTTTCCCTTGGCCTGTTGGATAGAGTGAATGTACTGATAGTCGACCTTGATCTCGGGCTCCTTGGGGAGGTGTTTGGCAAGTCGTCCCAGCATTCCTTCAAAATCTTCAAAGAGATAGTTCGCCATAGATCCCGGGATCGGGTTGATCTCATTGAGCAACACTTCTCCCTCATGCACAAAAAAGTCACAGCGGATGATACTGCCTCTAAAGAGCGGATCGTAAATGATTTTAAAACTTTCCCGGATCTTTTCCTTCATTTCATCGGAAATATCTGCTGCCAGCACTTGAGCGTCTCGTGCAAAGTCCATATATTTTTTTTCAAAGTCCAGGAACTCCTCTTTATACGGTTCTTCGACAATGGAGAGTTCCCAAGTATCGGTCAGACAGCCTGCCTGGTTGTACTCTTTGACACCTTCAAGGAAAGGCTCTACGATCACATCACTGTCAAACTCAAACGCAACATCGAGCGCATAGTCAAGTTCACTCTCGTTTTTAACAATGCTCACCCCGATACTGCTGCCAAGGCGCACCGGCTTGATGATGACCGGATACCCCATAGAAATCTTACGTTCGCCATTTTTACGCAGATGCTCATAGGCGACTGTCTTGATCCCAAGACTCTCGGCAAGATATTTTGTATAGAGTTTGTTGTAAGAAAGTGCAGAAGCTTCCAAACGCGGTGAAATGTAGGGAATATCAAAAAATTCCATGAGTGAAGCAACTTTGCCGTCCTCTCCGTCACGTCCGTGAATGAGATTGAGCAGGACATCAAAGCCTAACTGTTTGCTTCCAAGCATACCCTCAGTAAAGAACCCGCCTTTCTTAAGTGTCAGCTTTTTTCCTTTTTTATATGCTCCCGAAGAGAAGAGTTTGGAGTTGATCTTGTCGGTATCTACCAGATAGCATTCACGGTTGGCATCGACAAAGATGTAGGTAAGCTGACTTTTTTTGAGTACCTTTTTCATCGTAATCGCAGAAACAATGCTTATCTCATGCTCAAAGCTCGACCCGCCAAACAGGATTGCAATATTCATAGTGGTTCCCTAATTTCTAATTTCTAATTTCTAATTTCTAATTTTACAGCATCTTCGCAAATTCACTGAAGATATACGCCGACTCATGCGGTCCAGGACTCGCTTCAGGGTGGTGCTGAACAGACATGATGGGCGCTTCTTTATAGCGCAGTCCCTCAATGGTGTTGTCAAAGAGGTTTACATGTGTCACTTCCGCTACCTCTACAATGTTGTCAGGAACATTGTAATTATGGTTTTGTGCAGTAATTTCCACGGTACCGGTCTGTGTATTCTTTACAGGATGGTTTCCTCCATGGTGACCGAACTTCAGCTTGTAGGTATCATAACCGTGTGAGATGGAGAGCAGCTGATGCCCCAGGCAGATACCGAACATCGGTACCTTCTCAGCAATAAGCTGTTTAATCTTTGCTTGCTCCTCTTTGAGAATAAGCGGATCACCCGGTCCGTTTGAAAGAAAGACACCATCAATCTCTTTTGCCTCAAACTTGCCGATGATCTCTTCGGCACTCATGGAGTTTGGAACAACTGTCACCTCCATACCGGCATGGGTCAGTTCGTTGAGGATGTTACGCTTGATCCCGAAATCGAGTGCGATAATCTTCTTCGTGGTGTCAGGTCTTTCATACTCAAAGGTAAAGGCGTTGTAGCGCGCCTCTTTATGGACATATGGCTTTTTGGTACTCACCTGCTCGATGTAGTTGATCTCTTCGATACGCGGTGAGGATTCGAGTATCTTTTTAAGTTCCGCTTCATCGTGGACTTCGGTAGAAGCAACCATCATCATCGCACCCTCGTTACGGAGCATCTTTGTGAGAAAACGGGTATCGATATCGGTGATACCAAGGACGTTTTCACGCTTGAGCAGTGCATCGAGACTCTCTTCAGAGCGGAAGTTCGAAGGGCGTGACTGATAGGAGCGTACGATGATACCTTTACAATAGGCACCTTTGCTCTCCATATCCTGCGCATTACAGCCGACATTTCCGATTTCGGGCATGGTAAACGTCACAAACTGTCCCGCATACGAAGGATCAGTCACAATCTCCTGGTATCCTGTCAGGGAAGTGTTGAAGACAATCTCACCAACCGCCGTACCCTCTGCACCGAAACTCTTCGCTTCCAGCATCAAACCGTTCTCAAAATACAAGCTTACTTTATTCATTTTACTCTCCTTGGTGCGTGGTTACGCACCCTACATTCTCTTTTCGGTGTATGGTTACACACCCTACAGCTACAGCATGCCTCTTTTTGCCAACTCTTCCT
>JALWHT010000141.1 GCA_026983515.1 Sulfurovum sp.
GTACCCAAACAGGGATTTGATCTTGTCAATGAAGCAAAGAAGATATATGTGGAGATCAAAAACAAGCACAACACTATGAATTCAGCGTCTTCCCAAAAGACCTATATGAAAATGCAGTCTATGCTGCTAAAGGATGCGCAAAACAGATGCATGCTCGTAGAGGTCATCGCCAAAAAGAGCCAAAATATTCCATGGCAGATCTCACTTGACGGTGTGACACACAAGCATGAGTTTATACGCAGGGTATCGATGGATCAGTTTTATGCCATGGTGACGGGAGAAAAGGATGCTTTCAAGCGTCTATGTGAAGCACTGCCGAAGGTATTGGATGATGTGGTTGCGGCAATGCCTCAGGAGGTGGTCGAAAACACTGTTTTTGAGGAACTCAAAGCGCTTTCCCCAAATCTACTCAAAAGTCTTTATCTTTTATCGTTTTCACACTATGAAGGGTTTGATGCATTCAATCTCTAACGCTTTTTGGTTATAATCTTGGCATTACATTCTAATGGAGGGATTATCTATGTTCGGTATATTTGACAGCAAAACGGAAGTGGCGGAAGCGAAGATCTTTTTTGGTTCCACACAGGAGAGCAGGGAAGAGAAGATAGAGCGGAAGAGTCCTTATGATGGCAAGGTGGTTTCTACCGCACCGGTGTGTAGTGGAGAAGATGCCCAGAAAGCACTGAAAATTGCACAGATGGCGTCACGTGAAGCCAAAAAGAGTCTGCTTTCGCAGCGCATCAAGTGGCTTGAAGATGTTGCCATGAAGCTTGAGGCAGAGAAGGAAGCGTTTGCCATGATGCTTGCCAAAGAGGTGGCAAAACCGATCGCCTTTGCGCGTATTGAAGTGGAGCGTTGTGCAGAGACCATTAAAATCACTGCTATGGAGCTTGCCAACCTTCACGGTGAGACCATTCCTACTGACCTGATGCCAAGCGGCAAAAAGACGACAGCCTTCTTCCGCCGTGAGCCTGTGGGGGTGGTGGTTGCTATCACCCCGTTCAACTTCCCCCTCAATCTTGTCGCTCATAAAATTGCTCCGGCATTGGGTGCAGGCAATGCTGTGGTACTCAAGCCGACTCCTGAAGCACCGATGAGCGCCTATATGCTGGCACAACTCTTTGTTGAATCACCTTATGCAGTACAGGATACATTGAGTGTTGTTTACGGTGATGCAGAGGTTGGTTCTGCATTGGTAACCAGTGATATCCCCCGGGTCATCTCCTTTACCGGTTCAGTACCGGTAGGGAACATCATTACCAAACAGGCTGGTATCAAAAAAGTTTCTCTTGAACTTGGAGGTAATGCGGCAACCTATATTGACAAAAGTGCCGACTTGGTATCTGCGGCCAAACGGTGTGCCTACGGTGCTTTTTACAACTCCGGGCAGGTATGCATATCACTGCAGCGCATCTATGTGAATGAAGATGTCTATGAAACGTTTGCCGAGCTGATGGCGGAAGAGACGCAAAAGCTCAAGGTGGGCTCCCCCTATGATGAAGATACCTTTATGGGACCACTGATTGATGAAGAGTCCAAACACCGTGCCAAGAGCTGGGTGGCATCAGCCAAGAATGAGGGCGCACGTGTCATTGCCGGTGGGGATGAGGTAAATGGCATCTTTCCGCCTACCGTGATGGCAGATGTCACTGATGAGATGAAGATTGTCTGTGAAGAGGTCTTCGCCCCCATTGTAAGTCTTGTCAGTGTGCGTGATTACGATACGGCAATAGGGAAGATGAACGACTCTCCTTTTGGATTGCAATTTAGCATCTTTACCAATGATTTGAAATTGGTGCAGCGCTTTATTGACGATGCAGAGTGCGGCGGTGTGGTCATCAATGACATCCCGACCCTGCGCTTTGACGTGCAGCCTTACGGTGGTGCGAAACTTTCGGGTGTAGGACGTGAAGGGCCGAAGTGGGCGCTTGAGGAGTTTACGGAGATTAAGTCGGTGGTTATCTGTTAAGCTTTTGTAGGTAGAGTGGTGCGTGAATACACACTCTACACGCTGTAGTGAAGGTACTATGTGTCACCTGTAGAGTGCGTAACCACGCACCAAGAAAGAATGGAGAAGAAAAAATATGGGCTATATGTTTCAGCCGGGCTTCCTGGGTACCAAAGCCCCCTTTTTTATGGATTTTGTCACCCTTGTAGTAGCACTGTTGCCGCTGCTTGTGGGAGTGGCTATTGCCTTTGCACGCAGGGGATACTATACGCTTCATGCTATCACTCAGAGTATCGTTTTTATTGTCTCGTTGATCGTGGTGGGCTACTTCGAGTACGGTGTACGCCTTGGCGGCGGATATGAAACGTTTGTACAGAATACCCATGTTTCGCACAACTATCTTTTTGTTGTATTGGTAATACACATTTTGATTGCCACTGTCACACTGGGTATTTGGGCGTCCACACTGCTGCGTGCCTGGCGGGAGTACCGCCGTGGGGGTATTTTGCCGGGAGTGGGTTCCGATGCGCACAGAAAAGCGGGGGTGCGTACCTTCATTGGTATTGCACTTACTTCATTGACAGGCATCTGGGTCTACCTGCTGCTCTTTCTTTTCTAAATGAAAAAAGTAGCTATTTCCGCCTGCCTGCTTGGCGAAGCATGCCGCTATGACGGACGTGACAACCGTAATGATGTCCTGCTTGAAGCACTTGGAGATGTGCAGTTGCTGCCGTTTTGCCCTGAAGATGACGCTTTTGGTACCCCACGGCCGACCATGGATCTTGTGGCAACAGGGAATGGGGTACGGGCACTTTCAAATGCTACAGGAGAAGACCTCTCAGAGCCGGTAATGACGTATGCCAAAGCTTTTTTTGACCGGCATCCGGATATCGCACTCTTTGTAGGAAAAGACAGGAGCCCAAGCTGCGGCGTCTGTTCGGCCCGCTGTTACAGCGAAGAGAAAGAACTGCTTTCAGACAAAGCAGCCGGGCTGATGGCTCAAGAGGCACTCAGTCGTGGTATTGAGGCGGTCGATGCCGAAATATTTATGGAATCCCAAAAAGGAGATGAACAGTGAGATTT
>JALWHT010000142.1 GCA_026983515.1 Sulfurovum sp.
AAGACGGCAGTATTGATGAAAAGGGACTCTACATTCTCATTGACTATACCAATTTCAAAGGAGAAGGTACACTTGAGAGTGAACGCTATAAAGGGCAGGGGTGGGGACTGCTGCAGGTGCTTGAACATTTTGACAAGTACAACCCTGACAAATACAAAGCCTTCGCAAACTCAGCTAAGGCGATGCTTTCACGTCGAATTAAAAATTCACCGCCGTCACGGGGAGAGGAACGTTGGAGAAGAGGCTGGTTTAAGCGGTTGGATACCTATTGGAAGTGAGTATGAAAAAACATATACTCTTTCTTGATATTGAGACAGACCTTCAAGGTAAACGGATTTATGAAATAGGTGTTGTATATCAGAAAAAATCCTATCAAAGTTCTTCACCACAACATATTGCTAATTTTATGACATTGTGTTCAGATATTTCATATTTATGTGGACACAATATTTTAGAACACGATCTTCCAAAAATTAAAAAGCATAGTAAACTATATACGGAACTTAAACAGTTTCCAGTGATCGATACCCTACCTGTTTCTTTACTTTTTTTTAATGAATATACACATCATGCATTGCCAAAAGCCTATAAAAATGAAGATGATTTTAAAAATGATCCTGTAAAAGACTGTGAATTAACAGAGTTGCTTTTAGAGCGTACGGTAGAACGTTATATGCAGATGCAGAGACCTTTACAAAAAATTTTATATAGTTTGCTTTACAATGATGTTAAGTTTGAGGCTTTTTTTAGTTATTTATCACAGTTTGTAGCATTAGAAAAATTATCTTCAGATGCATTGTCGGCATATATTGCTGCTGAATATACAGAGGCAATCTCTAACAAAGCATATCTTGCAGAGATGATAGAAACCTCTCCTGTAGAACTTGCTTATATTCTTGCACTCTTGACACCATACATAGAGATAAAAGCACATCCTCCCAAAGTTTTATTTGATTATCCACACATTGTAGAAAAGCAGCGTCAGCTTTGTTTTAATTATGAAGAATTATCCGATATGCTTGGTTCAATATCTAAAGAGATTTTTGGTTTTGGGGAGTTTCGTTTTTTCCCAAAACTCAATCCTTCACTTTTTGGTTCCAATACGCTTTCTCAACGTGAGATTGTAGAAGCATCGCTTAGAAGAGAATCTTTTCTTGCCATTTTGCCTACAGGAGGAGGGAAGACCTTTACCTTTTGGCTTCCTGCTATTATTCAAGCATCCAAATATAAATCGTTAACTGTCGTCATTTCACCACTGCAAGCATTGATAGAAGATCATATTAAAAGTTTTGAATCAAAAATTGCAAATTATCGTGCAGTAGCTATTAGTGGCTTTATGACTCCACAGGAGAGAGCAGAGTCAATAGAACAAGTGATTAACGGGGTTGCAGACATTCTTTATATTGCACCGGAATCTTTACGCTCCAATACAATATTTTCAATTTTAAAAAATCGTTATGTTGAAAGGTTTGTTGTGGATGAAGCGCACTGTCTTTCTACTTGGGGAAATGATTTTAGACAGGATTATTACTATATTTGTGATTTTGTACAAGATCTAATCGATAAAAAACCTTTTCAAGAACATATCCCGATATCGTGCTTTACCGCAACTGCAAAGCCGGGTGTCATTGAAGATATAAAAAACTATTTTAAAGACGGATTAGGATTGGATTTGGGTGAGTATCTGGCAAAACCGGAGAGAAATAATCTTCAGTATAGGGCTATTGATGCACCTCAAAAGAAAAAATATACAGCCTTACTACAATTGATTGAAGAGCATAAAGGTTCTACGCTGGTTTATATCCCGACTTCTACAAAAATGTGTGATGAAATTGCTGAAAAACTTGTACTTGATACGGGTAAAAGTGTTAGATCATTTCACTCAAAGATAGAATCTCAAGAAAAAATGAAAATTTTAAAAGATTATATTTTGAATAGAATTGAAGTAATAGTCGCTACAACGGCCTTTGGAATGGGGGTAGATAAACCTGATATCACACAAGTTTTACATTATGAGCCATCTGATTCTTTGGAAAACTATTCACAAGAAGCCGGACGTGGAGCAAGAGATCAGGACTTGGTTGCACAATGTCCCATACTATATGATGAGTCAGATTTGGATAAGCATTTTCAAACATTAAGACGCAGTAAAATAACGGTTTCAGAGATAAATGCTATTTTTCGTATTATCAAAAATCATCCTTCACGAAATATTATACTTAGTACCAAAGAGTTAGCCCATCAAGCCGGCTGGGATACTGAAGATACCGGTAATGATTACAATACAAAAATCAAAACAATACTTTTAGAGCTGGAGAGAGAGGGATATATTCGTAGAGGACGAAACAGAGTACGCTATTTTGGTGATTCTGTTGCTTCAGATAGCCGTGAAAAGCTTTATCAATATCTTGAAGACAAAGGAGTCAATAAAGAGGATCAATGGCAGTATATTGAGATACTTAATCGTATTTTTGGAAAAGGAAAAGATACACCCATCCAGATAGATGATATTGCGATGATACTTGGTATTGAGAGAGAAAAAGTTGCTTTAATTCTCAATGAATTTATTGATATTGGCATAGTGGGTGATAGCAAGGATATGTCTATTGAAATGATAGTGTCTGATATCCAAAAACTTAAGTTTCTTTTTCAAATAGAAATGAAACTTTTAGAGTATCTACTTCATCATCTGGGAGATATGGTAACGATAAAAGAGCTCAATGAATATCTTATACAGGCTGAGATCAGCAACGGTAATGAAACGGAGCATATTTTAGAAATCATTAAAGGATGGCGTAGTAGAGGACATTTTAGTTTTAGTAGAATCAATAGACAACAAAATCTTTGGCAATATAAGTTTGTTCATAAAGAAAAATTTCGTGCATTATTGTCTAAACGTCAAATGCTTTTGGAAACATTACTAAAAGAGCTCTTAAAACAAAAACAAGAAGATAATACCGTTGGAGTTTCTTTGGTAAAGTTAAAAAGTAAAATAGGTAATTTCTCCTTAAAAGAGATAGATAGAGGATTACTCTTTTTACATAGACACAAGCTGATCCGTTTGATAGGAGGTAGATTTATCCATTATGCACCAATGCAGATAGAGCGTCTTGCATTGATGGAAAAAAAGAATAAAATCTATACAAAACAAGACTATAAAAACCGTTTGGAACCCTATTATCGTCTAAAAACAGAAGGTGTGCATATTATGGGTGAATATGCCAATAAACTGTTGCATAACCCCAAAGAAGCATCAACGTTCCTTCAGGATTATTTTACATTGAAATATGATGCTTTTAAACGGCGCTATAAGCTCATAAAAGAGGCACTTTCAAGACCCATTACAATACGTCGATACAAACAGATATTTGATAAGCTTAGTGATGAACAGAAACATATCATTGAGGATCATTCATCATATGCATTTATGATTATGGCAGGTCCCGGAAGTGGAAAAACAATGGTTTTGGTGCATAAAATTGCCTCATTGGTCTTTACTGAAGATGTACGCCCCGAACACTTTATGATGCTGACTTTTTCAAGATCAGCCGTTAGAGAGTTTCGTATGCGTCTTTATCATTTAATAGGTGAGTCTGTCTATGATATGGAGATCAATACATTTCATGCATATGCATTAAAACTGATAGGACGTACTGTTGAAAGTGGAAACAGTGAAGTATTGAAAAATGCTATTATTGAAGCTACCAAACAGATACAATCAGGTGCAATGACACTACCATATTTAAAAGCATTAGTGATAGATGAGTATCAAGACATTAATGAAGATGCTTATAGATTTATTATTACAATCGCTCAAGTAAATCCGGATATGCGTCTGATTATTGTCGGGGATGATGATCAATGTATTATGGAATATGCAGGTGCAAATGTTCAATTTTTCAATCGATTTAAAAAGGAACTTTCTTTAAGAAATATAGAAGAAGAGGAAAAATCTTTTGCCGAATATAACTTATTAAAAAACTATAGAAGTACCGGTAGCATTGTAAAATATGCAGAATCGTTTATTGCTCAGGCATCACAAAGAGTAAAAAGTAGTCCGTTGTACGCACATAGAGAAAGCGGTACAAAAGTTGAATTAATTCGATATAGCGGTACGCATTTACTATATCCGGCAGTTCATCATGCCTTAGAGGTGTTAACGGAGACGGATGATCTTGCCATTCTTGCATTTACAAATGATGAGGTAATGGCAATTTACTCACAACTACATAAAAAAGGTATCAATGCACGATATTTGATTGATCGTCCACGATTTGAAGTTAAAAATATTGATGAAGTTCGTATTTTTGAATGGCTCTTAAACAAAGTAGCAAAAAACAGTACAACATATAGCAAACAGCATTTTGAAGAAGCTTTGGAAAAGAGTGAAAATATTTTTAAAGGTTCCAAAAATCTTCCGTTACTTAAACGTATTGTATATGGTTTTTTAAATGAGAGTGAAAATCTTTCTATATCGATTTGGATGGAATGGTTGGAAGAACTTGATCTTGATGCTTTAGAGAGAGATGGTGCAAAAGTAACAGTTTCTACAATACATAAATCAAAAGGCTTAGAATTTGATACTGTGATTATGGTTGCACAAAAACCTATACAAAATGATCAGGATTTGCGGCTTTATTATGTTGGTATGACACGGGCTAAGAATAGGTTGACAATTTTTTATAGGGGAGATAAGCATTTTAATATCTCTTATGAGAACCTTATTGAAAGAAACTTACAAACAGAAATTGAGCCTGATGAAGATATAGTGATTATGGTTATGGGACTTTCAGATATACATTTAGGCTTTGATGGAGCACAAAATCATAATAATCTTAAAATAATTGCAGGTAATTCCCTGCAGTTTCGTAAATCAAAGTATGATATTTTTCAAATGTACTATCAAAATAATATTGTTGGGCAGGTTTCTAAAAGATTTCAAGAAAAGCTTAACGTATTATTTGCACATGGCTATGAAATTAAAAATATTGAAGTTGATTTTGTTGTATATTGGCATGATAAAGATAAAGGTAAAGATCTTAGGCATGTATTGGGGAAGATTGAGTTTCAGAAAGGTTGATAGTCAATGTCTGTTATTTTTATTTCTAATAAAAAGGGTATATTTTAGTACTATACTTTAGGTGATAAAAAGTGCCTTGCTTTAAAAATCAGCTCATTTTTATAACATAACGATAAAATTTATCAATTATTTCCCTCTATAAAAGAAAGGTATCTAAAACGTATTTTTAGAGAAAAATACAGTATTTTAACAAGGCTTAGTACAACATATGATACGAAAAAAAATTCTATTGCTCGGCGATTTCAATGTTGGAAAGACAAGCCTTATCAGGCGTTATATTGACAATACGTTTGATGACAAATATTTAACAACCATCGGGGTAAAAATATCAAAAAAGTGTTTGCCTGTCGGTTCACTTGAGTGTGAATTGATTATTTGGGATGTGGAGGGTGCGACACCCCAGAAACGGATACCGGAACAGTACCTGGTCGGTGCAAGCGGTGCT
Organism: Sulfurovum sp.; assembly: GCA_026983515.1. Lineage (GTDB taxonomy): Bacteria > Campylobacterota > Campylobacteria > Campylobacterales > Sulfurovaceae > Sulfurovum. The sequence continues at coordinate 5,526 of JALWHT010000142.1, forward strand.
ATTATCGTTGCGGATTGTAATAGAGAAGAGACGATGGCGAACCTTGAAGAACACATCAAGCGTTTCAAAGCGGTGAATCCTGACGGGAAATATGTTGTTGCCTACAATAAATCAGACCTGCTGACACCACAGCAGCTGGGACATTTTCATATGGTACCGGAAGGGGTTTTGACATCTGCAAAAAAAGGTGAGCATGTAAATCAGCTTTTTAGTACCCTGGCGAAGGATATACTGCTATGAAAAATATTCAGATCATTCTCAATGCCATTCTTTCACAGGATGTGTTTGAATACATCCTGATCGATAAGACATATCAGATAACAGACTTATCTGAAAATATCACCAGATATTTTGGCGAAATGGTTCATCGGGGGGATGATATCCGGGACTATTTACCGGAAATCGTAGGATATGAAGACCGGATCGAAACGGTATTGGAAGATGAAAAAAGCCGGTGTGTGCTTGAAACCGTGTATAAAAACGATTACTACATTGACATCCATCTGGAACACTACAGTAAAGACAAGGTACTGATACTGCTTCACAATACCACTGAGATTACGTTGTCGAAACTGGAGCTGCTGCAGTACAGCAATGAAAATCAGCTGCTTTTCAATACCATCAAAAAGATTCTTGACAGTCAAAACAACCTTCTTGTCGTGACCAGTAACAACAAGATTGAATATGCCAACAAGAAATTTCTTGACTATTTCAGTTTGAAAAGTCTGGAGGAACTGAAAGAGAGAAATGAAAACAACTTTTCGATCACTTCTCTTCCTGTCAGCAGTTTTGATGCACTTTACGAATATGCAAGAGAGGAAGAGAAAGAGTTGACAATAGGCGAAGACACGTTCCTTGTCAAGGCTACCCTCTTGGAAAAAACCTATAAACTGTTTACCTTCTCAAAAATAACGAAACTGTGCGATATCAATCGTGTGCTTGAAGAGAAGATCAACCGTGATCCTTTGACCGGACTTTACCGAAAATCCTTCTTTGATGAAAAACTGGCAGAAGCACTGGCGTATGACCAGTCTGTAACACTGGTCATTGCTGATATTGATAATTTTAAAACGATCAATGACCGTTACGGGCATCTTGTCGGGGACAGAGCATTGAGAGAATTCGCCGATTTGGTCAGCAGTCAGCTGCGGGACAATGATCTGTTCGCCAGATGGGGAGGAGAAGAGTTTCTCATGCTTTTCAACTGCAGCAAGCAGGAAGAAGTTGTAGAAAGAATCGAAAGTATAAGAGAGACGGTAGACAAGCACGTTTTTGACGGTGTTGGACATCTTACTGTCAGTTTTGGTGTTGCAACATCCAAAGAAAACGATACGGTATATTCCTTACTGGAGAGGGCAGATAAAGCGCTTTATCTTGCCAAAGAAAAGGGTAAGAATATGGTTGTTGTGGGTTAATTCATACTTTTTCAGGATTTTAAATGCATATTTCATATTACCTTGACCGTATCAGTAAATATGCCGGACTTTTTGCTGCTGTACTGGTTGTTGCTCTTTCACTTCTGGTAGCCTATGATGCCATGATGCGCTACCTTTTTTCTGCAGGCTCGATCGCTTTGCAGGAGATGGAGTGGCACTTGTACGATATGGTGTTTCTGTTGGGGCTCAGCTATGCGCTCAAGCATGGCAAGCACGTACGGGTCGATATTTTCTTCGAGCGTTATTCTCATGATACGAAAATGATTGTTCAGATACTTTCCATGCTGCTATTGCTGTTGCCGTTTGCCGTGCTTTTCTCTGCCGATGCCTATGATATGGCGCTTCAGAGCTACCTTCAGCATGAAGTTTCTCCCGATCCCGGCGGACTCGGTGCGCGCTGGTTCATCAAGGGTGTGTTGGTCCTTTCGTTTATATTGCTGATGTTGCAGGGACTGAGTGAAATACTCAAGGCATATCATCAGCTTGAAAACAAAAGAGTGCTTTGGCGTGTGCTGGGTGTTGTCGCGCTGCTTGGCGGGCTTATCTATGCGGCGTGGTACCACCGTATGGCATTTTGGGTCGATCCTGTCTTTTTGATGTTTGCTTTGGCACTCTTTTTGCTCTTAAGCGGTTTTCAGGTGGCATTTGTTTTTGGCGGTGTTGCGCTCTTTTTTGCACTTATCTCCGATGAGGTAGGGTTGCATGTACTGGAGATGCTGCCGTACCGCACCTACGGTATTATGGGCAATGTGACACTGATGGCGGTACCGTTGTTCATTTTTATGGGCTTGATTCTCGAAAAGTCGAAGATGGCGGAAGAGTTGCTGCATTCCATGGGAAAACTCTTTGGATCAGTACGGGGAGGGCTTGCCGTCTCTGTGGTGCTGGTAGGTGCCATTTTGGCTGCAAGTACAGGGATTGTAGGGGCCTCGGTAGTGATGATGAGCCTTATTGCCCTGCCGTTGATGCTCAAGCAGGGCTACTCTCCGGCACTCTCAAGCGGTGCCATTGCGGCAAGTGGTACACTGGGGCAGCTGATCCCTCCTTCCATTGTACTCATTGTCCTGGGGGATCAGATGCACCTGAGTGTTGGCGATCTTTTCAAAGCGGCAGTCGTGCCGGGATTGCTGCTGATTGTTTTGTACATTGTGTACATTCTCGGATTTGCGTGGCTGAAAAAAGATGCCGCACCGGCCATTGTTACTGACGAGCCTTATGCTGTGGTGGCAAAGAGTGCGTTCAAAGCCATCATTCCGCCGCTGCTGCTCATCGGTGCGGTGCTGGGCTCCATCTTTGCCGGCATCGCATCTCCTACAGAATCGGCAGCCATCGGTGTGCTTGGCGGTATGGCACTGGCAGCCTACAACAGGGTCATGAGCTTTGAACTGCTGCGCTATGCAGCGGTGGAAACGGTCAAACTGACGGCAATGATCTTTATGATACTCATTGGTGCGACAGCCTTTTCACTGGTATTTAACGAACTTGGCGGCGGAGATATGGCGCTGCACTTCTTTACCGGAGAGATCGGTGACAAGTGGATGTTTATTCTCATTGCCATGGCAGTGATCTTTCTGCTTGGCTTCTTCATCGACTTCATCGAGATTGCCTTTGTGGTCGTGCCTATTCTTGTACCTATTGTAGCCAGTTTCGGCATCGACCCGGTCTGGTTTGCCATACTTATCGCCATGAACCTGCAGGCAAGCTTTCTTACGCCGCCCTTTGGTTTCGCACTTTTTTACCTCAAGGGTGCTGCGGGGGACAAAGTAACTACAGGTGCTATTTACAAAGGGGTCATTCCGTTTATTGCACTGCAGCTTGTAGCTCTCTTGATTATTGTACTCTTTCCGGGACTGATCTATCTGTTTGGGAAGTAGGCGTATGCCTCAGATATGAAAAAAGGCGGGGTTAAACGACGGTGCAAGGCACCGTTTTTTCATTTGTATGGCTATTTTTCATACGGGAAGGTTAAATAGTTGCTGCCTGTCTGTCCGCTCTTTAGAAGCATCCAAAAGCCGACCATCGGATCGATGCGGTCTGTAAATCCCGGTGTGTCCGGGGTAATGGCAACATAATTCGTGTTGCTGGTACCGGTATGTTCATAGGTATATACTGTTGGTTGTATATAGGGGGCATTGGGGCTGTTGCTGTCGGTGCTCATGGGGTTGTAGCTGCCGCTGGTACCTCCGTGGGAAAAGTAGATGTCGGAGAGCTGCATTTTTTTGGGGAAAGGGTTCCCCATCATGATCTTTTTACTGTTTGCACTGTCAGAATCCGGTAATCGGGTCAGGTTGAGGTCATCAAACACACTGCTCGATATGCCAAGATTGGAGGCAGGCTGTACTGTGGTGTAGTTCAGTCCGTTAAGAGTTGTATCGATAGTCAGATTTGCATCCTGGGCACTGATGATCCAGTAGCCTTTCCCCGGCTGTACCGGGTCTGTACTGTCAAGCATTCTTTTTTGCGTGTTGGTACCGATGTAGTCATCAGCACCGGTTTGCTCATACATTACCCAGTCGGCATTGTCACCGTAGGTACCGAGTGCATTGCCCATAAGAGCCTCTACACCGTTGCTGCCTGTATCACAGGGAATACTGATAAGCGTCCAGTGCATGGCACTCAGATGGCGTTCTACCTCCTCACAGGGGGCAGGGCAGTGTTTTCCTGCATCGCGAATATCCCAGTTGTAGGTATCAATAATGTTTTGTCTCGCAGTTTCTCCGTCACAGTAGGTACTGTTGCCGGCATCAAACCGTTCATCGCTGCTCAGTGAAAGGTTTTGCCATGCTTTGAGCAAAGCGTCATAATTGTAAGTCGAGAGTTTTGCACCCGTAAGAAAGTTGACAAAGTTTGTAACATTGCTGACATCCCAGTATTCGAGATTGCGGTCAAAAGCAACGGCATCTTGAAACATGCTCGCCATCGTGGTTACACTGGAAACATCCCAGTTGGTCACGTCAGGGTTGGCATGTGTCGCACCGTTAAACATACTGAGCATAGAGCTAACCTGACTGACATCCCAGTTTGTTACATCAGGGTTGGCACTGACAGCACCGCGGAACATGGCTCGCATTGTTGTTACATTGGACGTATCCCATCCGCCCGTATTTGGTGTCGCGGCTGATGCATTTTTAAACATGGCCCGCATCGTTGTTGCACTCGAAGTATTCCATCCTCCTGTATCAGGGTTTGCAAGAGGTGCATCTTGGAACATATAGGCAAAGTTGGTGACACTGGACGTATTCCAAATATTGCCGTTGGTTGTTGTCACTGGTGTAGCACTGCTTGCACCATAGAACATCCCATACATCGTAGTGACGTTGGCTGTGTCCCATCCGCCTACATCGGGGTTTGCATTGACCGCATTGCGGAACATATTGTTCATCTTTGTAACATTGGCTGTATCCCATCCGCTGACATCCGGGTTTGCCTGTGTTGCACCCCAGAACATGGCATCCATTCGTGTGACATTGGCTGTGTTCCATCCGCTGACATCCGGGTTGGCACTGGCTGCATTGCGAAACATATAGGAGAGGTTGGTAATGTTGGATATGTCCCATCCGGCTGTTTTGATATCGGCATTGGCACATTCCTGAAACATCGCCCGTAGGCTGCTGACCTCAGAAAGATCAGGTGTATCAGTCGGTGTGGAGGTCAAGTTGACCGCTCCCCGGTATGCAGAAGCCATACTGGACCACACTTCAGTTCCCCATTGGTTGATTTCAATGAGTTTTTCTGCATCGGTTTGGGTGGTACTGTTTACATAAAAACGGATACGACGAAAACCTTTACGGTCTGCATTGTTGTTGTCTTTGACACGGATGGTATAGGTGCCTGCGCTGCTGTAGACACAGGTATAGTCACTGTTCCCGGTAATGCCTGTAGCTTCGTCTATACCGTCATTGTTGCAGTCTACATTGTAGCCGTTACCGCTTGTCCGGGTAATGGGAATGGTGAACTCATTACTGTTGGATACACCGGGATTGTCTGTTTTGACGGTGATCACATAGTCATCTGCGGGAGCGGCGAACAGCACAGTGGTACCACAAACTATGAAAAAGTATGCAATTTTTTGTTTCATGATGCGCTTCCTGCTTTCTTTCTTTATGGTGTTACAGTTGCTTTGACGAGTCCTGACCACTATTAATTATAGTATAGCATAAATCCGTAAGTTGTACCTACAGTGCAAGTTTTTTATTTTAAGATTTTGGTACAATATTTGCATGATTCAAAAAGGGGTGAACAGATGACGGCAATTTACTTGTTGAAGGGCTGCCCGGGCTTGCAAAAACCCGCATGGTACGTTCGATGGCGGACAATATTGAAGCACAGAAAGACCGTTTTTTAATGCATGTAGAGATAGGTTATGTTGATATGGAGTCAGAGCTCAAGGCGCTCAAACTGCTTCAGGAAGAGTGCTCTCTTCCCCAGGCACTGGCCTTTGAAGCTCAGAAGGAGGTTGCGAAAGTGAAAAAAACGATCAATAGAGCGAGGGCGTAATGGAAAATTTTACCATTGAACTTAAACCTGATACAGTCGATAATCTGCAGGCTTTTTCCGAACTGCTGAACAAAGATATCAATACAATACTCGAAGAAGCACTCCAGCGCTATTTTGAAGAAGAGCAGCAGAAACTGATAGAAAAGGGTATAGAAGAAGATGCCTCTATGACCAACCTGGACTATGATGAGTTTTGGGACGGGTTGGATATTGGGTAATGGTTGATACGGCCTGCTTATCAGATATTTTAAACGAAAAAGTACTGGATACCTCCCTCATTGTGCATGGACAAATAGGTCCTATTTACAGGCTTGAAACTGAAAAAGAGCGTTATTTGCTGAAAACCGCAGCACCTTCTGACAGGCTTGAAACCGAGGCGAAAATGCTTTTAGATATTAAAAAATATGGCATTAGGGTACCACAGGTTATCGATGTTTCTCAAACGCATCTTCTGATGGAGTATATTGAAGAAGAGAATGTATGTGCCTCCATGCAGGAGACAATGGCGGCGGAAACCCTTTTAAAACTGCATGCTGTAGGCAATGACACACACATGTACGGGTACTGGTACGATACGACTATCGGCGCCTTTGAGCAGAAAAATGAGCAGACGCAATACCACTGGGCACTTTTTTTTGCCCAGATGCGGATAATACCTATGGCCAAACACTGTTATGGTCAGGGGCTTCTGCCAAAGCGGCAGTTGGAACGCATAGAGATGCTTTGCAGTAAACTCTACACACGTATCGACATGCGCAAGATCGTCCCTTCCTTGATACACGGAGACTTGTGGCGTGGGAATATACTATTTAATATGAACGGTGCTGTTCTGATTGACCCGGCACTCTATTTTGCCGACAGAGAGGTAGAGCTTGCATTCATCGTGATGTTCAATACATTTGGTGAAAAGTTTTGGGAATATTACACACACGAGTATTCTTTAAGCGATGATTTTTATGAGACCAAAGTACCGCTCTATCAGCTTTACTATTATTTGGTGCATATGGCAATTTACGGTGAAAGCTATCTTTCCGGAACTATCCACTGTCTTGACAAACTGAAGGCATAAGTGTGGATTCTAACAGAATAGGGGA
>JALWHT010000143.1 GCA_026983515.1 Sulfurovum sp.
TCCTCTTTCTCTGCCGTGATCGTATCCTTGTAGAGTTTGTGATTTGCGTTGACCAACCGCTGTATCTTCTCTTTTCCGAACTTCTCTATCTTCCCGATCTTCTCGCTTATATCGCTCTCGATTTGTGTGAACTTGTTGCTCGATAATTCGGTCAAGCTCTGCTCTAACCGCTGTAAGCTCTCTTTGAACTCCGTTCGCAACTGTTCTTCTTTCTCTCTCGATCTTCTCTTCAACTGCTCCCCAACTTGTGAAACTTTCTCCATATATATGTCCTTTTAATCTGTGGTTTTTGCCGTTCTTATCAGTAACGGATATGTACTCTTTCCCCGTTCTATTCAGCTCAAAGCCCCACTCTTCAAGCTGATAGATCAGCTCCTCACGGCTTGTAATAATGCCCTCTGTCACAAGTGGCAGCAGGGCATCATCAAAGGCTTGGCGAATGTCCTTTTTCTTAGCAGTCTCTCTCCAATTTGGGGGTCGGGGAGTAACCTCTCGGCTATCCTTGTAGCTACTCAAACCGTGCTTCAAGTTCGTGTACTCCTGCCAAAGATCCTTTTTGGCAAAATCTCTCTTCACGAAGTACGGGTTATAACTTAGCCCTGTACTAAGCTCCATTCGTGGTGCTATATAGTGGAGTTCTGTTCTCTCCTTGTCCTCGTGGAGTACCCATAAAATGTTGTACTGGTCTTTGTCAAGCCCTGCAAAGAAAGTCTGTTCGAAATCGTCCATTATCACTTCAAGCTTCTCTCTGTCCTCGATAAGCTCCTCAAATGAGAGTACCCCACTACTCCAGCTCCACTTCTGTTTCTTCTCTGCCTTGTTTATAATGGCTTGGGTAAGTTGACTATCTCCTCGCAGGACTTTGGCTGTACCCTCGCCTACTCGCTCGTTAAGCAAGTAGGCGATAGTAGCTCTCGCTCCCCTTGAAGTACGTCCACCCTTGAAGGTCTTGGCGATCATTTGAACTTGTCCTCAACTGCCTTGATAGCGTCCTGCACCGGCTTGGGCAGGTCTGCTCTGTCGATATCCTTGACTACTGGACGCTCTGCGGTCGTACCGTCTGCATAGTGGTATCGAATGGCTACGGGTTTGCCGTTGCTGATCGGTGAAAAGATTTGCTCTGTCGCTATGATCTCTTTCATAGCAACTCTTTGAGGTCGCTCTCGATACGGGCAAGACTGGCAAGGACTTGTCTATCAAGTACCTTTTTAGTGTTGACATATCGGGCGATTTGGTTTAAGTTATTGCCAATGCGGTTGAGTTCCTGCAGTAGCTTTTGTTCAGATGAAGTGTCTTTGATTGTCGCACTGGTAAAGGCTTGTTTGAGCATCTTTGAGACGGTCAAGCCGTTGGCTTCTGCCACTCGCTTGGCTGTCTCATAGAGTTCATCATCTACTTTGGCGGATATGGTTCTCATTCTTTCTCCTCCCTGTCGGCATATCCAAATCTGTCGATCATCTTGGGTGCAAGATCATCTATCATCTTGAAACAACTGTCGCCATACTTCAATGAACAGCTCTCTATGATGTTCATCGCCAGTTCGATATGTTCATCGTCTGCGTTTCGCATCAGTCCAAAGAGATCAAGATCAGTATAGTATCGGTGGTTGAACAGATGCAGAATAAGTTGCCTTATTCTCTCAAGTGTTCCACCGCCTTTATTGTTCATAATATAATCGACTGTTTCGGGAACAAGCTCCAACTCGATCTGCTCGATCTGCTCGATCTTTATTTTTCCCGTTTCCTTTGGAATGGAAATATACACCTCGTTGGGGTCTCTATTCTCTCTCATCGGAGGGAACTCCAATTCGGGATATTTCATCTCAATCACTCTCACATTTCCAGTCGGTCTAAAAAGTTTCATTTTCACAATCTCCATTAGCTGTGTGTGGCAAGGGCGAAGCCCGCAGGGGTGGTGTTAGGAGGGGTCTCCCCTCCTGCAAGAGACAGGTCAAAGGTTTACCTTTGAGTAGTCTCGCTTATTTCCTTATAATTCCAACTTTGTATATGATAGCAAAACTCCCCTATGGTTGTCAAGGGGAGGGGCAGTAGGGAGAGAAGTGTGTTGCATATATGCTACAATGGCAAGAAAAAAGGAGTTACACATATGGCAAGAAAGCTTACAATGGAAGAGAGACTGCAAAGGTTGGCAGAAGAGACAAAGAGACTGCAAGCGGAGTTAAGAGAGAAGAAGAAGAAAGATGCTGACGATCTCTATCGTCTGCTTGGTAAAACACTCGTTAATTATTTCAAGCAAAAAGGAGAGGGCGAAGAGATCGCCGGCGATCTAATTGCGATGGCAAAAAACAATCTAAGCGAAAGAGAGGCAAAAAGAGCCGTAAAGCTGATAGAGTCTCGCCCATTCAAAATGAAGCCCTGACTTCTTCCCCTACTGCCCAGTTTTGGCTACTTTTTTCTAAAAAGTAGGGCATTTGCAGAGAAGCCCGATTAAAATCGGGGCTTCTCCTTATACAAATCTCATAAGAGATTTATATAAGAATATATACCAAAACCCCGAAATTACTATTAAATTAGTTCCCTATTACTATTAAATTAGTTCCCTATTACTATTAAATTAGTTCCCTATTACTATTAAATTAGTTCCCTAAAATAGAGTTGGTTGATTTTTAGGGTGGAATATTTTAATTCCTTCAAGCACTTTGTATTCTATTTGATAGTCGTCTTTTCTTCTCCCCACTGCCCCTTATAGCCTCGTTCGCTAAAGCGAAAAGAGGCTATTAAAGACTTTAGAGGTCTTTAATACTCTTTAGAGAAAGGGTGTTTTTCGTGGGGTTTGGGTGTAAAAATGGGGGTGTTTCGTGGGGTTTGGGTGTAAAAAAAAACGATTTTCGTGGGGTTTGGGTGTAAAAAAAACGCTATATTTTGCGTTTTTCGTGGGGTTTGGGTGTAAAGCCTGACTTCTTCCCCTACCGCCCGTTTTGGCTACTTTTTCAAAAGTAGCATCTCTGGAGAGTTCGCTTTGGCGAAACTCTCCTATAAAGAGTATATAGAATAC
>JALWHT010000144.1 GCA_026983515.1 Sulfurovum sp.
AGCGGCATGCCGCCAAAGATGGAGAAGGCAGGATTTTTGCCTTTCCAGTAGTAGACACCGGAGTGGAAAGCGTCTATCTGGGCAGCCGAACAGGCATCGAAAACCTGCATGGCAGGTACGAGTATGTTTTTTGCAAAAACTTTGATTTCCAGTGTCCCACCGCTGAGTTCGCTGCACCGTTTGGCGAAGCGGTCCACACCGGTTCCCATGATGGGAAAGTGTGCCGGCCAGGAGGTGGCAAGTTTGAGGGTAACTTTTTTGCCTCTGTTAATGTTTGCTGAAGCCCCACTGGACTTCTCTTCGGCTCTGTGGCAGCCGCTTACGGCCAATGCCGTGGCACCGATGGCTGTGGTGGTTAGAAATTCGCGTCGTTTCATGGGTTTCCTGCTAAAAAGTTTGGGTCAAGTTTAACTGGATAAATAGTAACATAACACTCATTAGAAGTCGTTCACAAAGGAGAAGTGTTGACGTGTCATATATGCGGAAGCAGTACCGAAAGCTTCAGAGACGAGAAAAGTGCTATCCGATACTACTGCTGCGACGGCTGTGAGGTGATCTTCAAATCTCCGGAGTGCTACCGGAGCATTACTGAACAGAAAGCACGCTATGATCTGCACAACAATGATGAGAATGACGAAGGGTACAGAGCCTATTTTCAGCGTTTTTTGGATTTTCTCCTTCCCCATGTAGGGAATGTGCAAACGGCACTTGATTTTGGATGTGGAAGAAGTACATTGCTTGCAAATATATTAAATAGTATGAATATTGATACGGATGTCTATGATCCTATCTATCATCCCGATGCATCGTATGATAGTAAAAAATATGACCTTGTTGTCTCTACCGAAGTCTTTGAGCATCTGCATGATCCTAAAACAGTTTTCGATTCACTTGTAGAGTGTTTGCATCCAGGCGGATATCTTGCAATTCAGACACAGTTTCATCCCAGAAATCTTGAATCGTTCAAAAACTGGTATTACCACAAGGATCCGACACATATTGTTTTTTTTACCCCGAAAACTTTTAAACGGCTTGCCGCAATGCACGGATGTACCTATGTTGCAGATAACGGCAGGAATATGGTATTATTAAAGAAAAATGGGAAGTGATGATGGGGTTGTTGAAACGTATTTTTGGGAAAAAAGAAAAAGATAAAAACGAAGAGGAAGCACCGGGCCGAACTTTTAAACGCATCCTGATCGGAGACTACTTTGGGCTACGCAATCCCGATGCCAGTGATGAAGCGATACAGAGAGCCAAAGAGGAGAAGGTGCGACAGATAGAAGAGCTGGGACTAAAGCCGGTCTACCTGCGTTACCGTCTTGGAAAAGAGGCAGAAGAACCATCCGGGGAAGAAGATATTGAAGCTGTTTATGTAGCGTTCCAAAAAGAAGAGTATGATCCGAAACACAATATGGTACATGTGACGGAGATCTCTTTTATTGTTTCCAAGGATGAATTTGAACAGTTTGAAAAAATGGCCGGTGTTTCACTCGAAAAGGATTTCAGAAACCTTTATGACAACGGAAAAGCGTATGAGGGGATAAATCGCCGCAAGCAGCCGCGTAAATCACCGTTTGAGGAAGAATCAAAGCTTTGATTGGTATCGAAGGGATGTCCATCCTTATATATTTTCATGTAAAACGCAAGTGTAAAGAAAGCAATATTTTTTGTAAATTAAATGCGAATATCTGTTCCCAACGGGATATTGGGAACAAAAGGAGTTAGTGGGGAAGTTTTGTATAAACTGTATCTCTCTCTGCTTCATCTGCGTAGCATAACAACACGTAATCCGGTGTGATACTGTTAGCTACTGAGGTTTCAGCACTAATGACAAAACCTTTATCGGTTTGTTCTAAAAGCCTAAGTTCCTGATCTCCTTCTTGATCAGTCCACTGTATAATACCGTTTTGAATAGTATAGTCATAAGTTTCAGATAAGCCTTCGGAAGTAATCGTTATTTGATTTGATGCAAAGCTTATATTGTATTTTTTAAAAATACTATTATCTCTTACATTAAGATAAAATGTTTTACCGTCAATCATAGAACTTGTAAAGCTGTTTTGAAAATTCAGTGCTGCTTGTGCATCATCCTCGCTATTATAAAAAAAGAGTAATCGGTTCCCAGCATCCAAAACAACCAGCCCTTTATCTGTCTTATCTACAACTTCTAAAGCCTCACCTCCATCTTCTGTCCAGGTAAGGCGGTTGTCTGCAACACTGACACCCCCCGGCGTATTGGTAGCACCATCTGTTATGTTGTCTATTGTTACAGAAGATTTTGTAGCATAGAATTTAACTAAAACAATGTATGTTGGATCATCACCCCACTGATGAGGAAGATAAAAACTTTTATTTAATAAAAAATCTATTGAAAATCCATTGTTAAGTAAAAACGTATCTATAGCATTATCCATATTGGTAACTGCTTCAGTTATATTGACATCGGGTAAAGTTACATCCAACTCCGATGCAACATAGGTTTTCAATCCAGGCAGTAATGTTTGAATAGTTGTATTGTTTTCCAAATCAAGCGTATTTACATCAGATTGTGAAAAGTATGTTTTTATGATATCTGAAGACGGAAGTATGATTACTCCATTTGTTGCATTACCGTCAGTATCGATATTTTGAAGAATGTATGCTAAGTTAGCAGCTGCTGTAGTGCTGCCAAAGCTTTTGGGTGTTGCATAACCTGCACCACCCACAGAACCTATCTTAAGCCCTCCGAGTTTAAACGTTATACTTTCACCCGGTTTATATTCAAAATGACCGTTAACATCTGTTTCAGCATTAAGACTCGGTGTTTGATAAGTAAGCCCCGCTACCGGTGCATCTACAAATGTTCCGGTTTGGGTTGTATCTGTTGAGTCACTACTGTAAGCAGCACTAACGCTATCACTGCCACCTCCACAACCTGTAAGTGCTATTGATGTTACGATGCTGGTTGTTATATATTGCCATGTTTTCATTTTTTCTCCTTGTTATAATCTTAAAAATAAT
>JALWHT010000145.1 GCA_026983515.1 Sulfurovum sp.
TATCAAATCTCAACTCAAACATGATGCTCCCTATGCATGGTTTCTACTTCATCAGTCAAAACAGAGCCCGCTTTTCAATCAACAGTCTTTAGATACTCTTCAAGAGAGACTTGATGCCTATATGGAGTGCTTTATTTTGTCTCAAAAAGCAGGGGATTCACTGATAAGTACTTTAAACATGAGTGATTGGGGTGCTGTGTATGTCGCTGCACATGTAGGATTGGTATGTGAGGATAAAGAGGCATTAGCACTTGCTATAGCGTCTGTACAAACACAACAACAATCCATAGAACTCAGCGATGCCCTCATAGAAGAGGGCTATGCTAGTACCAAAATACTACTAAAAGAACTAATCCAGCATGAAAACCCTTGGGTGCGTATAGGTGCCATAGAGGTACTCAAACAACAACACATTACTCTGCATGATGATGTTATGAATACTTTGATTGAAGATGAAGCACCGGAAGTACAAGCAGCAATTATGCAGCTTATAGGGGAATACAAATTAAACACATATAAATCAATGATAGAAAAAGCACTTGAACATCCAGATGAAAATCTACGTTATCACGCTACCCATGCAGGCTGTTTACTGCAAATACCTCAAGCATACAGAACCTTGCAAAGCTTCTGTTTTAGTCCCAATCCACATCTCAAAAATGCTTTAGGTATCTTATACCATGTTGTTAAAGAAGAGCATATCTTAGAGTTACTTCATGAAGTATCAAAAAAAATACCTTCATCACGCATCAAGGCTTACAACTTGGCTATGGCAGGTTTACCTGACGCAATTCCTTTGCTCCTGAAACAGATGGAAAATATAGAAGATGCAAAATATTGTGCCGAAGCCTTTAGTATCATTACAGGTGTTGATTTGGAGAAAGAAGACCTAACTCGCATGGAACCTCTAAGTGATGAGGAAGAAGAACTTCTTATGCGTACACAAAAAGAAGACTCCTGGACAAGCTTCTATGAAGATGACTTGCCATTGCCTGATACTGCTTTGCTAACACAATGGTGGCAGAAACATCAAAATCGATTTGAAAAAGGTGTGCGCTACCTATCAGGCAAAAGGTTCACTCAAGAAAATTTACATGAGATTATTACATATGGCAATCAAGTACAACGATACATAGCAAAGACTATTTTGGCTTTAAAATATCCTCAGGATGTTGATTTGAGTGATGAAATATTTCATGTTGATTGTTCTAATAAAATTGTTAAAAGAGACAATATACATAAAGCTAAACAATATGCGCCCAGAACTGGGGCATACCAAGCATTTCTTCCTCAAGGGCATAAGGATGAAGCGAGACTATTAGTAAATCCTTTTGCATACAACACCTATAATGCCGGTGATAAATTTACTTATGAGGGGCTTGAAGAATTTGATATATCATTGATTGAGTGGAGAATGAGAGAAGAGGGACTAAAATAGGAGACACTATAGTAAGATCTGTTCCCCCATACGTGCTTCCCATGAAAATTTGGCTTTTTTATCTATTGTTGCTTCAAGTTTGTGAAAAGAGTTGATTGTGCAATAAAGAGAGAAAAACTCATTAAGCACATTAAGGAAAATATAAGCTTCTCCTATCGTAGAATACTTTTTCGCATCAAGTGTTAAATTGATTCTTACACCTCGAATAGGTAAGCCTTTGAAAATCATATCAGTTGTTTTGTAAGATATAGTTTCTAATCCGTTGAGAAGAGATTCAGTATGTTTTTTTTGTAGTACATCATTGGCGCCTATCAAATCATATGCTTCAATGACTGATCGAAGTGTCTGGATATTGTCTAATGCCAAATAGTTTAAAGACATATTAGAGACAATTTTCCATAAAAAATCGCCCCTGATAGGGGGAACGTAACTTTTTGTAGGGACAGTAATATTTTGGAAAGTTATATTGGATATTTTCGATTTTGCTGTTGAAAGATTTATATCCCCTACATCCAAAGTAGAGGGGAGGTCTCTGTTGGTTGCCAATATATCCAAAGAGACAGTTACATCATCTTCGTAGACACCCGAAATATCTTGAGGAGGACTAAAGCGAATATATGTTTTTGTCCGACTTTCATCTGTAGAGAGCTTTACTCTAGTATAGTAATATTCTGTATTTTCATTGGTATGTTCAAAAGATTCAAAGGGTAAATATTTATGATATTTATTGATTCTACTGTCCCAGCCTCTTGTACTTTTGATACTGTATACTTCACTGTGTTCATAGCTAAGACCGCTGGGTCTAACTTCATACTCCTCTTGTAGTGTTTTGCGTATAGGTTCAGCTTCTGTTTCAAATAAATTTATGATAGGTGTGCAGTAGAGTTTGAAATGCTCTTTCGTTAATTGTTTGGTAATGTGTAATTTTTGATTTAGCGTAATTTTTATGCTAAAAGATGATTTTGATTCCAAGAGTTCTTTTGGAAATGTTTGGAGTATATCAAGTCCTGTAAGATCAAAAAAATGAAATTTATCACGATAGCAGAAGTACTCTTGAAGCAAAATATATCCTGAGAAGACATTTTTGGATGGAGGTAAAATCTGTTCATCTTCTGCAAAACCAACTGCTTTGATAGCATTTTTTTTGATTTTTTTTGATGGAATATTTTTATCAATAATCATTTCAATATTTTCCACATCATTTAAAAGATGCAAAAAGAGATTGTCTGAAATATGTTCATTGTTACCAATATAAAACCGTAACTTTTCAAAGATAATTTTGGACAGTGTAATGCTATTGTTTGTTTGAAAATAGAGTTCAATGATGCCTTTTTCACCATTTGTGTAGTACTTAACTTCGTCTATATCCAAAGGGTGAACTTCTGTTTCATAGCAAGTTTTAAAAATACATCTTTCATTTTTTTCTGGGTGTATAGCCATGACCTCTTCATCTTTAGGGACAATAAGTTTTTCACTTATGGAGGAAGGGTCATATTTTAGAATACTGTATGAGGGAATGGGACGCAGATAGTTTGGCCATAAAAGCTGCGCGAG
>JALWHT010000146.1 GCA_026983515.1 Sulfurovum sp.
AGGTACAGAAGCTGCTGATGAACCGTCCGTTGCCAAAAGGCAGCATCAAAGAGCATGAATCGGATATCATTAAAGCCATTGAGGAAGCAGACGGTTTTGCACAGGTCTTCCCGGAAGACAAATACTTTATTGTCGACAAGCTCCAGAAAGCAGACCACATTGTCGGTATGACCGGAGACGGGGTCAACGATGCACCGGCACTGAAAAAAGCAGACTGTGGTATTGCCGTCAGCGGTGCAACCGATGCAGCACGTGCATCAGCAGACCTTGTACTGCTTGCACCGGGTCTGAATGTCATCAATAATGCCATTAAAATCGCACGTATCACCTTTGAACGGATGCAGAGCTATACGATCTACCGTATCACAGAAACGATCCGTGTCATCCTGCTCTTTACACTGACCATTTCGATCTTCGACTTTTACCCCATCACAGCCATCGAGATCATCCTCCTTGCACTCTTTAACGACCTGCCGATTCTCGCTATCGCGTATGACAATACCAAACTGCGAAAATATCCGGTACGGTGGGATATGAAAGAGGTACTGGTACTCTCAAGCTGGCTTGGTATTGCGGGTGTACTTTCATCGTTCCTGCTCTTCTGGCTGGTCTATTATGTCTGGCAGGTCAATGCAGAACTGACACAGACGATCTTCTTTGCGAAACTGATCATCGCAGGACACGGTACACTCTACAATACAAGACGTGATGACTGGTTCTGGAAAAAGCCATGGCCAAACCCCATACTCTGGAATGCGTCACTCTGGTCTGCGGTAGCGGCAGTGATCATTGCTGTCTACGGCTTCGGGCTTATCTATCCGATGGGATGGGGATGGGCACTATTCCTCGTAGTCTACCTCTTTGTATGGTTCCTCTTCAATGACGCAGTCAAGATGCTGGTACTCAACTATTACCGTAAACGCGGAAAACTGGATATTTAGGGAGATTGAAATGAAAAAAGAAACCAAACAGATGAACCGACGCCAGATGCTCAAACTGACTGCCGCTACCGGAGCGGGAGTGGTGCTGATGGGAAGTGAGGCAAGTGCCAATGCTCCCAAGGCAAACAGCAAAGAGGCCATCAGTAAAAAAAATCCGCTGCACATTGCCATTATTGGCGGAGGAATGGCAGGAACAGCGCTCGCCTACCGTTTGAGCCGTGCCATTACCTACCCTGTCATTACGCTTTATGAACCCCAGGAGCGCAGCTGCTGGTACCAGCCCGGACTCACCATGCTTGGTACCGGATTGTGGCCAATTGCCGATCTTTCTTACGAGCGGAACAATTATATTCCAATGCATGTCACTCTCAAAAAAGAAGCGGTCACTGCTATTGATCCTGAAAAACTGTGTGTTACAGAAGCAAACGGCAAAGAGGTGCATTACGACTACATTATTGTTGCTACCGGTTTGCAGCTTGATTTTGATGCCATAGAGGGTCTGGGGAGCAACATTGCTTCCCTTGAACGTATGGACACACTGCCGGCATGGATGAATGACGAAGCCATTGGCAGTGTTTACTACCTGCACGGTGCTTTTCGTCTTTCACTCCAGCTTGACAAAGTTGTACAAAAAGCACAAAAGGCTTCAAAAAAAGAAAAACTGCATGTTTTCTTTACCCAGCCAGGTATTCGTACCAAATCACCGGCTGCTGCCAAAAGTGTTCTTTTGACCCTTACACAACGGCTTGAAAAAGCAAACCTTCGTGACCGTGTTGCAATCAGTTTTATAACAGAAGACGGGAAATTTTCAGAAAATAAACACTACAACAAACGCTACCATACACTTATGAAAAAAGAGGGAGTTAGCCTCATCACTGACAGACTGACAGCCATTGATGCAACCAATCAGAAAGCGACGTTTGAAAAGCAGGGAACACTGCCCTACGACTTCATACACATTACTCCGCCGATGAAAGCCTCCGACTTCCTGGAAACTGCCGGTCTGCTCAATGAGAACGGTCTGGTTAATGTTGATCCAAAAACGCTGGAACACAAAGTGTACCCGAAACTCTTCGCCATCGGTGATATTGCAGGATGCGATACCCTTAAAAGTGCTTCTGCCATCAATGAGCAGGTCAAGATCATCACCGATACCATCCGTGCAATCGATGAAGGCGAAAAACCCAAGGCCCACTATGACGGATATGGTTCAGACACGATGCTCTGTCCGGAAAAAAAGGCAGCCATGATAGAAGCTTGGAACTACAAGGGAAACCCCCTTTCACCCTTGATAAGCCTCGATCCGATGCAATGCCACGGTATCTACTGGTATACAACACTCTATCTTTCAAGAACCTATATGATGCAGGGTGTCCTGCGCGGATGGGCATAGGAAAATAAAATGAAAAAATCGATTTACAAAAAAGAGCTCTATGAACTACAGGTGGAACTGGTAAAGTTTCAAAAGTATGTCATTGAAAAGGAGATTGCCGTCTGTCTCCTCTTTGAGGGGCGTGATGCCGCAGGAAAAGACGGTACCATCAAACGCTTTACAGAACACCTCAGTCCAAGGGAAGCACGTACCGTTGCACTGGGAAAACCCAGTGACAAAGAGACGAAGTCGTGGTACTTTCAGCGCTATGTGCCGCATCTGCCAAGTGAAGGCGAAATTGTCTTTTTTAACCGTAGCTGGTACAACCGGGCCGGGGTAGAGAAAGTCATGGGATTTTGTACAGCCAAACAGTACAAAACCTTTATGGAAGAGGTAGGCAGTTTTGAACAGATGCTGACACATTCTGGTGTCCGTTTTTTTAAGTACTACCTCGATATTTCCAAAAAGGAGCAGAAAAAACGTCTTGATGCACGCAAGACCGACCCGCTCAAACAGTGGAAACTCAGCCCTATTGACGCAAAGGCACAGGAGAAATGGAAAGCCTACTCCAAAGCCAGGGACGCAATGTTCAACAAAACCTCGTTTGTCTACGCTCCCTGGTATGTTGTCCATACCGATGACAAAAAAGAAGCACGTATCAATGTGATGAAACATTTTCTCAGCCAGAACAACTATCCTGACAAACGTGAAGAGCTGCTTCTTTACGACCATAATGTCGTCTGCAAGTTTGATCCGGTCTGCTACGACAAAGGGATGATCGCACCATGAGTCTTTCTCCTGACCTCATTCATCTGGCAGTAACGATTGTTTTCAGTTTTCTGGTCGGTATGGAGCTTCGTACCTACCGGGAGCAGTACCATGCCAAAGAAGAAAATCTCTATTTCGGTACGGCACGCACCTATACCTTCATCGGTATTCTCGGCTATCTTTTCTACAAACTCGACCCCTCCAGCCTGAGTGCCTACATAGCCGTATTACTTGGGCTTTCGGCACTTTTTGCCATGCTCTACTGGCACAAGCTGGGTGAGGGCAAGTCAAGTATTTTGCCTTATGTAGTGATGCTCTCGGTATATAGCTTTGGTCCACTGACCGAACGCTTCCCTCTTTGGATGCCTTCACTGCTGTTCGTACTCATTATCTTTCTGCTCAACGCCAAACAGTCTCTCCATCACTGGGGAGAAACAATCAATATGCATGAGTTTGAAACACTGGGAAAGATGGTACTGCTCTCTGCTGTTATCCTTCCTTTGCTCCCCAATACCAATACCATTCCCTATCTGCCTATTTCACCTTTTAAAATATGGCTGGCGGTAGTGGTTATTTCAGGCATAAGCTATGGCGGCTACCTGGTGCAAAAATACCTTTTCCCCTCCAAAGGCTATTTTCTGACTGGCATTTTCGGCGGCACCTACTCTTCTACAGCAACAACCGTTGTCCTTGCGCGAAAAGCAAAATCAGGGGGAAACAATCCGGTCATCGATGCTGCCATCATTGCCGCAACATCCATGATGTATCTTCGCCTTCTCGTTGTAGCCGGCGTCTTTAATTTCACTGTTGCCAAAACATTGATCCTCCCTTTTACTACTATGGCATTGGCGGGACTTCTTTTCTCATTTTTCTATTTGATACAAAAAAAACAGCAGATCAAACATGCCGAATTTGTCGACAAGAACCCACTGGAGCTGGGAACAGCCTTTCTCTTTGCCGGTCTTTTTGTACTCATGATGATCATTACCCACTTTGTCATCAGCCACTACGGAAACAATGGATTGCAGGTACTCTCATTCGTGGTCGGGTTTACAGACATTGACCCTTTTATTCTCTCGCTTCTGACAGGAAAATATGCCGTTGGGCAGCATGAACTGGTCGCAGCCATTATGATCGCCGCAGGCAGTAACAACCTCCTTAAGGCACTGTATGCCGTCTGGTTCGGCGGCATCAAAGGCGGCATCCGTTCTGCTGTCTGGATTGGTCTACTGGGTGTAGCTACCATTGCCTGGGCACTGTACGGTATGTAGTGTTCTCTACTACACCGTTCACTTTAAATGAAATCTTTGCAAGAGTGCCGGACTATATCTCCCCTTGCAGAAAATACTCAAATATCTGTGTGACCAGCGCAATGCGCTCCTCAAAACTCTTTTTACCCGCTCGCTCATGCACCGTATGGTCACCGTCACCGTAAGGTCCCCAGCCATCGAGGGTAGGGACTCCCTGTGACGCGATGATGTTGGCATCACTCACACCGCCACGCTTTTCGGTAGGCAGGGTAGTATTGCAGAGGGTCTCTATCTTCTTGACAAAAGCAGCCTGCTCTGGAGTAGGCTGCATCACATCACGCTGGATGCCGCCGGAAAGTTTCGATTCCGTTCCCTCGACATAAGCGGTATTGACAATGGCATCAACGGCTTCAAGAACCCTGTCACGTTCGTCGGTCGTGGTGTAGCGCAGTTCAAATGTCAGTTTCGCCTTGGGTGAGATGGTGTTGGCACCGATGCCTCCTTCTATTTTGCCGACATTGACGGTGGTCTGCTTTTCAAGATCAGTCAGGGCAACAAGTTTTTGCAGTTTAATCGCCGCTTCAAGATTGGCATCTGCCCCCTTGTCGTAGTGGTTTCCCGCATGCGCGGCGATGCCCTCAATATCGATGAAGAAGGTACCGACCCCCTTGCGGCCAATGACTACTTCGTCATGTACGCCCGCCGCTTCGAACACCATGCAGTAATCATACGCCTTTGCCAGTTTGGCCAAGAGGTGTTTGCTGTCATCACTGCCGGTCTCTTCGTCACTGACGAGCAGAAAGTCAATATTGTGGATTGCTCCAAACTTTTTATGGACATTGCGGAGTGCCTGGAGCGCAACATAGTTGCCCCCTTTCATATCACACACCCCCGGACCGTATATCCATTCGTCGTCCTCTTTGAATGTTTCGAAAGTGCCAGGAGGGAAAACGGTGTCAAGGTGTCCGAGCAGCAGCAGCTTTTTACCCTCTTTTTGAGAAGCGGTAAGGTGCAGGTGGTCTCCGATCTCTTCTCTGGGATATCGGGTAAGCGTATAGCCAAGTTCCTCTAACCAATAGCCAAAGATTTCGCCGTTTTCATCGACACCTTCCTTGTTTTTTGTCCATGAGTTGATCTCGATGATCTTTTTGAGTTCGTTAAAGTCCATACTGCCGCTGCCTTCTCTTCTAAATATTGTGATTTTGTTATGATTCTCTGAAGATATTTTAATAAAATATAGTAAAATAAGAGATTAAATAACAAGGATGATCGAATGGGTAGAAAGATCGGAATGTGGATGTATCAAAACGGCGGCGGTGACAAGATAGAGCAGAAAATGGTGAAAAAGCTCAAAGAGCGCGGTATCGAAACGGTGACCGATATCAATCTGCGTCATGCTGTAGCCAAAAAAGGACATATCTATCACGGCAAACGCAAAGTCGACAAACTCGATCTTTTCTTCTCCTACAACGCCGGCGAGCAGACACAGTATCAGGTCTTTTTGTATCAGGCGCTTGCACGCATCATCCCGACTGTCAACTCTTACGAAGCGTTCGCGTTGACCGAAGACAAATTCCAAACCTCCTATCTGCTGCAGCAAAACGGTGTAGCCACACCGGAGTTTCAACTCTGCCACAGAGACGATACAGAGCATCTTCGGCGTATTATGAAAAAATGGAAAAAAATGGTTTATAAGCCGACCGACGGCTGGGGCGGTGTAGGGCTTACAAAAATAGAGAATGAAGAAACACTCAACATGCTGCTTCCGTTCCTCAACCAGACCGACCTGCGCTTTTTCTATGTTGAAAAATTCGTCGAGTATGACAATACCGACTTCCGTGTCGATATTGTAGACGGAAAGTTTGTCGGATGTTATGGCAGAAAAGCGAGCAAAAGCGACTGGCGCACCAACGTCACAAGCGGCGGTTCGGTCTTTAAACGTGAGCCAAATGATGAGATCATCGAACTTGCGATCAAGGCAGCCGAAGTATGCGGTACGGACATTGCCGGAGTAGACATCATCTACGATCTCGAACGAGAGGAGTATGTGGTGCTTGAAGTCAACGGCATTCCGGCCTTTGCAACACCGGAGCAGGAGAAGATGGGACTGGACTTCAACGACCTCAAGATCGAACTTATTGTTGACCTGATCGACCGCAAGACAAAGAAAAGAAAGAAAAAGTAGACGTCTGACATATGTAGTAAAGTGTTAGTAACAAAAAACAACGAAACAAAAAGGGGACACCATGGCAAAAAAGAACAAACAGCAAAAACTACCAAAACTCGGACTGCTCTATCTCGACCACGTATTGAGATTTTTCGACAAAAGCAACTTCAGAGGCTGGCCTGACAAAATAGAGACTGTCATCTACCATTGGAAGAATGACAAAGACCGCTTCATCAGAGAAGTCAAACGCAAAAAAATCGACGTACTCATCGGAAACATTCCCGCTACTGCATATGAAACGTTCCGTGAAATTGCAAGAGAGCTGCCACATGTACAGTTCATCCCCTCACTCGATACACAGTTTGCCAACAAGTCCAAAGAAAATGTAACCCGTTTTGCCTGGAAATATAACATCCCTGTACCCAAAACCTACATTTTCTATGACAGAGAAAAGGGAATGAAATTCATCGAAGAGACAACATATCCAAAGATCATCAAAAAAAGTTACGGCCCTTCCAACTACGGCGGATACTTTGTCCACAAGGTAGACTCTGCCAAAGAGGCAAAAGAGCTGCTTGAGAAGAAAAAGTACAACCCCATCTATATGCAGGACTTCGTCCCTATGGAGGCAGATGTACGCGTGATGCTCATTGGCCACAAGCCGGTGTGTGCTTTCTGGAGACGTCCGCCCAAGGGTGAGTGGCTGACCAACACAAGCCAGGGCGGAAGCATGGACTACATGGACGTGCCAAAAGAGCTGCTCGACCTTGCTGTCAAGGTCTCCAAAGCGGCAAACGCCGAGTACTGGGCGTGTGACGTGGCTGTTGGTGAGGATGGCAAGTACCGCATTCTCGAGTGTGCGACAGCCTTTGCCGCCTTCCCGTATATTCGTGACTGGATTGGGCAGTATCTGATGTGGAAATTCTCCAACGGGCGTTTCCCGCTGCCGAACATCCCGCTTTACAACTGGGAAGAGCTTGGCAAGATGGATGCAAGTGTGCTGCGTACACTTCGCTACATTACTTTTGGACGATACACACAAAGCTACGACGGTGCTTTCTTCCTTGACAAAAAAACCAAAAAGACAGAAGAGGGTGAAATGTATCTGCATGAGCTTGACAGCCTTTACCCCATGCTCAATACTTATACCAGAACCAAAGAAGAGTGGCCGAGTGAGAAATGGAATTTCCAGGACAATTACGGGAAAACCATTGAGAAGGTAAGTGCAAAGAAAAACCCCAAATATGACGATGACGATGAGGGGGCTCAGAGTGAAGCACAGGAGAACATTATTGAACTTTCCGAGAAAAAAGTGAAAAAACTGCTTACATCCGTCGAGGGAATCGGTGAGAAGAAGGCAGAAAAGATCATGAAAAAGTTCGACACTGCCGAACTGGTACATGCCCTTGAAACTGCTCCTGAAAAAATTGGAGAAGAGTTCTCCTGGTTCAAGGAAAAATTCACCAAAAGACTGCTTAAAGAGTGGAAATCATTCAAAGATAAGCTCTAAAGGTGTACACTTCGCCGATTTTTTCTTCTCTGCCCCGGCTTTCGGATTCAGAGAAGAGACCCTTTTTTATTTCAAACCACTACCGTAAAGGCTGCTAACGATGAAGAACCAGTATATGTCTTATCAGGAGAGTCTTGACTTTCTGCACAGAATGGAAAAAGAGTATCCTGACCTGATAGAAGTCATCAAGATCGGTACGACATACGAGGGGCGTGACATTGTCCTGGCCAAAATCTCCAAAGAGGTTGAAAAGGCAGATGAGAAACCAGCACTGCTCTACACCGGCACGATCCATGCCCGGGAATGGATCGGGCATGAACTTGCACTGGAGTTCATTAAACATGTGGCTGAAAACCAGGATGTCAACCCCGTACTTGAAAAGGCACTTCAAGAGTCGACACTCTACATGGTACCCTGTCTCAACCCGGATGGATATGAGTATTCCCGAAAACACTTCTCATTCTGGCGAAAAAATCGTAGAAAGAACTATGACGGTACCATCGGTGTCGACTTGAACCGCAACTTTTCCATCGGATTTAAAAAGATCAGTAACACATCCTCCAATGTCTACGGAGGCGAAGAGCCCTTTTCCGAAGCCGAAACACGCGCTATCAAATCGTTTGTCGATGCACATGAAAACATCACCATTGCGCTGGACTACCACTCTCAGGGTAACGTTTTTTTCCCGGCACACAAGTTCAAACATGAAGCGGAGATCGACGGAACAGATATGAATGTCATCGCGGCGAACATGAATGATGAGATCGAGAAGATCACCGGACGCCGCTACGGTATCCACCGCGGCAAACCGCCTGCAGCACTCATCAGCGGAAGCGGACGGGAGTACTATTATTCCCGAGGCATCAAGGCACTGGTGGTGGAAGTAGGGACAAAGAATATCCCAGACTATATGAAAAGTATGAGCAGCAGTGTACACGAAAATATTCCCGCACTCATCCGCACCTTCTGTGAAGTGGTCAACTTTTCAGAGTATGCACCGCGCCGTGTAGATGAATTCAGTGTAGAGTCAGTCTCCGATACAAGCGTGACACTGATGTGGAAATATGAAAAGCGTGACGATATTTTCTTTGAAATTTACCGTAGTACTAAAGACAAAGATGCCTGTGACGAGCGTACCAGAGTAGGCATTGCGGGGGATCACACGTTTACCGACACTGACCTCGAGAGTTCGACGAACTACAACTACACCATTCGTGCCGTCAGCAAAAAGAGCGGCTATAAATCGGCATTTGCCCCAGTGGTCAAAGCGCGTACCGCACTGGCTGAAGATGAGTTCTTCCGTTTTCTCTTTGCAACCAAAGAGGGTACAGGCTATGTGGGGCAGTACACGCAGGAGACCAACCGCTCCCACTTTGGGAACAACTCGCTTTTTGTTGGCATTAACAAGTCCAAAGGCATCTGCGACTCTGTAGTCAGCTTCGATCTCAGCTCCATTCCGGACAATGCCGTCATCAAATCGGCACGCTTCTATCTCTACCCGATGAACCGTGTAGGTGCAAAGATCGAAAAGTTCGGGCAGTGGGATCTCAGTCTGCTTGAACATGGCAGTTTCAGTGAGATCAGCGACTTCAACGAGATAGAAAATGCCAAAGCCAAGGGAATCATCGGCCAGGCGATCAAGTCGCGTCAGCTGACACAGGGTATCTGGAACTTTTGGGAGTTTTCGCAGCGTGAGTGCCAGCTGCTTGAAGAGGAAATCGCCAATAAGCAGGCTGTATTCCGCATCGACGGGCCAAAGTACCTGCCTGACGGTGAAGACAGCCAGATGATGCAGTTTGATATTGGATATGGCAAATTTGGCGGCGGCATTCACTACCGTCCGATGCTTGACATCAAGTACACCATCGAAAATGAAAAAATCAAGCTTCCGACTCAGGAGAGAGCGACCATCGCGCAAGAGGGTGTAGAGGAAAATGTACTAAAAAGCGGATTCGATGCCAGAGGTGAAAAGGTGTACGGATATCTAAACTTCGACCTTTCTCAGCTTCCGGAACATGACAAGACAATGATTACCCAGTGTGCACTGCGCATCCGAAACAAAAATATTTTCAAAAAGAAGTCTGATATACGTTTCTACGTCGAATTAGTAGAGCTTGACGAGGTAGGTACCTACGAGGATATCAAGAACAGAGAGAAGATCGAATATATCGGTTACGAAGTGGCCGAAAGCGATCTTAATACCAAAGAGTGCCAGTACTTCAACTTCGACACCCTCTCAAAACAGGTACTTGACCAAATGCACCAGGAGGGTAAAACTCTCAAGCTGGTCATTAAGCCAACCTCTGCATTGGGGGCAAAAAACCGTATTACTGAATGGACAGATGATGCCGAACTGGTGGTCAAGTACATTCCAAAACGCCGTCATCCTGTCGCACCTGTCGAGCATATTCAGATAAGCAAAGAGAAAAAAATGATCAAATTGACCTGGAACAAGGTTGATGACGAAGCACTCAAAGGCTACTATGTCGTACGTAACAGTTTCCATCCTCCACGCCACTTTATGGACGGGGTGAAACTCTATGGAGGCAAAGATACCTGGACATACGATAACTTCGGATCCTTTGACAAAGAAAAATACTATGCTGTATTTACCTATGACGATGTACCCAACTTCTCAGAAGCGACTGTGGTACGTTACGATCCTCTGGAGAAGTATTGATTTTACTTCCCCTTTGTACAAATAGGAGTTTTTAACTCCTATTTAAAACCCACTATGCTATACTCACTCTATGATGAACGAAAAACCGACACTCAAATCGCTGCTTGAAACTTCTGCAGGCAAAAAGTTGTTGCTGCTTGGCAAAGAGCAGATATTTACGCAAAAAGAGATCGAACGCTTTTTGAAGCGCTTTAAGGTCACACCGGTAAAGTATCTGGAAGAGGACGTCATTGGGGTGGTCGAAAACCACCGCCTCAATCCGGTGGAGGAGGATATCTCAAACGAAGCCTACGAGCGGCATCTGCCCATCTATAAACTCAGTGCATTTGAACAGCTGCTTTCCGAAGAGATAGATGATGATGCGCTGCTGATGGCAATCAAACTTGGCAACGACCAGGAACGTATAGTGCGGCTGCTTGGCAACGAACATCTTAGCAATGCACTCTTTGTACGTCTATTAAAACTCTACACATTTCATCCTGAGGAAGAGGACAACCGACAGGACAGAGATGTCATTATGTATACACTGCGCCGCTACATCGACATCAAACCCAATGAAGAGGACTTGCTCTACAGCTACCTGACACTGCGCCGCCTCGCCACCGAAGCAACTGATCCGGAGCTGCTTAAAGCATTGTTGCATTTTCCAAATTTTGAGTTTCTCATCCGTGGCAGAGAGAAGATAACCCTGCAGGAGACGATTGCCAGAAATCCGCATATTGATGAAGAAACGGTACGAAAACTTCTTGCAACACGCAAAGTTGCCATTGCACGTGCACTTGCAGGAAACAGTGTCATCAGCAATGAAGTACAGAAACATCTACTTTCACATAAAGACGAAGCTATTGACAAGGCGCTTGCCGCAAACAGTGCCATTGACGATACTCTCTTCGAGGCACTCCTGACACGTGGGGATGATGCTGTATCACTTCTGCTGGTGCATCAGCCTGTCGATGTATCACGTTATGAGAAGGTACGCAAAGCGGGTATCGATGAAGAACACTTTGCACTCATCGGTGCGAACGAAATGCTTGAAGCAGATGTCATAAAAGCACTTGCTACTACAGAGAATGAAACGCTGTGGCAGATGCTTGCCGAAAACAAAACGGTTCCTGCCCAAGTACTTGCATCACTGTACGAAAAAGGCGGAAGGGAAGTCTATTTGGCACTTGCAAAAAATCCGGCTGTGCCGGAAGCCATCCTTGAAAGTCTCTATGAGCGTGCAGCGGATGACACAGAGATGCTTGCCGCACTGGCACACAACCCCTCTCTGCCCGAAGCAAAACTGCGTGCGCTTTTTGAACATGACAATTTCGAGATCAACCGCGGTCTTGCCACCAATGCTGCTCTGCCGCCTGAGCTGCTCGACGTTCTCAAAATTGACACGCGCCTGCAGCACGAACTGGCACAGAATGAGCAGCTTGTAAAATCTTACGAGGCGGTACTAAAACAAAACAAAGCAATGATGAACGTGTAAAGTTAGGCAGCAGAGAGGAAATATAGATGGTGTGATTGTTATCACACCAATAAAGGTATGAATATGGTGACAACGTCACCTGAGCCGATAGACGAAGCTTTGCTTTGTGAAAAGGAGAAAGAGTATATGAAAGCAAGCGATATCACAAAAGTCATAGACAAACTCATAGACCGTAAACTACCGGTATTTGTATGGGGCGCGCCAGGTATCGGAAAGTCCTCTATTGTCAAGCAGATTGCCGAAAAGAAGAATCTGGAGTTTCTTGATCTTCGTCTCTCTCTGCTCGATCCTACTGACCTGAAAGGAATCCCATTCTTCAATGCCGAAACAAAAGAGGGAGTCTGGGCGAAGCCAAGCTTTCTTCCCGGAGATACTGACTCCAGAGGTATTCTCTTTCTTGATGAGATCAACACTGCACCTCCTGCGGTTCAGGCTTCCGCCTATCAGCTCATTTTGGACAGAAAAGTAGGGGAGTATGAACTGCCCGAAGGATGGAGCATCATAGCAGCAGGTAACCGTGAAAATGACCGGGGTGTCGTCTACAAGATGCCTCCGCCGCTTGCGAACCGGTTTGTCCACTTTGAGATGGAGGTCAATTTTGACGACTGGAAAGCATGGGCCTACCGCAGCGGCATAGACCATAGTATCATCGGCTACCTTGCCTATGACAAGTCAATGCTCTTTACGTTTGATCCTACCTCCAATGAAAAAGCATTTGCCACCCCAAGAAGTTGGGAGTATGTCGACAGTATTGTCAAATCGGAGATAGATTCCGATTTGATATTAGATAGTATTAGCGGTGCTGTAGGCCGTGAAGCAGCTGTAGGCTACAGCAGCTTTGTCAAAGTTATGCAACAGTTGCCAGACCTTGCAGCAATACTTGACGGCACAATGGACAGATTTGCCGAAGAAGATCCGCGCGTGTTGATGGCGCTGGCAATTGGGCTCGTCAATGCACTGAGGGAAAGGCCCGATGATGATGCTATTGAGAATGTACTTGATTTTTCCCAGCATCTCCCCGGAGAATTCGCCATTATGCTGGTCAAAGATTTGCAGCAAAACGGCATCGATGTGGAAGCTTCTGCGGCATGGAGCGACTGGGTACGGAAATTCGCATATCTTCTGGGGTAATCACAGACCGGAAGTAGATTTAGACGCGGGTAGAATAATCATGTATAATACCCAAAAGCCTTTTTGGAGCCATCAATGGATCACGCCCTTTATATTCTTATTATTACCATAGCCATTGCCACGGTACTTAACGTCGTACTCAAACGCTTCGATATCCCTACGATCATCGGCTATGTACTTGCAGGGTTTTTCATTACATCCATTTTCGATTTTGCCAAAGAATCAACAGAATTTTTAATGCATCTTGCAGAATTTGGCATCGTCTTTTTGATGTTTACCATAGGATTGGAGTTCTCTGTAACACACCTTAAAAGCATGAAGCGTGAAGTTTTTCTTTATGGTGGACTGCAGGTTGGTGTCACAGGGCTTTTCTTTACTGCACTGGCCTACTGGATCTTTGGTTTGGAGAGTACAGCATCCATTGTCATCGGCTTTGCCCTCGCACTCTCTTCCACAGCCATCGTACTGAAAATTCTCAACGAAAATAACGAAATATACTCAGGATACGGACGCCTGACTCTCGGCATACTGCTCTTTCAGGATCTTGCTGTCATTCCTATTTTGCTGATGGTCTCCTTTTTTACCTCTTCAAACAATTCTCTTTCAACAATGCTGCTGGAGACGCTTGGGGGCGCGGTACTCATTTTTATTGTTCTTTTCATTCTCAGCCGCTATTTCATTGAACGTTTCTTTGACTGGATCGTTTCGAGTGACTCGGAAGAGATCTTTCTTGTCGCGGTACTCCTTGGGGTACTGAGTGCCTCTGTCTTTGCACAGGCGGTAGGATTCACCTACTCCCTGGGTGCTTTTTTGGCTGGGATGGTACTGTCGGAAACAAAGTACCGCTACCGTATCGAAGCCGACCTTGTACCTTTCCGAGATATTCTTCTCGGTATCTTCTTTGTCACCATCGGTATGCTTATCGACTGGCATTCTATTGTTGACTACATCTTCTACATTTTTGGGCTGCTTATCGGTATTATGCTTCTCAAAGCATTGATCATCTTTGCCATTCTACGCAGCTGGGTACAGAAACGTACTGCCATCAAAACCTCACTGGCGCTCTTTCAGGTAGGAGAGTTTGCTCTGGCAGTCTTTGCACTGGCGCGCTCCAACGGTCTTATTTCTTCCGAAGTCAACCAGATTCTCATCATTACCGTCGTACTTTCCATGATTGTAACACCTTTTGTGCTTAAACATATCAAATACCTCGCCGACAGGATGATCAAAGAACCTGAAACCCTGCGTGAGCGTGCCATGCAACATACAGGATTTGAAAATCATGTCATTGTCTGCGGATACGGTCCCATTGGAGAACGGGTGGTCGAAACCCTAAAACAACATAACATGCTTTATGTGATTCTTGAACATGATGTCAAAATTGTCGACAGTGTTCTTGCGAAAGGGGAAGAGGCGATTTATCTGGCCAATGCTGCACAGAAAATGGTGCTTTCACATTTTAACATAGAGCGTTCTGCTGCCGTTGTCGTTACGGTTGAAAATGAACTGCAACGGTACCTCATTTGTGAAAACATTACTTCATTCAATTACAAAGTAAAGAGTGTAGTGAAAGTCAACAATGCCCAGGAAGAAAAGATTTATAAACAAATGGGTATCGCTTCTGTCATCAATGCCAGAGATACCATTGCTGACATGCTTTCACAGGAAGTGCTGGTGTGTCACCTGCCCGAAAAGGTGACACACTAAAGGGCATCAAGATCTTTTTCCGGAAGTGCTACAATACGCCGTTCCATAAGATTGATCTGATCGATAAGCTTTTTCGAAACTTCTTGCATAGAGGTAAAATACTCCTTGGCAAGTTTCAAAGCATCTTCACTGATTTTCTTCTTCTTGCCAAAAAGCTTGCTAAAGAAACCTTGTGACTCCATGTCATAGTAAATCTTGTATATATTCAAATAGATATCATGCAGTTCAAAATGCAATTTTTCAATCTCAGACATACAGTCAAAGGTATTGTTTGGTAACGTATTGAGTTTTTGGGCATCGGAATAGAACCACTTGCCAAACTGGCACTGGGTAGAATTGACAGGAATGGCATCTTCTTCAACCTTGAGACCGGAAATCAGCATTTTTGCACGCTGTACCCAGTTTATATGTGCCGCTTTTGCTGCTCTTAGCTGTTCCAATATGATATTTTTTTCCATCGATTAGTCTCCATTATGATCATTTATAGTGTAAACACATTATAAAGTAACAAAAATATTATAAAAATCTCTTTATTATCTCTTCTTTAATGTAATCTTTGCAAAAAATATACACGCATTATACACACAGACCGTTATATGTAACAGGACTATCACTTTAATGATACTCAATAAGATTCAAAAAAACCATAAATATGGTATGATACCCCTTATTGACAAAGGAGTGTGTACATATGCAGTTGATTGTTATTGTTTTTTTGGGTGCGGCACTGGGTTTTCTCTATGGCAGCTATACTGACGGGTTTATCTTCAGCACCAACATCTGTCTTTTTGCAGGTCTAACACTCATTATGCCCTCACTCTTCAAATTCAAACTCAACGAGTTTACACTGATATGGGAGCATCGGAAACTGCTGCTCAAAGGTGCTCTTGTAAACTATTTGCTACTTCCTCTTTTTGCCGTGGGCATAGGGCTTGTAAGCAAAGATTTCGGCGTAGCGGCCGGTCTCTTTCTCATCTCGGTACTCAGTGGCGGAGGGATGGTCATGCATTGGATTAAACGCTCACATGGTGACACATCACTTGGTTTTCTGCTGCTTTTTCTAAACCTTCTGGGCATATCACTTTCCCTGCTGATGCTGCACCTTTTTGCCAAATACACTGCCGGCTACTTCGATATAACATACGATCAGGAAGTAACCATCAGACGTTTTGCGCAGCCGGTTATCATGTTATTGATTGTCATTCCCTTTCTTGCAAGCAGGGTGCTTTTATGGTTCAAACCAGTCGTCACTTTCATTGAGAAGTATAAAAAGTTTATCAGTCAGGGGAGTATTTTTCTTATTCTCTTTTACCTCTTCGGGCTTCAAAGCTCGCAACAGCTGGTAGAGGTGTACGACTTTGAACCTGAACTTTTCTTTGTCGCACTTATTGCAGTAGTGGGATTTTACGCACTGGTGGCAGCAGCTTCCATGTTCATTTACAATCTCGATTCACCCCAGGAGCGTGCAGCCTTCTGGCACAGCGTCACACGCTACATCACCCTTGCACTGGTCATCAGTACCTTCTCAGCAGGTACTTTCGGTGTATCCATGCTGCTGCCGATTATGTTCGCCTATCTTGTGCAGATACCGCTGTCAGTCATTATTGCCAACCGGTATATGCCAAAGTTGGACTGAGCAGTGTGTACATGCTTGTTGTAGGGTGTTCTCCTCGACAACACCATTTTATTATATAGTTTGGAATATTTAGAGTTTTATTGCCAATGTTTAGGTATACATTACCACGCAGAGCGTGGTAAGCAGGTTAATGGGAGGGAAGACTACGCAAACTGCTCAGCCAAGATATCTTTCGCCTGCATCATATCCTTGTCACCGCGTCCGGAAAGGTTGACAAGAATAAGTTTCTCTTTTATCTCTTCAGGCTTCATCTTTTTAAGGTAGGCTACGGCATGTGAACTCTCAAATGCCGGGATGATACCCTCTTTTTGGCTCAGCCATACAAAGGCATCAAGCGCTTCGTCATCGGTAATATGGTTATAGGAAACAACACCTTCATCTTTGAGGTAGGCATGTTCGGGACCGATACCAGGGTAGTCCAGTCCAGCGGAGATGGAATGCGCTTCCTGTATCTGTCCATCCTCATCCTGAAGCAGGTAGCTCAGCTGTCCGTGAAGCACACCCGGGCTGCCTTTTTCCAGGGAACAGCCGTGTTTGCAATCGAGGCCTTCACCACCCGCTTCAATGCCGATGCACTCTACCTCTTTATCTTCAAGGAAGTGATTAAAAACCCCCAGTGCATTGGATCCACCGCCGATACAGGCAATGACCTTGTCAGGCAATCGTCCTTCGGCTTCCAGCAACTGTTTCTTGGCTTCCCAGCCGATAATACTCTGGATATCACGTACCATCATGGGGTAGGGGTGTGGGCCTGCGACGGTGCCTATGAGGTAGTAGGTATCACGGGCATGGGTCACCCAGTGGCGGATAGCGTCGTTCATGGCATCTTTAAGTGTTTTTGAGCCACTCTGTACAGCATGTACTTTGGCTCCCAGCAACTTCATGCGGAAGACATTGAGCTCCTGACGTGCCACATCTTTGGCACCCATGAAGACCTCACACTCCAGTCCGAAGAGCGCTGCCACCGTTGCCGTAGCAACCCCATGCTGTCCTGCACCGGTCTCGGCAATGATCTTTTTTTTGCCAAGACGCTTTGCCAGTACCGCCTGTGCAACACAGTGGTTGATTTTGTGTGCACCTGTATGGTTAAGGTCTTCGCGTTTGAGGTAGACTTTTGCACCAATCTCTTCAGAAATATTGGCCGCATAGTAAAGTGCCGAAGGACGTCCAACATAATGCTTGTAGTAGTAATCGACCTCTTTCCAGAAATCTTCATCAAAGCGTACTGCTTCGTAGTCTTTGCGCAGCTGTTCAAGGGCAGGCATCAGGGTTTCAGGAACGAAACGTCCGCCAAATTTGCCAAAATGCCCTAATTCGTCAGGGTCAAAAGGGCTTGGCTTGGGTATATAAATTGCTTTATGTAAATCCATCATTGTCTCTTTTTAAATAAGTGCTCAGATTATACCGCAGAGCAGGTTAGGAGCAGGATAGCCGGAAGGAAATCATCTCTGTTCCCAATCACAAATTTAATCTACCTGGAGTACCGAGTAGACCGGCATCTCAAATGCTTCACGCCCTTTAAGGAAGGTCAGCTCCATAATGAAGCACGCTTCCACACAGTCTGCCCCGACTTTGTCTATGAGGTTTGCCGCTGCTTTTGCCGTACCGCCCGTTGCCATCAGGTCATCAATAAGCAGCACCTTTGCCGGTGTGCCGTTACACTGTCCGCTTTCGCCAAAGGCATCAATGTGTATCTCCACTTCGTCAAACCCGTACTCGAGCGAATACTTCTCGGCAACAGTCGTATAGGGAAGCTTGCCTTTCTTTCTAACAGGCACAAAACCTACTCCGAGTCTGTCAGCCAATGCTGCACCAAAGATGAAGCCGCGTGCATCGATACCTGCAACATAATCAAGATGATACGTCTTGTAGCGGCTTTCAAGATGATCCATTAACGTTCTGAATGCTTCCGGATTGGAGAGCAGGGTGGTAATGTCTTTAAAAACAATGCCGGGTTTGGGGAAGTCCGGAATGTCCCGGATGCTGCTTTCAACAATTTTTTTTGCTTCGGGTGTGAGTGTCATGATGGTTCCTTGTTTTTCGGGATTGATACGATAATTGTAACATACAGAGAACTAAAAAGGGTTTGGTTAGTTTTATCTCAATATGTCATAATGGTGACCACTAAACTTTATAAGGATATACATATGGCATTAGAAAACCTGACCGCAGCGAACTTTGAAGAGAGGGTACTCGCAAACGACATCGCAATTTTGGACTTTTGGGCACCATGGTGCGGCCCTTGTAAACAGTTCGCACCTATTTTTGAAAAAGTGGCGGCAGAAAACCCTGACATTCTTTTTGGAAAGGTCAATACAGAAGAAGAGCAGGCGCTTGCAGGCCAGTTCCAGATCCGTTCCATCCCTACCATTATGATCTTGAGAGAAGGCATCGGCATATTCCAGCAGGCAGGTATGCTCCCAGAAGAAGCGCTTAAAGATCTCATTGAGCAGGTACGAAAGCTTGATATGGATGAAGTAAGAAAAGAAGTTGCAAAACAGCAGGCTGAACAGCAGCAGTAGTACTTTGTTATCCCGTATGTAATACGGGATCCTGACGTATATCGTCTGATTGATATAAATAAAGATTCTTGCTTACGCAGGAATGGCAGCTTTACCCCAAATCCGCACCGAAACTGCATCCTTCCTCGATTTTACCAATACGGGTTGCATGTCTTCCGCCTTCAAATTCAGTATTGAGAAATGCTTCAACCATATCTTCTATAACGCCTTTGCCTACCACACGTTCCCCAAAACAGAGAATGTTCGCATCGTTGTGCTGACGGGTAAGTTTTGCAGTGTAGTGGTCATGGCAGAGGCCTGCACGGATACCGGAAACCTTGTTTGCCGCAATGCTCATCCCGATGCCTGTTCCGCAGATAAGAATACCGAAACTTCCGGCATCGGAGGTTACCGCTTCCGTACACTTTTTGGCAAAGTCCGGATAGTCCACACGGTCGGCAGAGTCCGGTCCGAGATCGATAATCTCATGTCCAAGGTTTGTCACGATATCTTTGACATAGGCTTTGACGGCATAGCCGGCATGGTCAGTTGCAATATAGATTTTTTTAGCCATAAATATTCCTTTGAGGTAGTGTTGTTAAAGTAACCAGTTCACAATCCATTCAACCGGTGTGAAGAGGTAGGTTGAAAGCGGTGTGAAAAGCACCGCAACAAGAATCAGCATTCCGTATGGGTATATTTTATCATACCAAAGCGCAAAGTTTCGCCAGTGCATGCCTTCTGCAAGGTAGCGCAGTGCCTGAGCACCGTCAAGCGGCGGAATAGGCCAGAGGTTAAAGACACCAAGCAGTACGTTGATGAGTACACTCTGGTAGAGCAACAAGGCCATAAAAGCGCCCACCGCAGAATCAGGGTGCAGGAAGAAAGGCAGAATCGCTGCACAGAATGCCGCAAGCAGAAAGTTATAGGTGATCCCGGCAAGTGATACAGCCACTGCCGCCTTTGCCCCGCCGTTTCGCATGACGGTATTGATATTGATCGGTACGGGTTTTGCCCAGCCGAATATAAAAGGTGCTCCTGAAAAAAAGAGTACGGCAGGTACCAAAATGGTGCCTACCGGATCGATGTGCACCAAAGGGTTGATCTTGAGTCTACCCATACTTTTGGCAGTCATGTCACCATATTTGTAGGCAACCCAGCCATGCATGATCTCATGTCCGATGATCGCTACAGCAAGGGCGATGACCATTGCCGTGATTTTGAGGATTTCTACTTCACTCATTGGATGGGCTGCTGCAGTTCAAGTGTATCGATACGTCTGCCTACACGTCCCCATCTGACAGTGTAACGCTGCTTGTTCCACAGCTTTTCACATGCTTTCGACTTGATAGGAATGTCTCCACAGACACGCTTGAGACCGGCATGATCACGCCCGCCGCCAAACTTGTCACCGTTGAGAACCTGATCATAGGATCGATGTTCAATGCTCATATAGATCAGCCAAGGCTTGCCGACGATAAGGCGGTAGGGTACCGGCCCCCAGAAGCGGCTGTCATTGGAGTTGTCACGGTTATCGCCGATCATGTAAAAGTGGTCTTCCGGCACTTTGGTATAAAGCCCGTTGATCGCTTTGCCGTCAAGGTTGTAGATCGGAGCGTCAAGACCGTCGATCATCATCGGGATCATATCGATCTTTTTATTGTAAGCATAATAGTTGAGCAGCGCTTCAAAAATGGTCATTCCCTCCGGTGCATACTGAATGCCCGGATATTTATCCATATAGGGATTCTCAACCCACAGTTTACCCCGAATATGTCTGATCTTTGCAGCAGGGTAGTGTTTTTGGATGTACGCATCTCCCTCATGGAAGTGGATGAGCAGTTTCTTGTTGGCATAGATCAACTCATCGCCACCTACAGCAACACAGCGTTTGACGTAGTGTATCTTTTCATTTCCGGGGTAGCGGAAGATGACAATATCCGTACGCTTCGGACGTGGGCCGTCAATCAGGTGTCCATCACCGTTAAAATCTGGCAAAACCGGGATTTCAAGCCATGGCAAATGCGGTGTAGGGATACCGTAGGAGAACTTCTTGGCAAAAAGGAAATCGCCAATAAGCAGCGTGCGCTTCATCGATCCGCTGGGAATGACAAAAGACTGCGCGACAAAGAAAATGAGAAAGAGAACGATAATGATCGTCCCCGTCCATGAGCTGGAAAAACGGTAGAGTCTGTCTGCAAATTTTTTCATTTATGCTCTCGCCTTTGCCGCTTTGAGCGTATTGCTAAGCAGCATCGCAATGGTCATAGGTCCCACACCGCCGGGAACGGGCGTAATGTAAGAGCATTTTTTACTCACTTTCGGAAAATCCACATCACCGACAAGCGACCCGTCTTCGATGCGGTTAATACCGATATCGATAACGACAGCACCCTCCTTGACCATATCTTCTTTAATAAGCCCCGGAACACCAACACCGACAACGACAATATCTGCCTTGGCGGTATGCGCTTTGAGGTCTTTGGTGTAGATGTGGGTAACAGTCACCGTGGCATTGGCATTGAGCAGCAGTGCCGCCATCGGTTTTCCGACAATATTGCTCGCACCTACCACACAGACATCTTTACCCTCAAGATCAATATCGTACGCTTCAAACATTTTCATAACGCCAAGCGGAGTACAGGGGACAAAGCTGTCGAGGTTGGTAACCAGACGCCCGACATTGTAGGCATGGAAGCCATCGACATCTTTTTTAGGGTCGATGACCTCCAGAATCTTATCTGTATCAATATGCTTTGGCAGCGGCAGCTGTACCAGAATACCGTCAATATGCGGGTTTGCATTCATCATTTCAATGATTTGGATGATCTCGCTTTGAGAGATGGTGTCGGGCATATTGTGGGTAATAGAATAGAAGCCGACCTTTTCACACGCTTTTGCCTTCATTTTGACGTAGGCATGACTGGCCGGATCGTCACCGACGAGAATGACAGCCAGACCGGGAACGACATTCTTTTCCTGCTTGAGTCTTTCGACCTCTTCGGCCACTTCGGTCTGAACCTTGTTTGCCAGTGCTTTTCCGTCGATCAGTTGCATGGTGGAACCTTATAATAATGATTTGAACCTTGTTGAACTCAGGTTTTTAGGGTAGTATTATAGCCAAATTAGTTTAGGAAATTATCGGATGTGGAAACGACTGCTATTGACTCTGCCGCTGCTGCTTGGGGCTGATGAGGACTTTATTTCGCACTATGAGTACGGGCAGATGCTCTACAACAACCCCCGGGGGGTCAGCTGTGCCCAGTGCCACGGCAAAAGCGGGGAGGGGTGTACCATTGTCGAGTTCCGCGACATTCACGGCAAACAGGCACTCCGCGGCCCCGATATCCGTATGGAAAACCTGAAGCGTATGATCGACAGTGTCAACAGCTATCACCCCGTCATGCCCCGCTACTATCTGACCGATGAAGAGGTCAAAGCCATTTATGATTTTCTCCAGCAGAAAAATGCCGACTACATCCGTACACACAAAAAGAACAACTCCGATACCAACCGTTCACAATAAGCGTTATACTGTAAACTATGAAAACGCGTATGTTACTTCCTGTTCTCTCTTTGGCGCCATCCCTCCTGATTGCATCTCAGCTTTTTTCATGTATGCCGGTATACACCGAAATTTCAGATAGAGCAGCATCGCTGGAAATACTTTGAAAAAGGGAAACTTGCCAATGAAAAGGTAAAACTGCTGATGGTCAAAGGGGCAAAATATACGTTGAAAAAAGAGGGAAAAATAGTGATGCCTCTGACATTAAAACCACACGAGCATAAAGAGATAGAGGTATTGTTTGAACTGTCCTATGACAAGGATCTTAAAGTTTCTTACTGAGATAAATGGGGTAAGGAATAATTGGAAAATGAAGTTCCCGGCAAGATGCCGGGAGAGGTTTTAGCGTGCTGTAACGTTTTCAGCTTGAGGACCTTTTTGTCCCTCACCGATTTCGAAAGTAACTGCTTGACCCTCTGCGAGTGTTACGCGTCCACCTTCAGGATTATTAACCTGGCGGAAGTGTACAAATACATCGCTTCCTCCATTTTCTTGTTGAATAAATCCGTAACCTTTTTCATCGTTGAACCATTTTACTGTTCCATTTACTAATTCTGCCATTGTGTAGCCTTTTTATAATTTAAATTTGTGAAAACATTTAAATAGAGAGTCTTTCGGGGGTCTTGCAGGGTTTTACACGCACATAACACTCAAAAGATGAACTCGATCCTCATCTTTCATCGGAACTATTGTAGCTGTTTTTTAGATACTTCCGCTTAGTTTTACACTATTTTCCAAAAAAAAGACAAATTTAGGCAAAAATAACGGAAAAACCTACTCAAAGCCCATTAAATGGTCTTGGAATACGCCCCACCAACGGATAAAAACGGACTTTAATGACGTCCCATTTTGTAAGAATGGCATCATCAGGATGATGCAGCACAATAACATGATTCTCTATCAGCGGCGCTATCTTCGCATGCAGCGGGTTGAGCATCTGTTTCAGTTGGGCATTGCTCATACCGTAAAGCAGGGTAAGGTTGAAAATACCTTTTTCCTGTACCAGCACATTAAGCACCCCCCGCTTTGGCAAAATAATCTGATAGGCTTCAATGCCGCCAATAGAAGCGACAGCTTTTTTCTGAAAACTTTCAAAAACAATATCCAGCGTTCTTGCCACAGTCTGACGAAACTCATGATTACTGTCAAGTTCCGCATTTTCATATACCAACAGATTATCTGATTTTGTTTTAAGGATGGTCTGTGTCAGATAGAGTGAAGTAAAGCGAATATGTTTCTGCTTGATAGGCACAGCTTCAAGACGGCTTTGTGCCGTTTCAAGCGACAATGCTACAGCATTGTTCTCCATCTGCATCTGTGCATAAAGGGCACATCCGCTTAACAGAAAAAGGACAGCACACACAGTTGGCAGTAGATGCCGATGCACTACACGATCTCACTGAGTTTCAGGTAGATCTCGCTTAATTCATGCAGCGCTTTTTTCGAAAGCTTCTCCGCTTCAATTTTTGACTTTGCATAGAGATGCTCAAACGCTTTCTCTTTTTCATCCCACATCTCCTGTGCTTCAAGTTTGGCAAGGTGTGCTTTGAGTGCCAGAAGGTCAAGCTCCTGTTCTCCTTTTCCTTCTAGTTTATGCAAAATCTTTTCAAGGTCGCTGCGAATTTCCTCCATTCTATCACGTGCCTCTATCAGCATCAGCTTCGACTTGAGCTCTGCTTTCTGCTCATAAGATTCAACGGAAGATTCCAGCTGTTCTTCAGTCTTTGCAAGATAGCTTTTAAGGTCGTTCCAGTAGGCAACTGCCTCTTCACCGAGCTCTTCAACATAGTTTTCTACTTTTGTTTCAATACTGTTAAGCGTCTGTTTAGCTCTTTCTGTGAGTTCTTTTAGATTGTTTTCCATCATCAATTCTCCTCTGCTGTAATAAAACATTATAGCACATTTCACTGCCTGCTGTGTAAATGTTCAAGGATTTCTTTACGCATTTCAATACCAAGCAGAGGACGCCGGGTGAGATCAGGATAGGTGCCGTGTGCCCCTTTGCCGTCGGTACCATGACATCCGGCACAGTTGCTTGTGTACAGCAGCGACGCTTCTTTGACGTAGTCACATTTTTCACCGGCAAGTGTCAACACGTAGCAGGCGACTTTAGGCGCATCTTCTTTGGAAACAAACCCTTTTTCCATCATTTCATTCTTTTTGAAGTGCAAACTTCGAGAGCCGTGATTGATAATATCAGTGATGTATTGTCGGGTATATTCCGGCGTATCGATGCAGGAAAGCGCCTCATCTACATGAGGTACCGTATGTGTTGCCACATGCTGTGCATAGCTTTTTGAAACTGTATGTACCGGTTTAGAGGAGTGCTTTTTGAAATAGGCATTAAACATTGCATAAAAGAACACTGTCAGTATTGCTATATAGGGAATAATATGTTTCATAGGAAAAGAAAAAGTTTAAGAAAAGAAGTCATGAAAGGGGCAGAGAAGCTCACAGGAGCCTCTCTAAAAGGGAGGATGCATTAATCATCTTCACCTTTTGCCGCTTTTTCGATCATTTGATACATACCGTCTCTGACTTCATTAGCCAATTCGAGCAGATCTTTAGGCAATGTTTTACCACCGTTGATCATCAGTTCCATACTCATAGTATAGATATAAATATCACCCTTGTCATCTTCAACAAACCCGATTCTACAAGGCATGAAACCGATGAAGTACGGAGAGTAGTTGAGGAATTTGTCTGCAATTGTAGGAGAACAGTAAGAACGGATATGAGTCAGCTTTCCGCCATCTTTGAAAAGTTTTCCGCCTCTTGGCATTGTTTTGCTGTCAACCATTGCAAGTCCGTGCTCACTGGCAACTTCGTCTGCAATTTCAATGGCGTTCTCGAATGCTTCCTGCTTGGTCATGCCTTCAGGAATTTCCATCTTGACTCTACGTACCATACCTTTTGCAGGGTCACCTGTTTCAAGTACTTTGTCGAACATCTTCATGTACTCCGGCATTGCATGCGGATCAAGTGTCTTCACCTGTGCAATACGGGTACCCAGATCAAATTTCACGTACGCGAAAAGAAAGCCGATAACGACAATTGCGCCGATGAATGCGAGTAAACCTCTGATAAATTTCATTGTGGTCCTTTGTGTGTAAATTGAGCTGTGATTATAGGCAAATAAAATTAAAAGAAACTAAGACAATGCGGCTCTCTTTGCCCAAAAAACAGACAATACGAAGCAAAATGGCTACTCCAGCATCTGTATCCAGGCTGCGACATCGGCATCACTCGGCATCTTCCAGTCTGCACGAGGACTGAGGGAAATAGTCCCCACTTTGGGGCCATCCGGCATACAGCTGCGCTTGAACTGCTGGGTGAAGAAGCGTTTCAAAAAGAGCTTCAGCCATTTTGTTACAGTCTCTTCATCATATTTGCCTTCAAAGGCCATCAACGCCAAATGCCTTATCTTTGGCGGTGTAGCACCGTATTTGATAAAGTGGTACAAAAAGAAGTCATGCAACTCATAGGGGCCTACGATTGCTTCAGTCTCCTGCACAATTTTGTCGTTACTATGAGGCAGCAGCTCCGGGCTGATAGGGGTGTCAAGAATGTCATCGATGATCGGTGCAATCGCTTCATTGTGCTTGAAATACCCGATAACGTAGCGGATGAGCGTCTTTGGTATACCGCTGTTAAGTGCATACATACTCATATGGTCACCATTATAGGTACTCCACCCAAGTGCAATTTCACTCAAATCCCCCGTGCCAATAACAAGCCCGCCTTCCCTGTTTGCCATATTCATCAATATTGAAGTTCTTGCGCGTGCCTGCACATTCTCGTAAGTAACAGAATGTTCATCAGGGTCATGTCCAATGGCCTTGAACTCCTTGAGCGAAAGATCAGTAACATCAACTTCTTTCAATGTCACGCCAAGTGCTTCACAGAGGGTTACAGCATTGTTCTTGGTACGGCTGGTAGTACCAAAGCCGGGCATCGTAACGGCAATGATGTTTTGTACATTCCACCCCATCA
Organism: Sulfurovum sp.; assembly: GCA_026983515.1. GTDB lineage: Bacteria > Campylobacterota > Campylobacteria > Campylobacterales > Sulfurovaceae > Sulfurovum. The sequence continues at coordinate 26,699 of JALWHT010000146.1, forward strand.
GGGTAAAGGCTTTGTGCGTCGAGAGGAGGGCAAGGGTCGAGTCGAGCCCGCCGCTGATGCCGATAACCACCTTTTGAATGTGCGCGTGCTGCATGCGCTTGATGAGCCCGTGTGCCTGGATGTGTACTATCTCTTCACAGCGCTGCTGCTTGTCGGCAAACTGTGAAGGCACAAAGGGTGTCGCATCGATGTATCGGTCAATTTTACTGAGTGTCGGAAGCGGTGCGAGAGTAATGGTACGTGTCTTCTTCCGTCTTCCGTCACCGTAACTTGTCTCGTTCAGGCGAAGCCAGCGCAGTTTTTCAAGGTCAACATCTGCACTAATAAGATGGCTCTGCATCGCAAAACGCTCATTTTTTGCCAGTAGGGAGCCATATTCTGCAATAAGTGCCTGACCGCCGTAAACAGTGTCGGTCGTACTCTCACCTACACCTGCTGACGCGTAGACATAGGCAGCCACACAGCGTGCACTCTGGGTACGTACCAGCTCTTCACGGTATGCATGCTTGCCAATAAGCTCGTTACTTGCAGAGAGATTGAACAGAAGATTGGCACCATTGCTTGCCATATGGTTGCTCGGCGGTGTGACTGCCCAGAGGTCTTCACATATCTCCACGCCAAAAGTCATATCTCTACCATCGGTAAAGAGCAGGTCGACACCAAAAGGTAGCTCCTCACCAAGCAGTTGTATGGTTGTGCGTACGATGTCGCGTCCACTGGTAAACTGCCGCTTGTCGTAGAACTCCTTTTTGTTGGGCAGGTACGATTTTGGCACAATACCAAGCACCTTTCCGTTTTGCAGCACCGCTGCGCAGTTGTAAAGTCTGTCAGCTTCAACCAGTGCAAGCCCAAGGATAATGACTGTATCTATTGTTTTGGTCTTTTCAAGAATCTCCGAAAGCGCTTCGTTCTGAGACTGCAGCAGTGTCTGGTTCAAAAAAAGGTCACTGGCGGTGTATCCGGTAAGGGTAAGCTCCGGGAATACGACGGCACTGACCTCTTTGTCTGCTGCTTCCTGAACAAGTGCAAGTACCTCTTTGGCATTGACCTGCGGGTTTGCTACAGTGGTATGGTTGACAGCAGCTGCGACACGGTAGAATCCGTACATTGCTTTTCCTTTAGATAGAAGATGATAAAGAGGAGCAGGGAGCATAAGGCTCCTGCCCCATTTTGGTTTTACGCCCGTTTGTCGTGAATTTCGATGGTCTCTATCTCATCGTTCTGTTCGATCTTGTCGAGTACCATGAAACTCTCTGTATCATCCTCTTCGATACCGCCAAAGACAGTGTGCACGCCGTCAAGGTGCGGGCAGGGGACAAAACAGATGAAGAACTGGCTTCCACCGGTATTTGGTCCCGCGTGCGCCATGGAGAGTGAACCGCGTCTGTGTTTGTGGTGGCTGGTGTCAGTTTCACAGTCTATCTGCCAGTCCGGTCCGCCTGTACCTGCAAGTGCCGGGTTGCCTGTAGGGCCTGAGTGCGGACAGCCGCCCTGTGCCATAAAACCGGGAATGACCCTGTGGAACTTGAGGTTGTTGTAGAAACCTTCATTGGCAAGGTGTGCGAAGTTCGCTACAGTGTTAGGCGCCTCTTCAGGGTAGAGTTTTACCCAGATGTCACCTTTGCTTGTCTTGAGCTTTGCGTAGTTGTATGTTTCCATGACATCCTGAGGAATGTCATAACGTTTTGTCTTTTTTCCAAACATGCTGTTTTAGTCCTTGATTAGTTATTTTAGGCTATGATTATACCAACTATTCTATTAGGGGTCATACCATGCAGCTGTGTATTGCGCTCGATCTTCCCTCGGCAGAAGCAAATCTTGCCCTTGCCGAGTCTCTCAAAGAACATAACGTTTGGATGAAAGTAGGCTTTCGAAGCTACATTCGTGACGGTAAAGCCTTCATTGAAGCTCTCAAATCCATCAATCCCGATTTCAATATTTTTCTCGACCTCAAACTCTATGACATTCCCAATACTATGGCCGATGCAGCAGAAGAGATCGCCAGGATGGGTGTGGAAATGTTCAACATCCATGCTTCTGCAGGTGCAAAAGCGATGCAGACAGTCATGCAGCGCCTTGAAACATTCGACAAACGTCCTCTCGTACTGGCAGTAACCGCGCTGACATCGTTTGATGAAGAAGGATTCCGTAGCGTATATGGAAAAAGTATCGATGAGAAAGCCGAGGAGTTTGCGAAAATAAGTTATGAGAATGGTCTTGACGGCGTAGTCTGTTCTGCTTATGAAAGCAAGGCGATCAAAGCAGCTACTTCCAAAGATTTTTTGACACTCTGTCCAGGTATCCGCCCCTTTGGGGAAGATGCCGGAGATCAGCAGCGTGTGGCCACACTTGAAGTCGCAGCAAAAGAGCTGGTCGACTTTCCGGTCGTAGGCCGCCCCGTCTATAAAGACCCGGATCCCGCAGCGAAAGTAGCGAAAATTCTCGAAGTCATGGAGAAACGTTAACCGCTACTTGGCGATTTTGACCTTTTTTGCCGTTTTTGGATCGGCAAGCTTGGTCGCATGATGCATCCCTTTAACCATAAAATAGGCGCCAATGGCAAAGAGTGCCAAAACAATAAGCGGTGCAATTTTCTGAAACATAACACTCCTTTAAATGATTAGTCAGCTGATTCTATCTAAAAAGTATGAGAAAAAGCATAAATTACAGGCTATTTTTCAAAGATTAAGTAAATAAAATTGCTTTTGTATATATAATATTTACAATAACTTTTTAACAATGAAGGATAAATACTATGGCGGAAAAGAATATGAACAATGTCGACCAGATCAGGGAGTTGATCTTTGGTCCTCAGATGAAAGAGTTTGAAGAAAAGTTCGACACACTCGGAAAAACAGTCAAAGAGATCGAGAAGCGCATACTGAGCACATTCCGTGAAGCTCACAGCAAATTGCAAAAAGAGACCGAACGCTCTCTCGAAGCGCTTGAACAGAAAGTAGACAACCTTGCTACCGCAACACAGAAAGAGCGCACCAAACTTAAAGAGCTTATCGATACCACCGATGAGACGCTGCAAACACAGATTCACAATCAGAAAAATGAACTTTTGACAAAAATAAAGATCATGAAAGAGAACATTGACGATGAAAACCTGAAAATGAATGAAAATCTCAGGGAAATGAAAGCAGAGCTTGAAGCATCTCTGAATGAAGGGTTGGCAAACCTCGGTCATGACAAACTTTCACGTGATGCCATGGCAGGCATGCTGCTGGATGTTGCTATGAAAATCCAGGGGACAGACGCCGGATCGATTTTGGATGTAGGATCCCTTCTGACAGAGGAGTCAAAACCTGAAACAAAGTGACACAGAGCTTGAACAGCTGAAGTCACTGCTTCTGTCTGATGAGCTTAAACTACTTCAAAAACTGGTATCAAAGGTTGAGCACCTTGAGTTTGAAACACTCAATGAAGAAGCGATCAAAAATAAGCTTCTTCCGCTTTTTGACGAGGTACTGCTGACACGTTTGCAGGAAAAAGACGAAGAGACGATCAGCATACTCTCCCGGTATTTGGCGCAAATCATTTCCAAAAGTGCAACGCAAGATCCAAATGGGCTTGAACAGGCTCTGCAAAGCATCATCTCTCCGGTAATCGCCAAAGAGATCTCTGAGAACAAAGAGAAGATGATCGATGCACTTTACCCCATCATGGGCGGTATGATCTCCAAATATGTCGCTCAGGCCATCAAAGAACTGATGGAGACCATCAACAAAAAAATTGAACAGGGATTTTCGGTTGAACGTTACAAACGTAAGCTCAAAGCAAAACTAAGCGGCGTGAGTGAAACCGAACTGCTGCTTGAAGAGAGCGCTGATGCACACATTCTGGCAATGTTCATTATCCATAAAGAGAGTGGACTGCTTATTAGTGAGGCACATACCGAAGAGAGCAACATCGGTGACCCCCACATGGTTGCCTCCATGGCAAGCGCTATCAAAGATTTTATCAATGACTGGATATCCAGCAACAAAGCTGAAAAAGAAGAAGTCCAGATACTCAGTTACGGGAAAGATACGCTCTACATAGAGAGTGCCGGTTCAGTCTACCTGATCGCCTTTCTTGACAGTGACCCGGACTATGAAATGCGCTCGGACATCAACGATTTTTTTGCCTCCGTCGTAAAACGTTATGCCGACTTTTTTCAAAGCTTCAACGGCGATGATGCAGCCAAAGAGGTACATGAACTTTCAAAAAAAATGTATACATACCTCATTTCCCATAATGACAGGCAGCCCGACGGCAATAATACAAAATCATTCAACCCGGCAAAATGGGGATTGATACTCCTGCTGTCGGCTTTGCTTTTTTATGTCGGATATCGTCTGAAAATATACTATGATATGAGTATGCTTGAAAACCGTGTAACCGAGCAAACAGGAGAAATCGTTACCATTCAAAACAAAGAGGGTCACTATATACTCAAAGGTATTCTCAAAGAAGCTTCCCATTTCAAAACAATTCAGAACATTCTTTCACAAAGCCCGTATGCAAAGGAGGTCGGCGTAGACCTTTCTCTCTCCGTAGGAGGTGTCGAAAAACTGATCCAACGGCAGAAAAAAAAGCTTGAAGCGCAAAAAGAGATGTTACTTAAGCTGGATAATGCATATCAGAACGATTTACAGACATTAAAGCACCAGATAGTACCCGAACTAGACACTCTGAAAAAAGAACAAACACAACTGAAAAAGTCACTTGAAAGCTACAAAAACGAAAAACGTAAGTTACAACAGCTTATGGAACTGGAAAAAAATCTCTATTTGGCATTGGATCATGCTTTTGCAAACAATCCTTACTATGAAAAAAGAACCCACAGCCTGAATTTTGCGCCGCTGCATCTCTTTGAGGAGGGAAAAGTCGAACCTATAGGCACCAAACTTCCACTTGTTACCGCGTCGTTTAAAAAGTATCTTCATGTGCTTTCCCCATACAAGCCTTATATCAAGCGTATTCTTATTCTTTCGTTCAGTGATACAAAAGGAAATGCTGCACATAATCAATTACTGACAGAGAAAAGAGCAAAAAATATGCTGTCCTATTTTTTGAAAGATCCTGCTATTGCCCATTCGTCCATGCGTCCCCTCATCCAAACCAAAGGAGAAGGGGAGAAACTTCCTGTTATTGTCAACGGGCAGGAAGATATGAATGCCTCAAGAAGGATCGAAATTCAATTCACACTGGATCATGACAAAATCAACAGTATGATCAACCATTATTTGGAGAAACAATGATATCTCGTAAAATTGTGCTCATAGGCGATTTTGCCACGGGGAAAACCAGTCTTATCAGACGCTTTGTGGACAACCAGTTCAGCGATACCTACTTGAGTACCATCGGCGTAAAAATATCCAAAAAGATCATACAACTTGAAAACACAACACTACAGGGCATGATCTGGGATATCGAAGGCGGTACGGAGACCAAACCTGTCAACAAGACATACCTCATAGGTGCACATGGTGCCATTTTGGTTGCAGACGGTACCCGGTATGAAACACTGGAACACATAGCAATGTACCGTACACTTCTGCACAAAAACAATGCGAAGACCCCCTTTGTACTGGTCATCAACAAGTGTGACTGTCTTTCGGATGAAGCCCGTCATACTATAACAGAAAAGGCAACATCGATGTATGGAGATGTGGTAAAAAACATTTTCCTTACTTCTGCAAAAACAGGTGAGGGGGTGGAAGAGATGTTCCTAACCATCGCTTCGGAAATGATGGGTCCATAATGCATGTACAGGAAATACTGAAAGCGATCTACGACAACCACCATTATGAATATCTGATTATTGACAACAATATGAATATTGTTGAGTTTTCAGATAAGGTATTTGACTTTTGTGAAACAGAAAACAAAAACTGTGAGCAGGTACCGCTCGAAGATGCGGTATATGAGTTATGCGGCATGCAGGAGGAGATACGCCGGATTTTCCTGGGAAAAGAAAAAAAATTCACCCTGCCTTATGTTTTCAAGGCTCCAGACCGCTACGTACATATCCATGTCAGCCCGGGACGCAGGCACAGTGTACCTGATGCAAACGGGTACCTGTACGAAACCGTGATCATCCTTTTTGAAGACATTACCCAGTTGGCGAAAATGCAGCAACAGATGGTACAGGAGGGGAATGAAAAAGCACTACTGTTAAAAACCATTTCTGAACAGAACCATCAGCTGCAGCTTTTCAATGAAGAGATGCAGCGCCTTGTAGATGAAGAGATCAGAAAAAATCTTGAGAAGCAGAAAATGCTGGAGCTTCAAGAGAGACATTCCCAGATGGGAGAAATGATCAGCATGATCATCCATCAATGGAAACAGCCGCTGAATGCCATACAGCTTATTGCCCAGGTATTAAAGATCAAAACCGAAAACAATACCTGTACACCAGAATTTCTACTTGAAAAGCTTGAGGGTATCTTCAAGCAGGTAAAATTTATGGACCAAACCATCTACGTCTTCCAGAACTTTTTCAAACCTGCCAAAGAAAAAGTAAAATTCAACGTGTATGAAACGCTTGAGTCGCTTCTTGAGCTCGTACGCTATGAATATGAATATAAACATATCAAAATCGTTTTGGAAGGAGAAAAAGACGTTATCGGATTTGGCTATCCCAACGAATTTACCCAGGTCATACTGACCTTAATGAAAAATGCAAAAGATGCGTTTGAAGAACACCCTTCAAACAATATGCGGATTACCCTTGAAGTCCGGTCGGAAAAGGGGAAAGCATGTATTTGTGTGCGGGACAATGCAGGCGGTATTCCTGAGGACTTGATAGATGATATTTTTGAACTCTATGTGACAACAAAAGAGGACGGCACAGGACTGGGACTGAACATTGCCAAACGGGTCATTGAAAACAATATGAACGGGCGTATTACAGTACAAAACACCGAAGAGGGTGCAGAATTCAGAATTTTGTTATAGAAATCATACTACAAAATATCAGCCTTTTGGCTGCATCAATGCTTTCACTTTCTTAAGATCTTCGAAAACATCTTTTTTGGCACTGGGGTTTCGCAGCAAAAAACTGGGATGATACGTCGGAATAAGCGTGTAGCCGTTTTGCTGTACGATACTGCCGCGCACCTTGCTGATAGCTGTCTCGTCACCTGTCAGGTAGTGATAGGCGGTTGCACCCAGTGTAACGATCAGTTTGGGCTTGACAATGGCTATCTGCTTCAGCAAAAAAGGCTGGCAGGTATGCGCTTCGGTAGGGGTGGGGGCGCGGTTATTGGGCGGTCGGCATTTGACAATATTGGCAATGTAGACTTCTTTTCTTGGAATAAGCAGCACATTTTCGATCATTTTTGTCAGCAGTTCGCCCGAACGCCCTACAAAAGGACGTCCCATGCTGTCTTCTGTCGCCCCAGGTCCCTCACCGATGAACATGATCTCGGCATGGGGATTGCCTTCTCCAAAGACTACATTGGTACGGCTTTTACTCAGATCGCAGAGGTGACACTTGAGCGCCTGTGCCTTGAGTGCTTCAAGATCATCAGGCAGTGTGAGCGCACTCTCGTCTTCTTTAAAAATAGAAACATCGGTATAGCGGTAGCCCAGCTGTTTAAGCTGGTAGAGCTGTTTGAGAAGCAGGGCGTTTTTAAGGTTTTTCATAGGCTATTGAATATCTTCAAGCAGCATTGGCGTACCAATCGCTTTGAGGTTGGCATGGGTATTGAGGAAATAGTCTTTCCAAAATGCGGTGAGACGTTCAAGACTTTTGGCATCACGATAGGCATTTTTGCTACCTGTCATACCCACTGCCATCATGTAGACACGGGCATTGTCAAAGTCGGCAAGAAAACCGCTGTTTGCGACTTTACGAAGCTCTTTTTTACGGTCTATCTTTTTGATGCCCCCTTTATGATAGAAGGAGGTAATGGCAGAATGTTCCAAACCGTCAGAGACAATGAGCACAATCTTCTCACTCGCTTTGGAAGGTTTGACAACACGTTTTGAGAGGTCATGCAGAGAACGGAAAATATCTGAATGCGGCAGTTTTTTGTTCGCACCTTTAAGCACGCGTACCAGTGCTTTGGTTGCTTTTTTCTTGGCATAGCGGTACTGCCCGTTCATACAGGCTTTGTATTTTCGAAGTTTCTTTTTGGCAATATCGTATTCAGAACGTTTTGCCAGCAGCGGTTCGACAAAGCCCTCGTAGGCAACATCGGCATACTTGCCGTTGGCATTGGCAGAAAAAGAGGCAATCGTAACCGCATTGCCGTTTTTGATAAACTTCATCATATTCTTGTAAATGTAGATCATCATCTTTTTGTCCATCGGCGTAGTCTGGTCGACAAAGATGAAGAGCTCTTTGGAGGGGATATTATCTTCAAGTGCGATGTCAAGTGCCTTATAGCAGCTTGGTACATCGTTGCGTGCAGCAAGCAGCGTGCCGAGTGTCAGCAGTATCAAAAAAATGCGTTTCATTTACTTATCCTCGAATTCAAGATATTTTTTAAAAGTTCTGTCTTTGTTGTTACGCAGCAGCAGTGTCGTTTCTGCATCGGTACCGGTATTGTCATTGATAATGTTCATTTTATGCTGCAGCTTCTGAAGCTGTCTTTGCGCCACTCTTGCAATATGCGTTTTGGCACGCTCGTAGTAGGAGAGGAAGGCTTTTTTGGTACTGAAACCGCGCAACAGATCATACGCTTCACGTGATTCCCGACCGGCAAAATCGTAGTGCATCCCGAAAAAGATACCCAGAATCTGAATGAAAACAAAGAGCAGTCCCAAAATCATAAAAGTTGCGTCTCCGCCACGCTGATTGGTTTCATCTTCTATGTTTGCATCCGTTTGTTTCGAAGCAGCCGGTGAAGCTTTACTCTCTTCATCACCAAAGAGTGAAGAGAGATCCTCTTGTGTATCATCGCTGCCGCTGTCGCCAAAGAGTGCTCCTACATCGTCATCTCCTTTGGCATTAGTATCTCCAAACGGTGAGGCATCATCATTGAAAATATTCATGGCACTCTCATGTGAAGAAGCAATCTCCTGGACGAGTACCTGATGGCGGATGTAGGTTGCCCCTACCGCTACAGCAAGGATGAACGCTAGCGTCAGAATGGTTTTGGTGTAAGTGGTCTTGACCTTGTCGTTAACATCGAGCCGGTTAAGCATACGAATGTAATTGGGAGAATCTTTGTCATCGAATGTATTGTCAATGGTAATAAGTTTTTCATCCGGCTTGAGATCACGCCAGTTGGTACCGCCCGCATTGTCGTTTTTATACCAGCGTCTGATCTTCTTGATGAGGGTATTTTTGTGCAGCTCCTGTCCGGTAAGATGCGTCAGCCATACCAGCAAAATGGCAAGCATTGCCGCAACCCCGATGGCGCCTTTTTCTTGTACCGATTCACTGGCACCGGGAATGGTAAAGCCCGCCAGTACATAGGCAAACCCGAACGCTTCCACAATCACCAGTACAAAGATCATGATCCAGATGAATGTCGGTGTAGGTTTTCGTCCCAGCTCTCCCGCAGCATGGAGATAGTCTTTGGCTTCATCATACGACTCATCATCAACATCGACTTTTTCGTAAAAGTTATAGTAGTCACGGCAGAGACGCTCTTCGGAGTAGAACCACTTGTGATGCTCGTCAAACCCTTCGATATCCCGTGCCAGAATAGACAGTTTTCCAATGAAAGGAAAATTGTACGTAAAATTGAGCCACCAAAATTTCACCTCCTGCCAGTGTGTGATAATAAATGCCAGTACAATGACAGCAAAACCAAGCAGTAGTGTCTCTATCTGGTGTGCCAAAATAAATTGCCGTATCTCTTCCATACGCTTTTTTCTCCTTCAGCTAAATTAAAAGACATTATAGCTAAAAATAATTTTGCGGGGTTTTAAAAACAGATTGCTGTTAACCTTCATTGTGCAATTGCATGATAGAATACACCATTAAATACAAGGAGTTGTTATGCCTGAAAATCCGCAGAACATTACCATATCACTTACTTCAAAGCAGGTTAAAAAACTTCAGGAACTCACCAAGATCACGGGGGATGACACCACCAATGTCCTTAGAAATGCACTTGAACTTTACTATCGCCTCATGATGGAAGACGAAGAGCAGAGGAATCTTGCAAAGATCAATGCTCTGCTTGATGTCCAATAGATCCGGCCAAATGTGCAATCTGCCTGTCATGCAGGCGACTCAAGAACAGTAGGGCACTAACTGCGCCCACCAGGCACCATGCCATGTCTGTCTGCGTATCCCAGACATACCCCTGTGTTCCAAGAAAAGCATCGGCCGCTTCACCCGATAATACTGCCACAGTCCACTCAAGCAGTTCATAGAATGCCGAAAAGGCCAGTACAATACTCAATACTATGTAATTCAGCCATAGACGGCTTTTTTTAACCACCTCTTTACGAATAAGAATTTCACGGGCAAGAATCGCCGGTTCAAAGCCCTGAAAGAAGTGACCGAGCTTGTCATAGTTATTGCGGCTCTGATGCAGCACTTCTTTGATCCAGTCAAAAAGGGGTACCTCCGCATACGTGTAGTGTCCGCCGACCATCAAAACTATCATATGGATTAATATTAACGTATAAAGCAGGGGAGTAAGCGGAAAAGTACGGTACGTTGCTACGATCAATCCGAAACCTATCAGTGCTGGGAAAACTTCCAAAAACCAGGTAAAGTACTCTTTAGGCTGCCACGCAGACCAGAGAAGGGCGGCAAGAAAAATACCTACCCATACAAAGCGCATTATCCTGCCTTCTTGGCTGTCATGAGAAAGACCGTAAAGTTACGGTGCGGTTTTTCAATGCTTGAAGCTGTTTCAAAATGGATATCGGTAAAGCCGGAAGCTTCCGCAAATTTTTTCAGTGTTTCCCTGTCAAAACCATGATGAAATACACCGGTATTATCACTGTGAAAACTGCCATCCTCGCTGTCAAGGTCGGCAATGGCAATAAAACCGTTGTCTTTGAGCAGTGTTGAAAGCCTATGAAAGAGGGCGGCGATATCTTCAACATGATGCATGGTCATGGAAGAGATAATACCGTCAAATATATGCCCCTCCACAGGATCTTTTGTAATATCTTTTAATATGGCTTCTGTTTCACAGGCAAATTCGTCACACTTGTTCTCAAACTCCAACAGCATGGAAGGGGAGTTGTCTACTGCAACGATCTTTTTGACAAACGGGGCAATAAAGTAGCTTAAAAGCCCTGTACCCGCGCCAAGATCCATCAGTTCCATCTCTTTATCAAGTTTAATATTTTTTACGATCAATTCCGCGATCGCTTTGGCGTTCTGCACACGCCTGGAGCTCATATCCCATTTTTTGGATTTATGTGCAAAAAGGTCAGTCTGTTTTTTCATTGATATTTCCTAATATGTTTTAATATTTTTTACTATGTACCTAAAAAAGGCTCTCTTTTTTCTCAATACGGATACTTTCCCAGAAGAATTCCACATGCTTTTCAAAGAGTGATACCACAGAAGAGGTCGATTTCCTGTCCTGTTTGAGCAGACTTACCTGCATCTGGTAAAAAAAGAGTGGTGCAAAGAACTCATTTGCAAGCATCAAAGGGTCTGAGGAACGTATGAGCTCTTCCTGCATCATCATAAACAGGTAGGTTGAAAGCTTTTTAACGTTCTCCTGATAAAAATGCTCGTTATATATCTCTCTGACACGTTCGTTCCGGAACATCTCCTGCATCAAAAGCTTATAAAGCGCCTCATTTTGCCCATCAAAGCTTAAAAGTTTAAATTTGGTACCAATACCAGCCAAAAGTGCTTTTCCGCTCTTAGCGGCTTCCTGAGGATCTCTGTCATCGAACAGATGTACGATTGCAGAGGAGGTGAGATCACCTATGAGTGTCTCAAGTATCTCATCTTTGTTTTTAAAGTGGTTATAGAGCGCACTCTGCTTGACACCCATTGCACCGGCAATATCTCGTACGGTTGTTGCTTTGTAGCCCTTGGTAGAGAAGAGCTTGAGAGCTGTTTTCAGAATTTTCGCTTTTGTTCTACTTCCTTTAGATAGGGCGGAAGTGCCCTTGTCACCGTCCATTGTAGCTCCTTTCGTGCAATTATAGTGAACATTTGTTCATATGTCAAGCGGCACGCACTATTGGAAGGTGAACAAATGTTCATTTTAAAAAATAGATGCTTTGCCTTAAATGAACATTTGTTCATTTAAATAGAACTCTATTCCCCAATAAATGAACAAACGTTCTCTAAATACTCGCAAGCTCCCTTATTTAGGGATCTTGGTGCATATTGATAGGGTTTACAACAGTGAGGGGACAAAGCACAAAAGTTTATATTTTGAAATATAAACTTTTAGATCTTTTTGGCTGTGAAAATACATATTTTATAATATAATAGGGGATAAATGATATATCGTTATGGCTGAGAAATATGGCGTTTTAAGGATCTAAGGCATAGAGAGAATCTCTGATTTTACTTCCATATGATTTCCCCGTACCATTCTTTATACCACTCTTTGAGCCATGCATACCCTTTCTTGCCAAAAAAATCCTCAAGATCTTTTTCAGTGAGCGGGGTGTCTGTCTCGACAGCCTTTTGCAGCATCTCCCGGAAAGCCTGCTCCTCCTCTCCTTCGGCTGGGTAAAATATTGTGGCCGGGTTGCTCGGGAATTTTTTATCATACTCCTGTTCGAGATCTGTAATAAATCGAGGTACCATCACTGTTCCTTTATTTTTGCAATCAGCAATTTTACTTCCATGTAATCTCCATTTCGTACCATGACTCGAGGTGTGCTTTGATTTCATCATAGTTCTCTTTTCCAAGATATGCGACGACCTCCTCTTCGCTGATCGGCGTATTTGTCTCGATCGACCTCCTAAGCATCTCTTCGGCAGATACAAACAGGGTTGCCGGGTTGCCCGGGAAGAGCTTGTCGTAATCTTGTTCAAGTTTGGTAATGCGTCTTGGCATCATGACTGATCTTTTATTTTAGAAAAAGCGGAGCAAGAAGAAACATACCTTCAAGTAATAGAAAGAGAGCAAGGCTCTGCGGAAGGTCAAGCACGAACATCACTGTTCCGACGATGATCGGGGTAAAAAAGAGATATGCCATAATAAAAGCGGCACCCACAATATCAAGGATGAATGACTCGATGTTTTCTTTCATGTTTTCTTTCATTCTGGTATCCTTTTTCTTATAGTATAGCACAAAGGATACAGCATAGACAAACTGATAACGCTTGTTGGTATTATTTTTATATGCAGTGTACAGTAATAAAA
>JALWHT010000147.1 GCA_026983515.1 Sulfurovum sp.
GTTGAGACGGTACCGGTTCCGTAGGAAGCAGGAATGATAATACGATGTAAGATTGCGTCAATCTTAGTTAATGGAAAATCGCTTTCGCGTAGGGTGCGTAATCACGCACCATTAAAACGCATGACAAGCAAACATGCTTATTTTACAAACGGTTTGAAGGTGCGTGGCTACGCACCCTACGCGTTCTCTCTTGTCAATCAAAGCATTGCAAAGCAATGCATACCGACACTCTTCACTAAATCGGGGGTCACCCAGTGACCCCCGATTTCAAGGCTCTCCTGCTCAAAGCACGTCACCAGGTACATACACTGCTCAGCGGTCACAACCTTAGCCGGCTGCGCGGGGAGGGGTATGACTTTACCGAACTTCGTGAGTATCAGATGGGGGATGATATACGAAAGATCAACTGGACCATTACCGCCAAACTGGGCAAACCATACATCAAAGAGCTGCACGCAAACCGTGAGCTTTCTGTTGTCGTCGCCACGGTAATGGACGGCAGCGTTTATGTCGGTGACGATAATACCAAACAGCGGCATATGGCACAGACTGCCGCACTGCTGGGGTATGCCGCCCAGTACAGCAATGACCTCTTTACCGGTATCGCCTACACGCCGCAGGGTGCCATTACCACACCGCCGACTAAGCAGCTCTTTGACATTGAATACTTTTCCCAGCAGCTTTACACCACCCCGCTACTGCATACAGGCATAGACCTTCAAGCATCGGTAAATGACCTTTTCCGACGCCTGTACAAACCCTCTTTGATACTGATTTTACATGATTTTTTGGAACCTGTCGATCTCTCGCTGCTTGCACAGCGCCACGAAGTGATCGCTCTTGTTGTGCGTCACAAAGAGGAAGAGTTTCCAAAAACAATGGGAGAGGTACTGCTGGAAGACCCCCGTACCGCACAGCAACAAGACACTTTTTTCGGAAAACGAAGCCTTACCCGCTATACAGCGGCAAAAGAGGCACAGGATGCTGCACTGACGGCACACTTTTCCCACTATGACATCCGCTATGCCAAACTCTTTACGGACGAGGAACCTGTTGAAAAACTGATACAGCTTTTCCGTTAAAGGCCCAGCCCCTTCAGAAGTTCACCCGCTCCTTTGCCCCACTTTTTCTCTACTTTTTTACGGATGGAGTCCTCTACCTTCTGCTCAATGAGCTTTGAAGCATCGAGTGAGAACTTCGGCTGGGCTGTCGTACCACCGATCGTACCGTAAATTGTGTATTTCCCATACACAAACTTCAGTTTTGCATACTGCTTTCCACTCCGGGTATCAACCCTTCCCTCGGTAATATCAAAGCTGCTGCGGGAGCCGCGTGCATGGAGTGCATAACGCACGCGATTGGGAGCAAAAGTGGCATTCAGTGTTGTCGTCTTGTAAATAATACGGGTAGGGTCTTTTGGGAATATTTTTGCCAGTGCCTGCGTCAAAGGACTCGGCTTGATACGGAAACCGGCAATACGCATGTTGGCATTTCCCCGTTTGCTTTTGAGACCATAACGAACTTTACCCGAAAGCGCCCCCATAAAGTATTGAGGATAACCCATCATGGCAAAAAGACGGCTCATAGGTACAGAAGTGAGTGTCGCTTGAAAAAGACCGTTATCAAGGCGGCAGGCAATCGATCCACCAAGGGATTGTGTCGTACCCTCAAGGTGCAGCCCGTTATGCTGCCGTAAAGTTCCTGCCAGCAGCATTTTCCCGTGAAGCGGTTGACCCGTAAGGACTGCAAGCCTTGCCAGCTCGGGAATGTCAAGACGATATTTGGCAAAGAGCGCAGCACTGTTGGTGTTGAAATCAAGTGCTGTAATCTTCAAGGTTCCCTGGCGCATGGTAACTGTAGCCCCACCATAAAGGTGCTTTTTGTGCATCTTTCCACTCATATCCACTGCAAGCTGCCAGTCGAGTGCTTTCCCTGTCAGCTGCTTCATCGTTTTTGGATTCAGGCGCAGCTTTTTGCTCTTCACTGCATACGTTCCTTCCAGACGCTTGAGATCGCTTATATGTATGGTAATACCCGCACTCCCACGCACATAAACAGGGAATCCCGCCAAAGCCGCCAGCTTTTCCATCTCTGCTGCAGGCGCGTCAAGAGTGGCCTTGGTACCGTCGTAGCGGTATGTTACCTTCTTTCCAAGCCCTGTAATGACACCCTCGAGCAAAAGCTGTTTTTTATAATCTGCCTTTCCTTTACTTCTCACTTCTCCCGCAGGGGTATGTATGGCAGCACGATACTCTGTTTGCAGTCTGCTGCTTGTCAATGCATAGTGAAGAGAAGGAAGTTTCAGGTCTATTTTCCCAGAGTGGAGCTTTGCCGTTGCGGCAAGTACCTCTTTTTTGATTTTTCCTGATACATCGGCTGTAAATACACCATAATCAGGAAGGGCTATACCATACAGTTTTTCAATACGTTTTCGCTTTAGTACAGCATGCTTCAGGTTCAAAGCGAAGTTGCCCTCAGGAGTATTGAGCTGTGCAAGCTGTACTTTGCCCTCCAATCTGCCATCGAGCATGCTGGGTACACCTGCCAGTCTAAGCAGTTTGGGCACAGCTACATCTTGCAGATAAAGTTGCATACCTTTACCAAGCGTAAAGTCAACTTTTCCTCCAAATGTTTTGGTAGTACCAGTGATGTCAAGTTCTCCTTTTTCCACATGCAACTTTCCTGATAACGACAGGGGACCATGCAAATGCTTTTCGGTAAGCACCTCAAGCGCCTGTATCTCTGCTTGATAGAGTGCTTCCATTTGTTGGGATGCAATATGGTAGCGTCCATGCGTAACCGTAGCATTCACTAATGCACTGCGTACTTTTGCACTGAAGTCAATATATTTCGTATTCAGCTTTGCATCTGCATGAAGCTGAAGCCTGTCTTTTTTGGGAATCGTGTAACCAAATTGCTTTTGTATCAATACGCTGTCAAGGTGGGCATGGGTAACCTCAAGACGGGCATACCCTTTTGCTCCCTCTTTGCCAATTGTCGGCATATCGATCTTTAAATTGGCTTCCCCCTCCGCTATAGGAGGCATCCCCGCTACTGCCAGTATTTGTGAAATCGGTGTCTGTTTTGTAAGTGCTTCAAGCTTACGTACCTGTCCTTCCGAAACTACGACACTGTACGCAACGGGCGCGCCAAGCAGTGTTCCTTTGCCCGATGTGCTTACATCATCCCGTCTACCCTGAAAATGTCCCTTTACATCAGCCTGTGAAAGGGTATATTTTTGGTACGTGAACTGTTTGGCTCTTATTAGATAGTCTCCGGCATAACGCAGCCTGAAGGGATCATAGACAGCATTCACATGCAGCGCAGCCCCCGGCATTGCAATATCGGCATGCAGGGTACGCCAACGCAATGTAAAACGTTTCAATTCCAAAGGCAGACCAGTGGTTTCTCTCAGTTGCGTCTGCACATAAGGCTTCAGCAGAGCATTCCCGCTGTCAGTAAAAAGCAGCAGCGCTGCACCGCTCAACAAGAGCAGGAAGATCAAAAGAGCCACTAAAAGCCGTATAGCCAGACGATACATAGAATTACCTCACCTTTTGCATAAAATTAGACGAAGAGAAGGAAAACAAACACAACAAAGAGAATAACGTGCAAAAATCCTTCCAGCATATTGGTCTCCCCGTCATTAAAGTTAACCATACTCACCAGCAGTGTCAACGCAAGCAGCATTGTCTGTACCGGCGTAAGGGAAAGGTTCAGCTCCAGTCCCAGGAAATAGGAAACAACAATCACCGCCGGAATCGTCAACAGTACTGTCGCCAGCGATGCGCCCAGCGCAATGTTAATGACCGTCTGCATCCGGTTGTCGACAGCCGCCCGAACAGCCGTGATGAGTTCGGGGGCAGCGGAGATGACTGCCACACTCACCGCACCAATGACAGCAGGCAATCCAAACGCTTCAAGCGTATTGTCCATAAAAAGCGACAGCATCTCTGCCAACACACCGATGATCACAATGGAGACAACAAGGTTGACACCATGGTACCAGCCGCTGATCGGCGCATGCGGTTCACACTCTTCCCCCTCTTTGCAAGGTGGGGATGATTCTGGTGCCTTGTATTCAAAAAAGTAGCGGTGTGACTTGAGCTGTACCCGGGTAAAAATGATATAGAGCAGTACAAAAACAAGCACATTGAAGAGCATAAAACGCTGATGGTAGGCAGGGTCTATAAATTCGGGAAGCACCATCGCGATCCCAATGGCAACCAGCAGCATCGAGAGGTAGGAGTTGGTCGAGTCGACATTGTAAGGCTGTTCACCATATTTCAGGCCGCCAATGATCGCTGCCAAGCCCAGCAGACCGTTAATATCGAGCATCACCGCCGAATAGATCGTATCGCGTGCCAGTTCCGGATTGTGTGCATGCATCATCATAATAACAATAATTACAATTTCCACAATGACCGCAGACATCGTCAGAATCAGCGTACCATAAGGTTCACCGAACTTTTCGGCAAGCATCTCCGCATGGTGTGCCACTGCCATTGCCGCATAGACGATGACAGCAAAAAGAATGCCAAATCCAACCAGGTTTCCTGCGGTAGTTGCCTCCAGCATATGTTCAAAATAGTGAATTCCCACAAACGCGAGCAGGGCGGCAAAGAGGCTATACTCTTTTGAAAAACGTTTAAGCAGTTCCATATCAGCCTACAAGATCGTCATAGTTTTCAGAGAGATCGACTTTAAGTTTTCCGTCAATCTTGCAGATACGTGCATCACCGGCTTTCCACGCCTTTTTAAAACGTTTAAGCAGTTTCTCCTGCTGCTTGGGTTTGGCAATGCCAGCTGCCTTGAAGAACTTTTTCACGCCACCCCATACCGGCTCTCGTGTTTCACTCTCCACATCAATCGCCTCAGGTTCGCTGCCCTGGTACTCAATCTGGTGCATATAGAGGGTACGCATCTCATGAAATGCCTCTTTGAGCAGGTCAATCTCCCCACGCAGGGTTGTCGAGATCTGTTTATTGGACTTTTTGAGATCCTTGACCGTTCCCTTGAGTACAGCAATGGTTTCATCTTTCGCAGCAAGAAGGGCTTCATAGTCTTTGTCCTTGGTAGAAGAGGAACGTGCCGGTTTCACAGTTTCTGCTGCAGGTTTTTCCTCCTGCCTCTGCGGGGTCTCTGTCACTTCCTCTGCCACAGCATCACTGTCAACCACAATGTAAAGTTTGCCGTCGACACTCTTCGCTGTCAAAATACCCCGTTTGATCTTTGCATAGACCGCCTGCCTTGAAATACCAAGCTCTTTGGCGTACTCCGCCGGCTTCATCAGCTTCTCCATGAATGCCCTTACTTTACAATTTTGTAAATCATAACATAAGTTGAATGAAAAAGTGTCAACGACAAGAAGAGAAAAAGCCCGAAGGGTAGGTGAGTTTACTTCTGTGTGCCGTCAAGTACCGGAACAAAAAGACACTGCTCGATGCTCTCAGAAGTGATGCGGCCGTTCTTTTTGTAAAAACGGGTAAGGATATGGTAGTCTCTGCTCTGCTCGATAGGTGCGACAAGAATACCCCCTTCGGCAAGCTGCTCAAAGAGCACCTGCGGTACCTCTTTGGCTGTAGCGGAGAAGAGAATACGTTCAAACGGGGCATACTGCTTCCAGCCGCGCTGTCCGTCATCAAAACGGGTAAAGATGTTATGCAGCTCCAGCTGGCTGAAGCGGCGTTTTGCCTCTTTGAGCAGCTCGTCAATACGCTCGATGGTAAATACGCGACGGCAAATACGGCTGAGGATCGCCGCCTGATAGCCGCTTCCGCAGCCGATCTCCAGTACCGAATCAACCCCTTTAAGCTCCAGGTGCTGTGTCATCTTCGCAACAGTCAGCGGCGAAGATATCCACTGGCTGGCAGCAAGGGGGAGGGCATCGAGTTTGTAAGAGAGATGGCGGAACTCCGGGGGGACAAAAGCTTCTCTGTCAATTTCCAGAAAAGCCTGTTTGACATGTGCATCAAGTTTGAAGTGCTGCTCAATCTCATTGACAAGCTGCTGTCTATTTCTGGCTTTGATCATTTCCGATGTATCCTCTTCCCTTGTAGTGGAGGAATTCTATCAAAAAATCGGTTAAGCGCGCGTCAGTCCATAACGATATAGCGGCGTATCTTCTTGATTTCCCTAAAATCGACCACCCCTTCGATCGCCTCTTGAGCATCATCCATCACCACATCGCCGTTGGGGGAGATGATCGCGGAGGAGGAGGCCATGTCGCTGTCACTGCTGTTGGAGACGATAACATAGCACTGGTTCATCACCGCAAGCGCCTGAGAGAGGATCTCAAGATGGCGCTTTCTGGGTTTCCCCCAGCGTGCAGGAACGAATACCACGTCTGCCCCTTCTATCTGCTTCCACAACTCTTTGAACCGTAGCTCAAAACAGATAAGGATCGCATAGGTAACTCCGTCTATTTCGAAGGGTTTGATGCGTTTCTTTTTACCTGGGCTCAAATAAAGATCTTCATCACCAAGCCTGAAAAGTTTCACTTTTTCCTGCCGGTGTACCACTTTGTGTTTGTGGATCACTACCGCCTGATTGTAAAAGTGCTCATCTTCTTCAATCAGCAGCGTCAAAACAACTATCTGCTCATCAATCTCCTGCTTGAGTATTTTCAGGGCTTTGGCAGAAAACTTCGCCGCTGTAGCAAGATGCTCGTAGTCATACGCTGTCAAAAAAACTTCCGGTGCAACGATGAGCCGGCTTTCAGGATGGCTGCGGATCATCTCCAACAGCTTTTCAAGGTTGGTCTGGTAGCGTTTTTCTGACGGCAGTTGCAGTGCAAGGGCGGCCATCGGTTTGCGTCTATGCAGCATACCGTCTCTTTTTAAAAGTCATCCAGGTCAATGCTGCCCTTGGAGTAGTTGGTCACATTGCCTTCAAAAAAGTTTGTCTTCTGGTCGTTGAATTTGGAGAAATTGTCTACCCACTTGATAGGGTGTTCCACATTGTAGAGTTTTTCAAACCCTACCGCATGCAGACGCTGATCGGCAAGATACTGGATGTACTGCTCAATGATCTCATCTGTCAAGCCCAGAATCTGCCCCTGGGTAATGTATGCACCCCATTCACTCTCCAGCTTCACTGCCGAACGGAACATCTCATACACCTCATCGATCAGCTCTTTGGTAAAGAGTTCGGGACGCTCGCGCTTGGTAGTGTTGATCATGTTCTGGAAGATCAGCAGGTGGGTTACCTCATCACGCTGAATAAAACGGATCATCTGTGCAGAGCCAAGCATCTTGTCCGCACGGGCAAGCGTGTAAAGGTAGGTAAATCCGCTGTAGAAGTAGATCCCCTCGAGGATCTGATTAGCAAACATCGCCTTGACGATGTTTGCATCGGTAGGGTCTGCCGAGAGATCCTCATAGACTTTGGCGATCGCATCGTTTTTGTGCTTGAGCTTCATGTCACGGCGCCACAGTTCGTAAATTTCATCAGTGTTGGTAGAGATAGAGTCAACCATCACCGCATAGCTTTGTGAATGCAGTGCCTCTTCAAACGCCTGACGCACCAAAATCAGGTTCACCTCAGGTGCCGTAATGAAAGGGTTGAGGTTGTCGATGATGTTGTTGGTCTGCAGCGAATCCATAAAGATAAGCTGTGCAAGTACCTTGTCATACGCCTGCTTTTCTGCATCGGTAAGATGTTTGTAGTCGTTGACATCACGTGTCATGTCTACTTCTTTAGGGAACCATGTGTTATTAAGCATCATCTCCCACAGATTATACGCCCACTGGTATTTAATGTCATTAAGTTCGAAAATTCCTGTCGGATTACCTCCAAAGATCTTCCGTTCGTTGGTCTTTTCGTTCGAGTCCGGATTATATATCTTTTTGCGTATCATTCTCTTCTCCCGCCTTCTATTTTGACCGCACAACTTCATTACTCCTGCCACTGTTGACAAAAGAAGCACTTAAGGTGAGTTGGGGTCTGTTTTTAAAATTATTATACACATCTATGCTGATTTTT
Organism: Sulfurovum sp.; assembly: GCA_026983515.1. Lineage (GTDB taxonomy): Bacteria > Campylobacterota > Campylobacteria > Campylobacterales > Sulfurovaceae > Sulfurovum. The sequence goes on from JALWHT010000147.1 coordinate 7,984, forward strand.
AGCTACACTCCCATTATGAAACCTATTGAAGTGACCAAACTCTCCCAGCTACTGCAGATCATCCCTGACCATCCGATGATACGCATTGTACATTTTTCCGACAGTGGGAAAACATTACCCGAAATTTTGAGCGATTTTGCGGCAAAAAAAGGCTACGAATACCAGATCAACGCGCTCGACGCAGCATACTTTAACTTGCTTCAGAAACACTTGCAGACTGCTCCATATATCAAGCTTATAAACTTCACTCTCAGCAGACCGCGCTATATGATACAGGGCAAGCTCTACGACTATGTGTTTGTTACCGCGACCATCAATGATGCGACACGCGAAGATTTTCTCAAACGGGTGCATCCGGTGATGAAAAACGGCGGGAATATTCTGATTTTCCTGCCCAAAGGTGACCATACCCAGCGCTGGGAATGGCTGCGGCTGCTTGAAGAGAACTACTATGTCGCTTCCAATACCATTGATGATCTTTTCGACCATTACGACCTGCTTATCTCCAAAAAAATGCACGGCTGGGGCGGATGAGATCGATACACCGCAAAATCCGCCACTGGTACACCCGGTACGGCAGAACTGACCTGCCGTGGCGCAACACAGCCGACCCGTATGCCATCTGGCTCAGCGAGGTGATGCTGCAGCAAACACAGGTCAAAACCGTCTTGGAGCGCTACTACTTTCCCTTTCTTGAGAAGTTCCCCACACTTGAGGCACTTGGAAATGCACCGCTGGATGAGGTGTTGAAGATGTGGGAGGGGCTTGGGTACTATAACCGTGCCAAAAATCTGCATAAGACGGCGCAGATATTGACTCAAGCACAAGGTGCTGCCCCTGCATTGCCTTCCAAAATAGAAGAACTTATCAAACTTCCCGGTATCGGCAAAAATACTGCCAATGCCGTTGCCGCTTTTGCTTTCCGTCAGCCCGTGCCCGTTATGGAAGCCAACGTTCGGCGTATCCTCTGCCGTATCCATGCCATGAAAGATGCCGATGAAAAAGCCCTCTGGCAAATTGCCTGCGAGATGGTCGACAGGCAAAACCCCTTTGAGTACAATCAGGCGATGATGGACATCGGAGCAACCCTCTGCACCTCCAAAACACCCCGGTGTGAAGCATGCCCTTTTGAGAGTATCTGCCAAGGCAAAAGCGATCCTGAACGCTATCCCCGAAAAAAACGCCGTACCGTACCGACAAAGGAACAGTACATCATGATCAATCTTTACAACAACAAGCTGGCACTTTCACAGCGACAAGGGAAATTCCTGCATGGGCTTTGGGGATTTGATGCCATAGAAGTACCTCTGTGCGCAGCAGAAGAGGTTGGCGAAGTCACCCATACCTACACACACTTCAAACTACGCTGCAAAGTCTATCTTTATGATGAACTTGAACCCACACACGACCACTACTTCACCCCGGAGCAGATACGCCAACTGGCTATCTCCAAAGTCGATGAAAAAATCCTGAACCTGTATTTAGACACTATGAAGTAAAAGTTAAGAGTGAAGAGTGAAGAGTTTTGGTATGCTTTCTTGACAGAAAGCTTTTATAATTTATGTGAGGTTACAAATGGATAAAGAGCAGGAATTTGAACAGCTGGTAAGCCGGATGCTGGAGCTTTTGGGAGAAGACCCCAACCGTGAAGGGCTGCAAAAAACCCCGCACCGTGTTGCCAAGGCATTGGAGTTTCTAACCGAGGGATATCACCAAGATCCCAAAGAGATCCTCAATCAGGCACTTTTTGCTACCAGCAATGACGAAATGGTGCTGGTGCGCGACATCGAGTTCTACTCGATGTGTGAACACCATATGCTTCCCATTATCGGACGCTGTCACGTGGCGTACATCCCGGACGGTAAAGTAGTGGGGCTGAGCAAAATACCGCGTATTGTCAATGTTTACGCCAGACGGCTCCAAATTCAGGAACAGATGACCGAGCAAATCGCCGATGCGATTTTGGAGACCATTAAACCCAAAGGGGTTGCCGTCGTGGTACATGCACGCCATATGTGTATGGAGATGCGCGGGGTACAGAAGATCAACTCCACTACCGTCAGTTCCGCACTGCGGGGGCTTTTCAAAAGTGATGAACGCACCCGTAACGAGTTCTACAACCTTATCAACACTCCGGCACCGTCTAACTTTTAGACCTATTTTCACTGAGCCTGCTTCAGCAGGTACAGTGTACATCTCTTTTCAGAAAAATCATGCCACACCAAAAAACACAATAGTCTTCCAAAAAACATATATCACCCATTTGCTCCAAATCTCTCAAAATATGCAGGCTATTATGGTAAAATTGCATTATATACCAGAGAGAAGGAGACAGCAATATGCATGCCATTATCGCGTTTTTTGCTGTTTTCATTCTTGCATTGATCTTCATTTATCTCATCAAACAGTTTGCACAGAAACTGGGTCTCATCGATATCCCCAATGAAAGAAGTACCCATGTAATCCATACCCCGCGTGGCGCCGGCATCGGATTTTTTCTTGCCGTGCTGTTTTCACTTGCACTCTTTCAGAGGCAGCTTTTTTTCGACTACCCGTGGACATTCGTCGCACTCTTTTTTGTCTTTGTCATAGGGGTGCTTGACGACATGCATGACACTTCTCCCAATACCAAATTCATCGTTTTTATCATTGCTACGGTTTTTCTCTCTTTTGACGGTCTTATCATCAATAATGTAGGTACCTATTTTGGCGTACCCATTACCCTCGGATGGTTTGCGTTGCCGTTCACTATGTTCGCAGTTTCCGGATTTACCAATGCAATGAACCTCATAGACGGCATTGACGGCCTTGCCGCAACCGTCAGTATCATTATCTTTGGCGCATTTTTGTTGGTGGGCTACCGGCATGAAGATATGTTTATTGTGACGCTCTCCCTCTTTTTTATCGCGGCACTGGCTGCATTTTTGGTCTTCAACTGGCACCCCGCATCCATTTTTATGGGCGATAGCGGCTCTCTGACACTGGGGTTTGCTATTTCCGTACTGGCCATCAAATCTTTAACCTACCTCCCTACCGTCAGCATCCTTTTCATTGCAGCACTGCCCATTTTTGACACCCTTATTGTCATGACCCGCCGCAAGCGCCGGGGGCGCTCCATCTTCTCCCCTGATCGCTGTCATATGCATCACATCATCAAACACTTCTTCAAGGAAGATACCCGTAAAACTGTCATTTTTTTCGGTATACTGCAAGCTGTCTACTCTATCACCGGTCTTTTGCAAAACAAACAGATGGATGAAGGCTACCTGATGGTACTTTTTCTCCTCAACACCTTCTTGCTCTATATGGTGCTTGGTGCTATGATAAAACGGCAGAAACGGGAGTGTTGAGATACAGATACTTTTATCTTATAGAAAAGCTATATGCATTTCAAGCTATAATATTTTAGGAAAATACTCTTCAGGTAGGAAACAAAACAATGAAAAGCAACACAACAACCAATCTTCAAAATGCTAAACTAGCTGTCATTGGACTGGGCTACGTAGGCCTGCCTCTGGCACACGCTTTCAGCAAACAGTACAAAGTGGTCGGATTCGACATTGCCAAGTGGCGTATCGATGAGCTGCGCAGCGGCCATGACCGTACACTGGAACTGAGTGATACACAGGTTCAAGAAGCTATTGACAACGGTATGGAGTTCACCAACAAACTTGAAGATATTGCCGACTGCAACGTGTATATCGTAACCGTGCCAACGCCCATTGACGAACACAAACGCCCTGACTTGACACCGCTTATCAAGGCAAGTGAATCTATTGGCAAGGTGCTGAAGCAGGGCGATATTGTCATTTACGAATCGACTGTGTATCCCGGAGCTACCGAAGAGGAATGTGTCCCTGTACTTGAAAAAGTAAGTGGGCTGAAGTTCAATGAAGACTTTTTCTGCGGTTACTCTCCAGAGCGTATCAACCCAGGAGACAAAGAGCATACTGTCACGAAAATTCTCAAAGTGACATCCGGTTCAACACCGGAAATTGGCAAAATTGTCGATGACCTTTACGCGTCAGTCATTACTGCCGGTACGCATTTGGCTCCGAGCATTAAGGTAGCAGAAGCAGCAAAGGTCATTGAAAACTCCCAGCGTGACATCAACATTGCCTTTGTCAATGAACTTGCCATCATCTTTAACAAACTCGGCATCGATACAGAAGCAGTGCTTGAAGCTGCCGGTACCAAGTGGAACTTCCTGCCGTTCCGTCCGGGACTTGTCGGTGGACACTGTATCGGTGTCGATCCGTACTACCTGACGCACAAGGCACAGGAAGTTGGACACAACCCCGAAATCATCCTTGCCGGAC
>JALWHT010000148.1 GCA_026983515.1 Sulfurovum sp.
TGAATACATTGGTGGTTAAATGCAGTGATTTTACCTGTTCGGCAGTGAGCTGTTCTGTTGTACAGACCCGGTCTATTTCGGCATGCACCTCTGATTGAATATTTGGATGGAGTGCAAGCAGGTACAGTGTCCATGTCAGTGAACTCGCAGTCGTTTCATGCCCGGCTAAAAAGAGCATGGCGATTTGATCGAGAATCTCTTTGAATGAAAAAGGCTTCCCTGTCCGTTCATCGATAACTTTGAGGAGAGACGAGAGAATATCGTGAGAGGGAGTGGGTTTGTCTTGAAATGCTGCTTCGTATCGGGGTTTAATGATCTTTGCAAGCGCATTGCGGATCGTTTCCCCCGATTGTTGGCGTTTTTTATCACCTCTGATACGTGTGACTAATCCATCGATACCAAAAAGTTTCAACATGCCCAAACGGGCGCTCTCTTCCTGGTAAGTGATAAACGCTTCAACGATCTTTTGTCCTTCATCTTCTGTGAGTTTTTCAGAAAGGATCGTACGGAAAATAATATCGGCTGTCGTAAAGGTCATTTCCCTGTCCAGATCATGATATTCCGTTGGATCATATGCAGCAAGTCGCTGGCCCATATCATTGGCTGCATCGAGCATCAGGTCGAAAACTTTGGAGATACGTACCATTTCAAAGGAAGGGGTAAGCAGCTCACGCTGTCTTCGCCATACCTCACCATTGGTTGTAAAGATGCTCTCTCCAAGCAGTGGTTCGAGAACATCGTGCAGAATCGGATTTTTTGGGAAATCTTTAGCTTCGTTTACAAGAACCCGGTGTATAAGATCCGGTTCATTTGGAAGATAAATTGTGACAGTGGGTAGACGTACCTCTCCCATTTTCATGGTGTAACTCTTTTCATAAAGCCCGTTCAGCCAGGAACGGTTTTTTTTAAAAAGTGTCATCAACGCAGATATCTTACTGGAAACCGGTTTTGGATAATGTGGTATTGAGGGAGTGTTTTGTATGGACTTCATGTGTTTCCTTCTTTGGGTTTGGAGTGATATATGTGTTTCTTGCTTCTGCCGGCAGTCAGTGTAAAAAAATTATACCCTTCTGCTTTTTCTGTTGCCATGAGGTAGAGGAAATGGGCAAGGTATTTATTTTTTTTCAACTGTTTGTATCGTGCTTTTGAAAAGAGTGTATGAAATCTTGGTGAGAGAAAATGAAAACGTTTCCGATCAATTGCTATGTGACTGTCTTCAAAGAAATTCAGTCCGGGAAAACAGGCTCCGTCTATGGCACTGGTATAGTCGAACCAACGAAAGTATTGGCTCTGTGCAACATCTTTCATCTGTTTCCGGAATGCCACTGCTTGGGGAATACTGGAAACAAGCGGTATACACTCTCCAAGAGTAATAATGGTCAATTTTGGAACAACTGATTTCTCTTTGGAAAGCTCTTTGGTAAGTATGGCAAGAAGCGGTATGGTGAGGATCGTTCCCACACTGTGTGAAACAATGATGATCTCTTCGATGTTCCTCTGTTTTGCAGTACGGATATGTTGAAGTATATGGTCAGCAAAAACGTTGATGCGGTTTTGCAACATATCAGACGGTGTGAAAACATAGCGGGCAGAAAAGACAAAAATGCGTAACAGCCAAAAGGCGGCATATGTATTGCCCAAATACCATATGATACGAAGTATACCTGCTGCAAGCAGGACAGACAATATCAGCGCAATCGGTTCGTTGATGAGTGAAGCTGTGGTCTTAAAAAAGAACAGTGCAATAAAAGTACCCAGCAATAGAGAGATGACAAAGTAGAGAAAAGGGTACAAAAACCCCAATGTCTGTCTTGGAATAATACGCAGGTATTTAAAGAAGAGGCCGGTGAGGATATACCGTTTAATATAGTAGCCCATATCAGTGAATACCTGCAGTGGAGATTGTCGCCAGGTGTTTCGGATAAGGTCATCCCATTCCATAAAATGGTACTGCGTATGAGTCTCTCCTTCTTTGTCTCGGAGTGTTACATTCCATTTTTGTACATGTTTGGTGATACGTGTTCGTCCCGAAACGTGTATGGTACCTCCATGCGGCAAAGGCTGTTTGAAAGCCTCTTTTCTGTAGAGACTGTGATAGTGCCGCGCACCTCTGGGGTCATACCCGGACAAGTAAAATGTTTCTTGTTTCTGTACGCAGCGCTGCATGATTCAAAATCCCTCAATTGGACATATTAGATATTCAAGTTTATCTAAAAAAAACTGTAGTAAAGTAATGAAATATACCATAAAAGCTAAATTTTTGTTAAGTTTTATTTAAAAGAGATTCACTATAATTAAATTGAATTATTTTAACATAACAAGGATTTAGAATGAAAAAATTTACACTATCAGTGGCGGTGTGTGCAGTAATGGGGACACTGGCAATGGCAGGTGGAGATATCGCACCGGTTGAACCTGTTGTTGATACTCCGGTAGTTGCAGCAGTACAGAATGGTTTTTATGTAGGTACAGCATATGGATATATGGGTGATGAATATACGAGAAGCCCCAATACGATGGATCCGCAGAGCTTTGACGAAAGCTATAGTGCATGGATGTTCCAGGCTGGATACAAGATTAATAAATATGTTGCGGTGGAAGGTAGATACTGGGCTTCTATGAGTGATATTACGGTAGAAAACCAGCTTAACCAAAGTTATGATCTTCAAGGTGCTGATGCATGGGGTATTTATGTCAAACCAATGTATCCGGTAACAGAGGAAGTAGATGTTTATGCATTGCTTGGCTATGCTTCTATGGATCATAATAGTATTAAACTGAATGATGGTGATGGATTCAGCTGGGGTCTTGGTGCATCATATGGTATTACTGAAAATATTGATCTGTTTGTTGACTATGTTTCTATTTACGATGATGACAGAAGCTTCAGCGGTGTAACAAAAGACATTACAGTTGACAGTGTCAACTTTGGTGTAACGTACAATTTCTAAACACTTTTTCTTGTCAGCGGGTAACTCCCGCTGACATTATTTCCTCTTTTTATTTTCTCCCTCTTTTATTTTAAAATCTTATATATCATTCAGGACTCTGTATTTCTTTTTTATCCCAACTATAACATCTTCGAGACAGTTAAAATTATTTTTTAAAAAGATAATAGTTATTTAATATTGATATGATAGAATAGTTGATACAAATATTTTTACAAAAAGGATGAAAATGAAAATGAATAAAGCAGTGTTAGCCTTTTTTGCGGCTGCAGGAATTCTGACAGCGACGTATGCGGCACCGATTACAGCAACGTTTTGGGAAAACAAAGGGAATGTTGAAAAGCAGTTTGATGACATGATGAAGAACAAAATTGGTGAAGCCGGTTTTAGTATTTTGAAAGCGAATAAACATATTGAAAACTTTTATTACCAAAAGTATAAAGAGAAGGGTGTTGAGTTCATCTCTTTTTATGATATTATCGACAAAAAAGGGATCAGACCGCTTCTTTTGAAGAATCCGGATTTCGGTGCATTTACACCGTTTAACTTCCTTATCTATAAGACACTTGACAAGAAAAATGATGATTATACACATTATGGACACCTTGCCCCAGAAATGATGCTTGATATCATTGGTGAAAAAGATGCAGCCACACGTGCAGAGTTTACAAAAATGATCAATGGGCTTGACGATGTGGTTAAAAAGACGATGAAACCTGAAAAGACGATTGTATTTGAAAGACAGCATCCGCTACCGAAGAAAACATTGACCAAAATGGTGAAAAAGTTTGAAAAGCCGGATGATATGGATGAGTTCATCGAAGATTTTGTCATGGAGCATGACGGGCAGTTTACGAAACATAACTTTATCATTGCGGGATTTGTTGATTTGAAATTTGAATATGGTGATATGGATCTTCCGTTTGACAAGTATGATGCCTATTGGGTTTCTCTACTGTGTCATTTTGAATTCTCAAATTCCATCTTTAACAGAGGTATGCCTCAGGCAGGTATGTTCGCACCATGTTCAGTCTATTTTTACATTCCAAAAGGGAAAAATGAACTGCATGTAGGATATTCTACGGTGAAAAACTGGATCAGTGGTCTTGATTTTAAAGATCCAAAGCGTATTGAATACATGAAAAAGATCGATGCAGAAGTTGTGCAGACATTTAAAGAACTTGGGTTTGAAATGGAAAAATAGGTATGTTACCTCCTCGTTATCGAAGCAGAGTGTAGGCTTCGGTAACACTTTTACTCCTTTCAATCCTCTTTCAGCCTCTGAAACTGTTACCGTTTCCCCCTTTCCTTTCTCCTAAATCGGACTCATTTTGTGTAAAATAGAAACAAAGACTACTATAATCCAGAGAAAACTATTTGATTAATTTGGTAGCGATTCAATTCATGTTACACTCCATCTACAAAACAAATTTATACTAAAGGAACTGACAATGTCAAAACCTAAGATTCTATGGTCAAAAATTGATGAGGCACCGGCACTGGCAACTTACTCGCTTTTCCCTGTTGTAAGAGCATTCGCAAATGAAGCGGGTGTAGATGTCGAGCAGGTTGATATCTCTCTGGCTGGACGTGTACTTGCTGCAATGGGCAAAGCAGAAGATGAGCTTGCCAAACTGGGTGAGCTTGTACTCAAACCAGAAGCGAACATTATTAAACTTCCAAATATCTCAGCTTCCGTCGGACAGCTCAAAGAGTGTATTGCTGAACTTCAGAAACAAGGATTTGACATTCCAGACTATCCTGAAAACCCTGAGACTGCGGAAGAAAAAGAGATCCAGGCAAAATACAGTGTTTGCCTTGGTTCTGCTGTAAACCCGGTTCTTAGAGAAGGAAACTCGGACAGACGTGCAGCAAAAGCGGTTAAAAAGTATGCACAGGAGCATCCTCACAGACTTAAGCCATTTGCGGAAAACTCCAAAGCCTATGTTGCACATATGGGTGGCAATGGTGACTTTTACGGTAATGAGCAGTCAGTAACGATTGATAAAGCGCAAACAGTGAAGATTATGCTCAACGGAAAAGAACTCAAATCTGTTGATGCACTTGACGGTGAAATTCTTGATGCTACATTCATGTCTGCCAAAGCACTGAGGGCTTTCATCAGAAAAACAATCGATGAGGCAAAAGAGAAGGGTGTTATCTGGTCGATCCACCTCAAAGCGACGATGATGAAGATCTCTGACCCTATTATGTTCGGTCATGCATTCGAAGTATTCTTTGAAGATGTCTTTACCAAGTATGCTGATCTTTTCAAAGAGCTTGGTGTCAACCCGAATCTTGGTATGGCAGACCTTGAGAAAAAAATTGCTGGTCACCCAAAAGAAGCTGAGATCAAAGCGGCATTCCAGGCAGTTGTTGATGCCGACAGTCCTAAAATCGCTATGGTTGATTCTGACAAGGGAACAACAAACTTCAATGCACCAAACGATATCATTATTGATGCTTCTATGCCTGTCGTAGTTAGAGAAGGTGGTAAGCAGTGGGATAGAAACGGAAATGCTGAAGAGTGTGTTGCCGTTATCCCTGACTCTACCTATGCAATGTTCCATGAAGAGATGGTTGCTGATTGTGTCAAAAACGGACAGTTTGATGTTACAACAATGGGGAATGTCTCCAACGTAGGTCTGATGGCGCAGAAAGCTGAAGAGTATGGTTCTCACCCAACTACATTTGAAATTCCTGAAAACGGTGTGGTAGAAGTGGTAGATGCCAACGGCAATGTACTGATGAAGCATGAGGTAGAAGCAGGCGATATCTGGAGAATGTCTCGTGCGAAAGATATCCCTATCAGAGACTGGGTCAGACTGGCAGTCGAGAGAGCAAAACTGACAGGCAATCCTGCGATCTTCTGGCTTGACGAGAACAGAGCACACGATGCTGAAATGATCAAAAAGGTCAATAAGTATCTTGGTGAGCATGACACGACAGGGCTTGAGATCAAGATCATGGATGTTACAGCGGCAACTCGCTATACCAACGAGAGAGTAAGAGCGGGTAAAGATACTATCTCTGTAACCGGTAACGTACTGCGTGACCATTTGACAGATATGTACCCGATCCTCGAGCTTGGAACAAGTGCAAAAATGCTTTCTATTGTACCTCTGCTTGCTGGTGGTGGACTCTTTGAAACCGGTGCGGGCGGTTCAGCACCGAAGCACGTAGACCAGTTCCTCGCAGAAGGGCACCTCAGATGGGATTCACTGGGTGAATTCCTTGCTCTGGCTGAGTCACTCAGAATGGAGTATCAGAAGTCTGAGGACAGTAAGATTGGTGTACTTGCAGAGGCACTTGATAAAGCGAATGAAGGATACCTTGACAATGACAAGGCACCAAGCAGAAAATGTTGTGAGCCGGATAACAAAGCATCTCACTACTGGGTAGCACGCTACTGGGCGGAAGCACTGAGTACACAAACTGCCGATACAGCATTGGCAGATAAGTTTACACCAATTGCAGATGCACTTGTTAAGAATGAAGAAAAAATTCTTGAAGAACTGCTTGCTGCAGAAGGCAGTCCAAAAGATATCGGAGGATACTACCATCCAGATGATGCAAAAGCAGAGATTGCGATGAGACCATCTGTGACCTTTAACGAGATCATCGACAACATTTAAGCGGTTTTTCTGCTCAAAAAGTAGCACTTGTTACTTTTTTCTACTTCACACAGGGCACTTTTGCTCTGTGTAACCCTCTTTATGATAAAATCAATATCCATAACTTATAGATAGGACACTAAGACTTCATTGGCATCGCAAAATGTTTTTGATAGCTCCGTTTGGAGGTATGAATGATGTTTTGCCCGTAAGTCTGTCCTACGATTTCAACATAAAGGATAGAGATGGCAAAAGGTAAAAAAGTCACGGTCATTGGTACGGGGAACTTTGGTTCGACAGTTGCGTTTATTCTTGCAATGAACGGTGCATGTCACAATGTTGTTTTGCGTGGAAGAAACTATGATGTTGCCAAAGGAAAAGCACTTGACATGTCACAGGCAGCCAATGCGGCAAGACAGCACACTATTGTTAAGGCAGCCAAAGGTCCTGAAGATATGGCGGACTCTGATGTGGTTATCATTACAGCTGGAGCACCAAGAACACCTGGCATGAGCAGGGATGACCTGCTGCTTAAAAATGCGGAAATCGTCAAGTGTTATGCCAAGGAGATCAAGGAGCATGCTCCGGATGCGATTGTGGTTGTCGTCTCCAACCCGCTGGATGTCATGACCTATGTTGCACTCAAGTACACCGGTTTCCCAAGAGAACGTGTCATGGGGATGGCCGGTATCCTCGATGCGGCGCGTATGGCACACTTTATTTATGAAAAACTTGAATATGGTGCGGGGCAGATCCGTGCAACTGTGATGGGTGGGCATGGTGATACCATGGTTCCACTGCCTAAATTTACCACTGTTGCCGGTGTACCGATTGAAGATCTGCTTGATTCCGAAGAGATCGGTGAAATTGTACGCAAGACACGCAACGGCGGCGCAGAGATCGTCAATCTGCTTGGCAACGGTTCGGCTTACTACGCACCCGCAAAATCGACAACAGTGATGGTTGAGGCGATTTTGAAAGATACCAACCAGATCCACTCCTGTGCCATTTTGCTCCAGAATGACTACGGTTATTCTGATGTTGTATCGGGGGTACCGGTCATGATCGGTGCAGGCGGGGCAGAACAGGTGATCAACATGACGCTCAAACCTTTGCAGCAGAAGCGTTTCAAAAACTCTGTTGCCTCTGTACAGGAAATGATCGACAAACTGTATGAAATGGACTTTTTTGCCGAGCTGGAAACGGAAGAAAAAGAGGAGAAACAAGCGGATGATCAAGCGTAAAGTAGGGATTATCGGTGCCGGTGCTGTCGGTGCGACAGCAGCTTACTCGCTGAGTATGATGGGAACGTGCGGAGAGATCGTACTTTTCGATATTGCCGAAGGGGTTGCCAAAGGCAAAGCGATTGATATTGGGCAGTCGACACATTATGCACCTAACAGTACCATCATTACAGCGGCAGAAACCCCTGCAGATGTACGTGAGTGTGATATTGTGGTCATTACTGCGGGTGTCCCAAGAAAAGGGGATATGACCCGTGAAGATCTGCTGATGATCAATGCAAAGATTATGAAAAGTGTGGTGGAAGATGTCATGAAGTATTCACCCGATGCGGTGATCATCTGTGTTTCCAATCCACTTGATGTGATGACGTATGTGATCAAACAGATGACAGGCTGGGAACGTAACCGTATTATCGGTCTCTCCGGTGCACTTGACGGTGCGCGTATGGCGTATCAGATTTACAAGAAACTCGGTTTTGGTGCAGGGCAGATAGGAACGCTTGTTATCGGTGATCATGGTCAGAATATGATCCCTCTTCCCCAGGAGGTACAGGTTGGTTCAGTGGATGTTGCCGAGCTTCTCAGCAAGGAAGAGATGGAAGAGATCATTGAACGTACCAAACACGGCGGTGCGGAGATTGTGAAACACCTTGGTACATCGGGTTACTATGCACCGGGTAGGGCTATTGCCTATATGGTCGAGGCAATTCTTAACGACTCAAAAGTGGTCGTAGCCTGTTCCGCACTGCTGGAGGGCGAGTACGGCTACAGTGATGTTGCTGTGGGTGTACCCGTGGTACTTGGTAAGAATGGGATGGAGCAAATCATTGAGATTGCGCTTGACGATGAAACGAAAGCCAAGTTCAAGACTTCGGTAGAGAGTATTCAGTCTGGCATTGAAGTGCTTCGCAACAATCAATTTTTTAACTAACTCAAAAGGGAGATACTATGGAATACAGAATTGAAAAAGATACAATGGGTGAAATGAAAGTCCCTGCGGATAAGTACTGGGCGGCACAAACCCAGCGTTCTGTCGAAAACTTCAAGATCGGCGAAGAGAAGATGCCTATGGAAGTTGTATATGGCTTTGCAAACCTGAAAAAAGCCTGTGCTCTGGTTAACAATGAACTGGGACGTATGGATGATGAAAAGACAAATGCTATTGCCAAAGCATGTGACGCGGTTCTTTCTGGAGAACTTGATGATAACTTTCCTCTGGTAGTATGGCAGACAGGTTCAGGAACGCAGTCGAACATGAACATGAACGAAGTGGTCGCCAACAAGGCCACGGAGATCCTCGGCGGTGATTTTACCAAAGAGCATCTGGTACATCCTAACGACGATGTCAATAAGGGGCAAAGCTCCAACGACACATATCCGACGGGAATGCGTATTGCCGAAGTGGTCGCGGTAACGGACAACCTGATTCCGGCTCTTAATCAGCTTAAAGGAACGCTTGAAGCCAAATCCAAAGCGTTTGCAGACATTGTCAAAATCGGTCGTACCCACCTACAGGATGCTACACCTCTGACATTGGGTCAGGAACTTAGCGGGTATGTTGCAATGCTTGAAACGAATCTCAAGCAGATTGAAGATGCGCTCAAATATGTCAGAGAGCTTGCCATTGGCGGTACCGCAGTAGGAACAGGACTGAACTCTCACCCTGAATTTTCTGAAAGAGTGGCAGCCAAGCTCAACAGTTTTATGGACAAAGATTACGGTTTCGTTTCTCAGCCGAACAAGTTCCATGCTTTGACCGGACACGATGCTGAAGTGGTACTTAGCGGCGCGCTCAAAGCCCTTGCGGCAAACCTGATGAAAATTGCCAACGATGTCAGATGGCTCGCAAGCGGTCCGCGCTGTGGTATCGGTGAGATCTCCATTCCTGCAAATGAACCGGGATCATCCATTATGCCGGGTAAAGTCAACCCGACACAGGCGGAAGCACTGACGATGGTGGCAGTACAGGTTATGGGTAATGACGCTGCTGTAGGCATCGCCGCATCACAGGGGAACTTTGAACTGAATGTTTTCAAGCCGGTGATCGCGTATAATATTCTCCAATCTATCAGACTGCTTTCTGATGCAATGCGAAGCTTCGATGTCAACTGTGCAGTAGGGATTGAGCCGATTGAAGAGAAGATCGAAAAATTTCTCAATGATTCTTTGATGCTTGTTACAGCCCTGAACCCTTACATTGGGTACGAGAATGCAGCCAAAATTGCTAAAACAGCACATGCAAACGGAACGACACTCAAAGAAGAGGCGGTTAAGCTTGGCCTGCTTACTGCAGAAGAGTTCGATAAGTATGTTCGTCCTGAAGAGATGATTGCACCAAAGGCGTAATTGCCTCTTTTTTTACCAAAGGTAGCACTCTCGCTGCCTTTTTCCTAACCGGTTTACCTAAAACTGTGTAAAAATTTACCACTTTTTTAAAATCATCCCTCATAATAATTCAATTAACCCCGTATTATCCGGGCACGTCGTATAATAAAGGAACTTATTGTAAAAAGGAGACTGCATGAATATTCATGAGTATCAGGCGAAACAGATTTTTGCTCAGTACGGTGTGCCAACACCAAGAGGAATTGTCGCAAATACACCGGAAGAAGCGGTAAAAGCAGCAGAAGAACTTGGCGGAAACATTTGGGTTGTTAAAGCGCAAATCCACGCGGGTGGACGGGGACTTGGCGGTGGTGTAAAGCTTGCCAAATCGATTGATGAAGTGAAAACACTGGCTGATGAAATTCTCGGGATGACGTTGGTAACACACCAGACCGGTCCTGAAGGAAAATTGGTTCAAAAAGTATACATTGAAGAGGGAGCGGACATCAAAGATGAACTCTATCTTGGAGTCGTCCTTGACAGAGCCAAAGAAATGCCTGTAATCATGGCTTCTACTGAAGGTGGTATGGAGATTGAAAAGGTTGCAGAAGAGTCACCTGAGAAGATAGTCAAGGTAGCTGTTGACCCGGCTATCGGTTTCCAGCCTTTCCATGGCAGAGAACTGGTGTTTGGCCTTGGTATTACGGATAAAAACGAGCAGAAGAAGTTTATGCAGTTTGCTTCAAAACTCTACAATGTCTATATGGACAAAGATGCAGAAATGATCGAGATCAATCCGCTTATCAAAACCGGTGCTGGGGACTTCTTGGCGCTTGATGGTAAGATGGGCTTTGATGATTCCGCACTTTACAGACACCCTGAACTCGAAGAGATGAGAGATATCTCCGAGGAAGATCCGGATGAAAGAGAAGCAGCACAGTACGGACTCAGCTATATCGCACTTGACGGTGAGATCGGATGTATGGTTAACGGTGCAGGGCTTGCAATGGGTACGATGGATACCATCAACTATATGGGTGGAACACCGGCGAACTTCCTTGATGTGGGCGGTAAAGCGAACGCTGAAACTGTTGCAAAAGGATTTGAAATCATTCTGAAAAATCCGAAAGTCAAAGCGATCTTTGTCAATATCTTTGGTGGTATCGTACGTTGTGACAGAATTGCTAACGGTATTCTTGAAGCGACAAAAATGGTCGATGTCCATGTACCGGTGATCGTTAGACTGGATGGAACCAATGCAGAAGAGGCAGCTGAAATTCTTGCGAATGCAAATATTCCGAATGTCATTCCGGCAACTGACCTTGCAGACGGTGCAAAAAAAGCGGTAGAAGCAGCAAAAGGAGCGAAGTAAGATGAGTATTCTGGTAAACAAAGAGACAAAAGTAATCGTTCAGGGATTTACAGGAAGTGAAGGTACGTTTCATGCAGAGCAGTGTCTCGCGTACGGTACAAACATTGTTGGTGGTGTAACACCGAACAAAGGCGGTCAGGAGCATCTTGGAAAACCTGTATTCAATACGGTTCAGGAAGCGGTAGATGCGACTGGAGCAACGGTTTCTATGGTATTCGTTCCGCCTGCATTTGTAGCTGATGCAGTAATGGAAGCAGCGGAAGCCGGTATTGAACTTGCAGTCATCATTACAGAAGGCGCACCGGTCAAAGATATGCAAATGGCAAAAGCGCATGCCGTCAAACATGGTATGAAAACTATCGGGCCAAACTGCCCTGGTATCATTACTGCAGATGAATGCAAGATCGGTATTATGCCGGGTAATATTTTCAAAAAAGGAAATGTGGGACTAATCTCCAAGTCTGGTACATTGACATATGAAGGTGCTAACCAGGTGGTTAAAGAGGGGTACGGTATCACAACGGCAGTAGGTATCGGTGGTGACCCGATCATTGGACTTAGCTATAAACAGCTGCTGCCTATGTTTGAAGAAGATCCTGAAACAGAAGCGATCGTAATGATCGGTGAAATCGGTGGTGACCTCGAGATTCAGGCTGCAAAGCTGATTAAAGAGCAGATCACCAAACCTGTTGTTGCCTTCATTGCCGGTCAAACAGCA
>JALWHT010000149.1 GCA_026983515.1 Sulfurovum sp.
AAGCTTCACTTCAAACAAACAATGCAAAATTCGCTCAAC
Organism: Sulfurovum sp.; assembly: GCA_026983515.1. Lineage (GTDB taxonomy): Bacteria > Campylobacterota > Campylobacteria > Campylobacterales > Sulfurovaceae > Sulfurovum. The sequence goes on from JALWHT010000149.1 coordinate 40, forward strand.
GCTCAACGCTCAACGCTCAACGCTCAACGCTCAACGCTCAACGCTCAACGCTCAACGCTCAACGCTCAACGCTCAACGCTCAACGCTCCTTTCTTAAACTGATACATCATAATCGAAGCCGCAATTGCCACATTGAAACTCTTGATCTCCGGCTCCATCTCTATGGTAACCACTTCATCACAGAGTGCCAAAATATCTTCAGCAATGCCAAGTTGTTCATGTCCCATAAGAAGTACCCACTTGCCAGGTACTTTGACCTGCGAGAGTGGGGTGGAGTCTGAAGTGACTTCGGCTGCGAAGATGTGGTAGCCAAGCTGTCTGAGCGCTTTAAGGGTCTCTTTGATGTCACTGTAGCGGTGGTAGCGGAGTTTGCCTATGTGTCCCATGCTGATGCGTACGGCACGTCTGGCATAGGGGTGCGGGCCGTGGGTGGGGACGAGATAGGAATTTACCCCCAGTGCCGCGGCACTTCTGGCAATGGCGCCAACATTGTCGGAGTTACTGATCTCATCGAGCATAATAATTTGGTTACTGAGTGCTTCAAGTGGTGTCTCTTCGGGACGTAGAGCATGCATCATAACATTATGGTGCAGACGGTGGCCTACAATCTGTTCGAGTACTGCTTTGGGAGCAACGTAGGCAATAGGGATGTTGTATTTTGAAAGCCACCCTATATTCTCATCATAGTAGCTTTGTGTGGCGAAGATACTTTTGACTTGCACACCGGCTTCGATGAGGAGTTTGACTACTTTGGGGCTGTCTGCGACAAAAGAGCCGTCTTTGCCAAAGGCATTCTCTCTAAAACGTTGGTATATCTGCAGTTCCGGCAGATCGAGGGTTTCTACGGGTATCATTTTCATAGCGGTATTGTACACAAAAGCGGACTATTTTTACAACAGCAAAAAAAAGTGAAAAAAAAAGCTTAAAGTTGATTGACATTGACTAAACTTTTCTGATATAATACGTCTAAAATTAAAGTTAAATTAAGAAGTTCTTTAGCTCTGGGGTATTTTATGACAACACTCTTGCACTTTGAAAACAGCATAGCTGCCCTTCGGGTAGGGTGCAAGGTTTGTCGTATTGTCATAAAATTACTGTCTCTTGGAGTATTGATCTGATAAGAAGAAAAGGTTAAGCCATGTCAAAAAGTCTATATGAAACATTGGGCGTCAGTGAAAGTGCGAGTGCTGACGAGATAAAAAAAGCGTATCGAAAACTCGCAAGAAAATATCATCCGGATATCAACAAAGAGCCGGAAGCACAGGAGAAATTCAAAGAGATCAACGCTGCGTATGAAGTGTTGAGTGACCCTGAAAAGAAAGCACAGTATGACCAGTTTGGTGACCAGATGTTCGGTGGTCAGAACTTCCAGGACTTTGCACGCGGTCAGGGTGCTGAAGTTGACCTGGAAGAGATTTTGCGTCAAATGTTTGGCGGCGGCGGTGCTGCCGGTGGATTTGGAAGTGGAAGTACACGCGGCGGATTTGGCGGATTCAGCAGCGGCGGTTTTGGTGGCGGATACCGGGCACCGGATCTGGATATCCATGCACGTATCACTGTGCCGTTCCTTGTCGCGGTAAACGGTGGGAAACACCATATTTCAATTAATGGAGAGAGTTTCGACATCAAGATCCCTGCAGGTATCAAAAACGGAGAAACCCTCCGTGTCAGAGGCAAAGGCAAAAAGGCAGGCGGTCAGAGCGGCGATTTGCTTATCAAGGTAGAAGTGGCTGATTCGCCGGAATATGAGCGCAAAGGCAACGATCTGTATAAAACGTTCGATGTACCGCTGAAAACTGCACTCTTTGGCGGAAAAGTACAGGTGCAGACACCGGAAAAAGAGGTTTCTCTTAAAGTACCCAAGAATACGAAGAATGGACAAAAATTCCGACTGAAAGGCAAAGGGGTACCTGACAGGAAAACAGGGTTGAAAGGTGATTTGTATCTCATAGCGAACATTGTTCTGCCGGATGTTGATTCGCTCGACCCTGAGCTTAGAAAAATGTGTGAAGAGAAACTCTAAAAGGAGCTAATAATGCACAGTTATGATGAACCCGTTTATTTGATTTCGGTGGTAGCGTCCATGCTTGATATCCACCCCCAGACACTTCGACAATACGAGCGGGAAGGGTTGGTAGAACCGTCCCGGACACAGGGGCGTATGCGTCTTTACTCACAGCGCGATATTGACCGAATGAAGCTTATTTTGCGTCTGACACGCCAGCTGGGGGTGAACCTTGCCGGTGTCGACATTATTTTGCAGCTCAAAGAGCAGATCGACCAGATGCAGTCAGATATCGATCAGCTGCGTGAAGAGCTAAGCAAGGTTAACCGTAACGGTTCTGTGCATAGCTCTAAAGCACTGGTCGCAAAAAACAGTTACGATATTATTATTTTTGAAGATTAGGTGAAGAAGGGGGGAAAGCAGCTATGCTTCGCCCCTTTTTTATTAGTTAGTATAGACGGCTCTTCCATTGCTGTCTATGTAATAGGTGCGACCATACTGGTCACGATAATATTGACGTTGGTTGTCCTGATATGCGCCATAAGCAGCACCTGAGACTCCTCCAAGTGCTGCACCAATGGCTGCACCTTTGCCTCCATCTGCAATTCCTCCGATAATAGCACCTCCGGTCGCACCGATGAGTGCTTTCTCTTCCGGATTACTCAGTTGTCCGTTCGTACATCCTGTCAGTCCAAGCAGTGTGAGGCTTGCCACACTTATTATTGCCCATTGTATTTGTTTCATAAGATTCTCCTTTAGCTGTGTTTAATCTATTCTATCACAAATTTATGTTTAGTACAAATTTACATCACACAATTGTTACCGCGTGATCCCCATTGTACAATGTTCCCTTTTTTGTTAACTTCAAGAAAGAGCTTGCAGGTCTTGTAGTCGATATCTGTACCGTAAGTAGCCATCATGCCGCCGTAGTATCCGCCCCAGCCGTAACCGAATGTCGGTACCACTTGTGGGTAGGAGTCGATACGGGTTTTTTCATAGACATAAACTTCATGGCCGTTTGGCAGCTTGTAGGAAGTATCGGGGTAGCCGTAAGAGGCAGTAAAGTAATGAATATTTTTGCCTATCCATGTATCATAATGTTTGGCAAAGTTTTCATGGCTTGCACATCCGGCAACCAGAAGCATTGAGACTGCTGCCAACACAATTTTGTAGTAGTTATGCATAATATATCTACTCCTTTACACTCTATGGGACTATTTTAACGGAAAATCGTGTACTGAACGTGAATGGATGTGTTTATGTACCTGCACCGAAGCGGTCTTGATTGCTCTATGTTGACAAATAAATAATCCTACAGGATTCGTGAAGGGTTGCAAAATGATTTATACGAATGGTTAAGTTCAGATTCAGTCTGGTAGTACAAATGGGAAGGATACGCTCCTACTTATCATATGTTATTCCTTATCCAGCACTCTCTCACACTGCCGCACAATCTCAAGTTCTTCATTGGTTGGTATCACAAGCAGTGTAACACTGCTTGCCGGTGTTGAAACGATACTGCCACTTTTTACAGCTTTTTCATTGGCACTGCTATCCATCTCCATTCCCATCCACGCCATAGCATCACATACCATTTTGCGTACTCTGACCGCATGTTCTCCTATGCCGCCGGTGAAAATAACTGCATCAACACCACCCATTGCGGCAGCGTAGGCACCGATGTACTTTTTGATCCGGTAAGTATACATGAAAAGGGCAAGTCTGGCATTTTCATCTTTCTTATCTGCACGTGCAATGATATCGCGCATGTCGTTGGTACCGCAGATGCCCTTGAGACCGCTTTTTTTATTGAGTATAGTGTCGATAGTGTCAACTTCAAATCCGTTGCGTACAAGATAGGGGATGATAGCCGGATCAATATCGCCGCTGCGGGTACCCATCATCAGGCCTTCAAGCGGTGTCATGCCCATGGAGGTGTCGACACTTTTGCCATATGCAATAGCCGCTGCACTGGCACCGTTACCAAGATGCAGGGTAATCAGGCGTAGTGCTTCGAGTGGTTTACCCAGTAGTTTGGCACCTTCTTTGGCTACATAGCTGTGTGAGGTGCCGTGAAAGCCGTAACGCCGTATGGCATATTTCTCTTTAAGCTCCAGCGGAATGGCGTAATGGTAGGCGTGTGGCGGTATACTCTGGTGAAAAGCAGTATCAAATACTGCAATCTGGGGGATGGAAGGATAGTGTGCTGCAAAGGTACGAATTGCTTCAAGATTGGAGGGGTTGTGCAGCGGTGCAAGAGGGATAACACGTTCAATCGTTGCTATGACATCAGGGGTGATTTTTATCGGTTGGCTGAAATGCTCTCCTCCATGTACCACACGGTGTCCGACAGCATTAAGTGTGTGAAAATCTTCAAGAATATGCTCTTTTCTGAAAAGCTCGACAAGTAGGGAGAAAGCTTCATGATGGTTGGCAAGATGTTGGGCAGCTTTGTGTTCAGTTTGACCATACAGTAGCGTTGCCTCGCTCTGTTTTTCTCCAATACGTTCAATTAACAGTGATGCAATACTTTTTTGTGCAACAAAATATTGGCATTTCAGTGAAGAACTTCCGGCATTGATTACAAGTATCTTCACGATTGCCCCTTTTGCTGTGCCTGAATAGCGGTGATGGCAACGGTGTTGACAATGTCATTGACGCTGCAACCGCGGCTAAGATCGTTTACCGGAAGTCTGAGTCCCTGCAGTACCGGGCCTATAGCGAGTGCACCCGTGGCACGCTGTACCGCTTTATAGGTATTGTTACCGGTATTGAGGTCAGGGAAGATAAATACCGTAGCATGTCCGGCTACTTTACTCCCGGGCAGTTTTTTCTTCGCTACCTCTTCATCGATGGCGGCATCGTACTGGAGGGGCCCTTCAATGAGCAGGTCGGGGCGCATCTGCTGTGCAAGCAGGGTTGCTTTGCGTACTTTTTCTACGTCAGGACCATGCCCGGAATTTCCTGTAGAGTAGGAGAGCATGGCAACTTTCGGTTCAATGCCAAACTGCTGTGACGTATCGGCTGACGAGATGGCAATCTGCGCCAGCTCTTCGGCAGAAGGATCGAGGTTGATCGCGCAGTCACCATAAACCAGAACACGGGTATCCAGACACATGAAAAAAACCGATGAAACAAGATTGACTCCAGGCATTGTTTTGATGATCTGCAAGGCAGGACGAACTGTATCTGCGGTGGTATGTGTGGCACCGGAGACCATACCATCTGCCATACCTTCATAGACCATCATCGTCGCAAAATAACTCAGGTGTGTCATGGCATCTTTGGCTGCATTCGGTGTCAGCCCTTTGTGTTTTCGCATATTGTAAAAGAGCTCTGCAAATTTTGCTTGCATGGTTGTATCATTCGGATCGGTTATTTGCACATTGCCAAGGTCAATACCGAGACTTTTGCAGCGGTGAAGGATGGTTTCTTCATTACCGAGCAGTGTGATGTCGGCTATATTACGGTGCATGATGATCTCAGCTGCACGCAGAATGCGCTCATCATCGCTTTCAGGAAGTATAATCCGCTGTGTGTTGCTGCGTGCTTTTTCAATAAGACGGTAGAGAAACATAGTGGGAGTCAAAATCTCTTCAGGCTGTTTTCCGAAAAGTGTACGCAGTTTCTCTTTGTCGACGGCTTCATCAAAGAGTGCTTTTGCCAGTGTGATCTTTTGTGTACTGCCTATGGTAATGCGCGGAGGAATCTTCTCCAGTTGGAGTGCTGTTTGGTAACTGTCCCTTTCAACAAGCATCATGGGAACGGTACTCTCTTCAAAATCTTCTAAGAGCTTTACAATAGCGTTGTGGGGTGGAATACCGCCGCTTAGTACGATGCCTGCAATATTCGGATGGTGTTTGCCGTAGTAGGAGAGGAGTGAAAGCATAAGGATCTCGCTGCGATCTCCGGGTACGATGACAAGATCATGGTTGTTGATGTGTGAAAGGTAGTTTTCTACCCCCATTGCGGCGATCTTGTATCCGTGGACAATGCGTTGCAGATGGGCTTTCTCCCCTATGAGCAGTTTGGCATTAAGATGTGTTTTGATTTCACTGAGGGTTGGTCTGTCCAGCTGCGGATGTTCGGGAATGAAAAAGGCATTCAACCCCTGGTCTGTTGTTGTGAGTTTCTCTTTGAGGATGGCAATTTCATCAGGGTTACAGCGGTTGACAAAAGAGACAAGGTGGTAGCACCCTTCCTGACGGACAAGTTCATCTGTGATATGCAGCTCCTGCAAAATCTGTTCCGGTGTTTTATTGTGGGCATTGAGTACAGAACTGTAGGCTGTTCCAAGATTTTTTGCAATGGCAAGGTTGATATCAAAATCGAACAGGTGTGAAAATGCATCACGCGGGTATCCTTCAATGAGTACAAAGTCGTATTGTTCATGAAGTGCGCTGACTTTTCCGATAAGTGCTTCTAAAAGTGCTTCCTGCCGATTTTGTGCAAAAGCTTCGATATAGCGGCTTTTTTCAAAGCCGACACAGGTGTCATAGTCAATCTTCAGACCAAAGTGTTCGACCATAAAGGTAATGCTCTCATCTTCCTTGCATCCGTCAGCAATGATGGGACGGAAAAAGGCGACCTTTTCATAGTGCCCTTTAAGCATTTCCATAATGCCGATGGAGACAAGCAGGCTCCCTGAACGCGGTTGGACAGGTGCAATGTAAATACTCTGATGCTGCATGGTATCCCTTTTTTTAGACTGCTGATTATTCTATCATAAAAATACAGAAAGCAAAACCATCGGTGCAATCGTCTCGATTATCCCGGACAACGACTGTACCGACATCCATATAGATGGCAAGTGGTACAAAAAGTGTAACGGCGTTTTTTTTGAGCCTGTCTATCAGGGAGATAATGTAGAGTACAAAGTTGTGGAGATTAAAAAGTAAGTTGATAGCCAGTTTTACATTGATAATGGTTACTTGAATGGGTAGTATTGTGAAGTGGTGGGTCCTCCGAGACTCGAACTCGGGACCGCCCGGTTATGAGCCGGGAGCTCTAACCAACTGAGCTAAAGACCCTTACTTAAGAGGGATGGCAGCTTTAGGCTGCATCGTAATTTTTGCGTCAGAAGTATAACGACTGTAGTCTTTGAATGCAATTAAATTTTCTAAAATTCCGAAGATGACTGCAAATATAATGAAAGAAGTACCTCCGTGGCTGAACATGGGCAGAGGCAGACCGACAACAGGTGCAAGCCCGATGATCATGAAGATGTTCACACCCATGTAGACAAAGAAGAGAAATGCCAAACCGCCTGCAAAGGTTTTAATGTAGTAGTCCCGTTTGTATTTCCATGAAATGTAGAGCAGGTTAAAGATCAGTAAAATGTAGAGTCCTATAACGGTAACCATTCCTTTGAAGCCCAGCCGTTCTCCAAGGTAGGCAAAGATAAAATCGGTCGATGAAACAGGAAGAAACTTCAACTGTGTTTGTGTTGCTTCCTCTTTTGGTTTACCCTCCATACCGCCGCTTCCAATGGCAATAAGTGCCTGTCGTACCTGATAACTCGGTTTGTTAAGCATATCATGGATACGCTTTTTCTGATAGGGTTTGAGACCTTTTTCGTAAACAACAGGTGCGCTGACCCCTGCAACAATAGCAATGGTGAGCCAGATTTTCCAGTTGACACCGATGAGAAAGAGAATACCGTACCCGGTAATTAGCAGTACCAGTGCGGTTCCGAGATCGGGCTCTTTGGCGATGACAAGAAAGGGGATGATGATGACAAGCGAGAGCTTGATGAACTGAAAAAGCCCGTATCCCTTCTCCGGAGGCGGTTTTTTATGGATGAGGTAGGCAAGCATCATGATGACATTGACTTTGATGAACTCTGAAGGCTGGATGGTAATATGGATGCCGGGCAGTTCAATCCAGCGTTTGGCACCGAGGATGGTTTTTCCGACAAATTCAACAGCAATAAGAAGCCCGAGGTTGACAAGGTAAAAAAGCGGTGCAAACCACCACATGATGCGTCGCCAGGGGATGATGACCGCTACACTGAAGGCAATGAATGCGATGAAATAGTAGATCATCTGTTTGTTAAAAAGGTGGCGGTTGATTTCATAGACAAGGTAGGAAGAAATAGCGAAAATTGGGATGAGCTGGAGTATTAAAAGATAGTTGAAGTGCTTGAAAATACGTTTGTCAATATCAAGCCAAGAGTCCATCCGTGTATTCCCCGTTAAACAAAATTAGCGTATTATATCGTAAAGTATTGAGAAGGGAAAGTATGGAACCGTTCTTCCGTTTTGAAAATCTGGGTCAGCAGACTGAGTGTTTGCACGGTGTCACTATGAAAAATGCTGCCCATCCCCTAAGCTTTTCTATGGCACTGCATACTGGTGAGCCAAAAGAGACGGTTGTTGCTAACCGAAAAACAGTTGAAAGACTTTTTGAAAAGAAACAGATATGCCATTTTGTACTTGCCAACCAGACACACAGTGACCATGTATATGTGGTAAAAAAGCAGGAAACCAAAGGCTGGGATCATTTGGAAAGTGCTGTCTCAGACTGTGATGCGCTTGTGACAAATTTTAAAGGGGTAATGCTTGGCATACTGACAGCGGATTGTGTACCTGTTTTGCTTTATGATCCTGTTACTGAAGTCGTTGCTGCTGTACACGCGGGCTGGAAAGGCACCAAATCAAACATTATTGCTAAAACGATACAGACGATGCAACGTGAATTTGGAACAAAGCCCGAAAACATGATTGCAGGTATCGCCCCCTCTATAGGAGTATGTTGCTACGAAGTAGGGGAGGATGTTGCATCATATTTTTTTGATCTGCCTGATACACTTAAAGTAAAGGAAAACGGTAAATACATGCTTGATCTACCTTTGGCAAACAAAATGCAGTTAATGGATGCAGGTGTACTCCAAGCCCATATAGAACAGAGTGGTATCTGTACGGCTTGTGACAACGATACCTATTTTTCGTACCGAAAAGAGCAGGGATGCAGTGGGAGGTTTATGAGTCTGATAGGCTTGGAAAGATAAGCTGTAGGGTGTTGTCCCCTGACAACACCAATAACTTTCAACGGTAACCATCTCATAAGACAATAGAGGCTTTTAGATTTAAATAAAAAAGGTGTTGTGAGGGCACAACACCCTACTATGGAATAAAAGATATGTACAAGGTTATTATCGAAACACATCCGCCTCCGTATCACATGTCAAGGTCAGCTCATAGACCCACTGTTGAAGGTCAAACATCTCTTCGTAAATCTTGAAGTGTTTGTCGATGACCGCTTCGGAGTGAAAGGTTTCGTTTGGTGGATAGGTGGTGTAGGCATATATCGCACCCATTTTATAGAGATAGCTATGTGTATCATCACCATCACACCCTCTTGGGAACTTTTTGTACTTTGGCTCAGGGATGAGGTAGCCTTTGGCTTTGAGTGCTTCAAGGATTGTGTGCAGGCTCTCTCTGCGTGCATCGTTTTGGATATACTCCCGATAGGCTTTGAGCAGGGTGGGTTTGAAGTTGCGTATGCCTGCGGCAACAAAGACTTCATGCGGGTCATAGTGCATGTAAAAACTGCTGCTTTGCATCCGGTGTCCGCTGCCCTGCCACATGATGATGCCAATACGGGTTTTGATGGGGTCACTTAGATGAAAACGGGCATCTCTGTAGATGCGAAAAAGCGAACGGTTGACTTTAGGTTCGGCATGGATAGTAGGCACGAGGATTTGCAGGTGCTCTCCCATCTCTTCAACATAGGCTTTGTTGGGTGCAACGATGAAGCGTTCATACTCCTCTTTGTGTGCATCAAGCCACTCTTTTGAGTTGTTGGTGATGATCTGCGAGAGTAATGTCAAACCCTCTTTTGGAAAGCCGTTGAATCTCATTTATGCTCCTTTGATCTTCTGCCAGAGTATACCAAGGAATTCATGGATAGCTATGGTGGAATCTTTGAGAGCACCACTGGAAAAGATGCTCAGATAGTTGGGGTGAACTGCTGATGCCAGATGGTATGTAGGTGCCGGATAAGGGGAGAGACCCAGATGATGAAACCACTGTATAGCTCTTGGCATATGGTAGGCTGAAGTGACCAAAATCATAGGTTTGGACTTTGTGATCTCTTTTGCTGCTTTTGCCTCCTCCTCAGTGTCTGTCGCGTCTGGTACCATGATAATAGCCTCTTTCGGTATCCCCAGAGAACGAGCAAGTTTTTGCTGCATGATAGCATGTGGGGTAGGGTCGTGCAGACCACTGTAGCCTGAAAGGATGAGTTTTGCTTTTCCGTCAAGGGCATGATAGAGTCGGATGCCTTCCGCAAGTCTGACGATTGCCTCTTTGTCTACTTGTGAGGTAATGGAGAGTGATCTGTTGGTATGGTGACCATATCCGAGTACATAGATATATGCGGTATTTTTAGGTACGAAAAGCAGTGCATTGTAGCGGCTTTCAAGTGAGTGCAGCAACAGGTTTGCAAATGGTCCATAGGAAAATAGAAAAATCCATGCAATACCTCCAATCAAAAAACGGCGTGCTGTGGTTGTACGGTTTTGATAGAGTTTCCATACCCCTAAAAGTAGGAGTATCATCCCAAAGGGAAGGGGCATCAAAAAGAATGAGACGGATTTTTTCAGCAGCAGACCGAATGTCACCCTATGCCTCTTTCACTTCCAGTGAAGCATCAGCGTCAAGTTCCATTACCTGCCACGGCAATCCCTGTTTGTTGAGCTCTTCCATGAATGGGTCGGGGTCGAACTCTTCCATGTTGTGTACACCCTCTTGGTACCATTTTTTCTCAAGCATCAGTTTGGCACCGATCATGGCAGGTACACCTGTGGTGTAGCTGACCGCCTGGCTCATCACCTCTTCATAACACTTCTCATGGTCGCTGACCTGGTAGATGTAGACGGTTTTGGGTTCACCATCTTTGATACCTTTGACAAAGACACCGATGTTGGTCTTGCCTTTGGTGCGTGGGCCAAGGCTGGCAGGGTCTGGCAGCAGGGTTTTGAGAAACTCGATAGGGATGATCTTCTGCCCCTGATGTTCTACCGGTTCGATGCCAAGCATGCCGACATTCTCCAATACTCTCATGTGCGTCAGGTAGCTCTCGCCAAAAGTCATAAAGAAGCGGATGCGCTTGAGGTGGGGGATGTTCTTGACCAGTGATTCCATCTCTTCGTGGTAGAGCAGATAGCTCTCCTTTGGACCCACTTCGGGGTAGTCCCACACCTGTTTGATTGCCATGGGTTCAGTCTCTATCCATTTTCCATTTTCCCAGTAACGCCCTTTGGCACTCACTTCTCTCAGGTTGATCTCCGGGTTGAAGTTGGTCGCAAAGGGGTAGCCGTGGTCACCGGCGTTGCAGTCGAGGATGTCGATGGTGTGGATCTCGTCAAAGTAGTGCTTCTGCGCATAGGCGACAAAGACGTTGGTTACTCCCGGGTCAAATCCACTGCCAAGCAGTCCCATGATGTGCTGTTCCCTAAAGAGCTGATCGCGTGCCCACTGCTCTTTGTACTCGAACTTCGCTTCATCGGGGTGTTCGTAGTTGGCAGTATCGAGGTAGTCCACTTGGCATGCCGCACATGCATCCATGATGGTCAAGTCCTGATAGGGAAGTGCCACATTGATGACAATGTCTGCTTCTATCTCTTTAATGAGCGCAACGAGCTCCTCGACACTGTCTGCATCAACCTGTGCTGTGTTGATGGTAACACCTGTTTTTGCTTTGACATTTTGGGCAATGACATCGCACTTGCTCTTGGTACGGCTGGCGAGTGTGATCTCTCCAAAAGTGTCTGCATTCATTGCACACTTGAACGCGACAACATTTCCGACACCGCCGGCACCGATAATGAGGGTTTTGTTTGACATGGCTGCTCCTTGGGTAAAGTTGTGTTATTTTAGCATAATTGGGGTTATTGCAGGTAGAGCGGTATCGCCCACAG
>JALWHT010000150.1 GCA_026983515.1 Sulfurovum sp.
GTGTAATTTGATTTATATGTTTATTTGTTTTGTATGTGTTATTATTATTTTTTGTGTTTTATTTTAGTTTTGTTGTTTGTGTTTTGTTTGTGTTAATATTTTTATTTAATATGTAATCCACAGTATTGGTGTTAAACATATGTGTAAAAAAATAAATTTATAATTACTGGTAGAACAGTTTTATGGTATTATCGGTTTAATATTATATAATGGTGAAATAAAAATAGTTTTTCGGTTTTTAGCTAATGCACAGAGTAGCTAATGCACGTAATACATATAAAAGTAAAAAAAAAGTAAATTAAAGTAAAAATTAAAACAGTTTAGAAAATTTTGTTAATCAATCTTCTGAATTCATTGTTAATAGCTCTGTATCTCTTTTTATTAGTGTGCTCAAGCTGTATTAGTCTTTCAGTGTATTTGCTGTTCAGTGCAATAGATAATATAAGTATATCGAAGTTGTGTATTTTTATATTCTGAACAACAGTTTTATCGTTTTCTGCAACTTTTCTTAATTTTCCAAGAATATCCCCTATAGCCTCTTTTTCTGCTGTAGTTAACTGCTCCATTTTTTTCACCTCCTTTTTTTACTGTGCAGTCATTGTTATATAAGTTTTTCGGTTTTTGCGTTGATAAAATAGCAACAAATATTAAAAATATTAAAAAAATTACTTATCTTCTTTTTCTTTGTAGAAAGAGCAGACAGTGTATTTAAGTAGTATTTTAAGTATGTTGTTATAATCTTCTTTACACTCTTCACGTATTTGATTATATGGGTATTTCTTTAAGAAGTTGTTTAAGTCTTCTATAGTCTTCACTATAGTGTGGCATACATGGTAATGTATGCAGTTTATACAATTTTTGTTTCTCATGTTAATCCACCTTAAAAAATTTAAAATAAAATTCACTGGATAACGTATACATCGCTGTATTTATGTCTCTTTCCTTTATCGTCCTCTGTTACTACCTCTCTGTAGTAGGTCAGAGATAACTCTTTATTCAACTCCTCTGAAATCTCTTCGACTATCTCTCTTAATTTGCGGTAACAATTTATTGAGACATTCCTTCCGCTCGCTGTTCCCTTATATGCGTCCATTAGTTTCTTTCTCTCGACAATTGCGAAGCCATTCTCCTTCAGTGACTTCTTTATGACGTCTTTTATGTCAGACAGTAGCTCCAAGTTCCAGACGTTTTTCCCTTTCACACCTCTAACTGATATAATTTTCAACCCCACTTCAATCACCTCCCTTTTTCGTTAATACTACTGTGCGGCAACTGTTATATAAGCTTTTCGATTTTTAACACTCATGATGTAAATTGCACGTGCAGTATTTCAAGCATTAAGTAATTGATAATATTAATGTAATACTGATTAAGAAAAGAGAGAATACTACAGTTTTCTAAAACAACAAAAAAAATTTAGTAAAAATGTATATTGTTTCTAAATCTTTTTCTGCTTTTGTTTTTGTTTGTTCTGTATGGATATTCAATTTGTATATTTGAAATATCTATGTCTTCCTCAATTCCGGGTATATACAGTTCAATCTCTGCGTCTATCTGTAGTTTTGTTTCATTGTTTAAGGGAACTGTTATCACTGCACGTGTAAACTCTCCGACACTGTAAAGTATGCTCGCTGTAAAGTGTGTGTTTATTGTTTCAATGTCATCTCTGCTAAAGCTACTTGATTTAAATGGGTGGCTGTGAATTACTACATTGTAGCCCTGCTTTTTGTATTCATTTAAGTCTTCTGTGTAGTCAACTGATGCACTTGATACTGTTTGTTTTGGTATTATGTAATCTTCTGTTAATTCAAGTATATTCTTTTTCCATGTAGCCTTAACTAATATACTGAATTCGTTGTGGTTTACTTTGCTCTGAATTACTTTGCATATATTAAGTATCTTTATTGGAACTCTGATTGTAACTTTATCAGCTATAGTTAATTCACTGTCGAATATATCAATTGTATCTTCATTATATTCTTGGTATACACTTTCTTTATACACTTTTAAATATTCATTGTATAGTCTCTCATGTACCTCACCCTCTAAATCATCTATATTTATTTCATATATTTCATCATCATCTCCCCAATACATTTTTTATCACCTCCTTTTTTTTAATAAATTATGGATAAATAAATTCAGTAATTAAACCTCTTATGTCAAATGTCTTTATTATTTCCTTATCTGTTTGTATATTGTCAGCTGTTAAGTATAATGTTATTATGTTGGCTATAAATTGCGGTGGAACTAAGTAACTTGGCGTTACAGTATATCTAACTGGTTCATCACCGAATATATCGTTATATTTTGGGTTAACGTGTATAGTTACACTGAAACCATCATATCCACCAGTTATTTTTGTTTTTCTCTGAATATCTTTTGGTAATGGCTCTATGCTGTCTCTGCAGTCAATTACTATATCTGTTTTTTTGATTTCTTCAAGTTCAAACTCTGTTAATTCTTCAAATTTCTTTGGATATGTATGTATGTTAATATCATCTCTTCTTTCGTATATTAGTTCTGCTGTTGCTTCAACTTTACTCATGTTAATCTGCGAAAGTTTGAAGGGAGTTCTGTTCAGGTTGTGTGGTTCTATTATGTCATGGTCGATTAAGTGTATCTCCTTTGTTCCAATAAGAGCCATGTTTAATGCAGTCCACGAACCCACTCCTCCGAGTCCAATCACTGTAACACTGTTTGGAACTGTTATTGTTAAGTCTTTTTGTCTTAAGTATATTTGTTCTCTGTTCAACTCATTGTAAAATTTAACTGCATAATCACTCATCATCACTGTTAAACACCTCCTCAGTTATGTAATTTCTGTCAAGGTAAAGTTCCTCTACTATATCCTCTGCCTCTTTTGTAGCATCATTAGGATATGCACTGTCTAAGTTTGCAATTTTCAGTATCTTTGGCAACTCTGTAACTACAGTCTTTAAATCTTTACCTTCCAAGTCTCCTAAACATATACTGCCATCACTGGCATTAGGATGATATGAGTAATCGCACTGTGCTTTTGTAACTTTTGCAGTTATTGGTATCCTTATGTTTTCAATGTAGAATTCATTGATGTATTCTTTTGGAAGTTGATAAACAACTCTCTGGTATTTCAGTTTGTCAACATATATCTTTTTGTATAATACTAACTCTCCGTTCTCGACTGTCCATCCTTTGTCCAGCACTTGCTCTATTGTATTTAATGCCTCGGTGAATGCTTGTTCTTTTGTTTCAATTACTTTTTCCTCTAACGCTTTTATTCTGCTTTTGTATGATTTAATTATTGCATTCAACTGAGCTTCATAGTTTCTCTTAATTGCATCAATTATCTCTGTTTTTATGTCATTATATGATTTTATGTTATCTACTTTCACTAATTTTACGGTATATACTCCAGTGTTAGATACTATTATGGCATCATTAAGTATCTCTGGTTCACTGAGTTTTATACTCTTTGTTTCTTTTGCAAAGTGAACTGATGATGTTGCTGTAACTACAGTCTCTAATTTGTTAATGTATTTACAGTATAAGTATGCTATTCTATTTGCAATTATTGTAGATAACTTTAGTAAATCATCATCACTTAAGTCTATTAGTCTTTCCACTCTGAAGTATTTCTTTAGAAAGTTTTTAAATCCGCTGCACCCCTCATTGAAATCGTAGTCTTCTGGGTGGTCGTGAGTTGTATACTCATAATTTATGTCATTGTAAAATTCATGGTGGTATCTGTATATTGCTCTTAGTAATTCAGATATTGACATCTCACTATCTGGATATATCGCATAATCAGTATGTCGGTATATTGCCTCAACTATTTCATTAATGTCAATGTTTTTAGTTACTAATTTGCAGAATATATTACCTATTCCTTTTTCAATAACAATGTCGACTCTACCAACATCACCCATAAAATCACCTCCTAAAAAAAAAGTAAAAAAAGAGTTAAAACTTTGCGGCGTTGTATTCCTTAATATATACTGTTCCCTGAAGTGGGAAATCAGCGGCAGTCAGTCTCTGTCCATCTGTGTTTTCAACTATGAATTTCTTTATACCATATTCTCTTGCCACCTCCTTCAGCTTAGATACTGTTATCTTTCCGTCTATCTCTACAGTTTCACCTCCGGGCAGAATTATTTTACTAACCTGCCCATCCTCTACTTCAAACACTTCATCCATTTTTTCCACCCCCCTTTTTTTTGCTGTTCTTTTCTGTGCAGGTCATGTTATATAAGTTTTTCGGTTTTTGTGTTGTGGGTAGAGATATATTATATTATAATGATATATTATATTATAATACTGAATAGAGTAGAACAGTTTTAGAAATTTATAGAGCTGAAAAAATAAAAAAGTTGAATTATTAGACGTTATAACATTACAGCATAATATACATTGTTATCTTAATTGTGTCGTTGTTTGGATATATGTTAATGTAGTTAATGCAGTAGTCTTCGAAAAGTTTACACAGTTCGTTAATTTTGTCAATGTCTTTAACTTCGTCTGTGTGTAACTCAATGAATATTCTTTTAGTATCTTTGTTGTATGATATGTCAATTTCATAAAAGTATTTTGTTAAGTATGCTATAGCATCTGTGTACATTGAGAAAATTATAAGTATTTTGTCATTCAATGCTTTTATTCTCCTGAATGATACTGGGTATTTTTGGAATATCTTTTCAGTGTAGTTTATTATGTTGTTTAGTTTGTCAAGTGTTATAGAGTTTGTAGAAAGTATTAAGTCTATGCTGAATGTCTTTTTGATAGTTACTTTGTTTATATCAGTTGTCATTAGTATCTTCATTATTTTATCGAGAACATCATTAAGTTCCTTCTTTAATTCATTGTTTGTTTTCATGTTATCACCTCAGAATTTCTGAAATCTCTTTACACCTATTATTACATCACCCCATATGTCTTCATTATGTCAACAACTTTAAAGTATTTGTCAACTACCTCATTGTAATCAAATGCTTTGCTGACACACGGGTTACCTTCAGGATATTTGTACTCTTTGAAGTCTATATCTGCAAGCTCTTTGGCTAAATCCGCTGTAGAGTTAGCTACAACTAAATGTGCACTGTCAATCTTTTCGTCAATAACTATGAATACTGGAACTCTGTTCTTCGCTTCAAGCTCAATCAATGCATAGTGTTTTAGATTAGTCATTTCATTAAGTATGCATATCATTGTGTTTATGCCTTTCAAAGTGTAATATCTGCTTTTCTCATCGGTTATCAGTCTCTTTAGTATGTGTATATGTATGAAACCGCTTTCCTCTCCTAATATTAAGTCTCTCATTGCATCGGTTATTTTATCACTGTCTGATGATATTATGGTAACCATTGCTATTTTGTCGGATTTTATGTCAATCTTTCCGGAAGTGTATGGTTTGTATTTGTAGTGTTTGCAGTTCTTAGCAATGTTTTCAATGCAGTTTTTGAATATATCTTCGGATATTTCTCTTCCAATAAGTTTGTCAATCACCGTTAAATCCTGCATCGCTTTTGCTAATGCATCGTGCAGTATATAGCATGTATCTCTGTGTATGCAGTTCAGGCAGTTGTCTTTTAAATCCTTAAAATCTTTTCCAAACATTTTCATGCTAACACCTCCTTAAGTATATTTTTCATCATCTCAATATTAGCTAACCTCCTTTTTGCTCTAATATATGCGTCAATAGAAATCTCTCCAACTTTTTTGTCGTATACTACTACTTCTTTTCTCAAAATTTCCGACGTGCTAACACCCCCAACAGTAGAATTGAAGGAAAATTATATAAGTTTTTTGGTTTTTGAAAATTTTGTGAAAAAATTTATTTTTTATAACAGTTTGTGATTACTTAAAATTAATCTTGATACATTAAAATACTTTGGTATCTCTTTTTTGTATCTGTATAAGTTTTCAAAACTACTGTCGAGTATATATGTTACTCCGTAGTCATCAACTGCTCTAACTATTCTGCCGCACGCTTGAATAAGTTTTTTAATCGCTTGGTATCTTGCCCACTTCCAATCATGTCTTTTAAGCCATATCTCTTTAACCCTAATGTCATTTATGTCAGGAAATGGTATCTTTGTTATTACCTGCCATCTGCATAGGTCATATTTTAAGTCAATACCTCTCTCAAAACCCACAGAAACAAATACTGCTGGCTTTTCAATATCCATGAATTCTTTAAGTTTCTCGTTTCTGTTACTGCTGTCGTGTGTTATCACTGTGTGTTTAGTTTCAAGTCTTTTCTTTATAACTTCCGCAATTTCGTAACTGTGTGCGTGAATAAGACCTTTTTCGTCTTCATGTTTCTTTGCTATAACATTTATAATCTCTATAAGTTTATCATAAGTATCTTCTCTACATTCTTTTGTCATTTTTCCAGCAGGTATGTAGAATATCGGTCTATTTTTCTGTGGTATAATTGGTGGAACTTTAATAAACAGTGTTTTGCCAGTCAGTCCAGAGTATTTCTTAAACATATCTTTGTTTATTATTGTTGCAGATGATACAATAACTATATCACTACCTCTGTTCCATATAGTTTTGTTAAGTATCTTTCCAACATCAACAGGTCTTATAGTTAGTTTACTACCTACCTTTGAAAAAGTGTATTCTTTTGGGTTGTTTAGAAACATCTCAAGTTTATCTCTTGTTTCTTTAAGTTTACTTAATTCTTTTAGCATTCTGACAGATATTTCATCCATGTTCTCAATAAAAGCAATTTCTCTGTTTAGTGTTTTTATCTTCTTTTTTGCAAAGTCTATTAGCCCATCTTTATCAGATATGCTTTTGTTTGTGTGTAGTTCTATTGTAGCAAAGTCAGCAGCCCAACTTTCTATATCATCAGCCTCATCAACTATTAGTATCTCTCTATTACCCCATGCATCATTATCAGCAGTTCTCATTAAGAATGCAAAAGATAACGCACAAATATCTGATAAAATAGCATTTTCTCTATCTACGTAGTATGGACATTCTGTCTTAATATCGCAAGCAAATCTCTTTTTAGTCATGCATGGTGCAACATTACACTTAAGTTTTTTACCAGTAATATCTACACTAACTGGACATTCATAATGTTCTTTACCCTTAATAACTCTCAATCCAAGCTTTTTAATTCTTTCGTCATTGTATAACTGCTCAAGTAGGTTAATCTGTGGTGTTGTGTAATACGCTTTGTAATAGTATTTATCAATGAAATATTTTGCAATAATTGTATTTGTAATTGATTTTCCAAAACCAGTCTGTGCCTCAATTATTATGTTGTCATAGTCTTTTTCCTCAACAGCTTTAATCGCTGATATAATAGTTTCTCTCTGGTATTTTCTGTATTTAATGTTTAGTTCTTTTTCCATTTTGTCAACAAAATTTTCGATAGACATAATATTACCCCCTGTGTTGCGGTTTAAAAATTTTTCGGTTTTTATAAGGTCTTTTGGGAGAGATATGGTTTAATCCTGTGCTCAGCTATTTTACAATAATACTTATCTATCTCAACACCTATAAATTTGTATCCATTTTTCAAACATGCAGCTGCTGTAGTTCCACTACCAATAAATGGGTCTAATACTATACCATTCTCTGGTGTTACTAATCTAACTAACCACTCTATTAATTTAAGTGGTTTAACTGTCGTGTGGTATATCAGTTTGTGTTTTTTGTGTTTGTTCCACTCATAACTTGGTATAACTTTATTGCAGTTAATGCAGTATGCGTATCTTTCATCTCTTCCAGCTTTTGCACAGTAGAAAAATCTTGAAGCTCCACCGTAATCTCCGTATGTATTACTATCTGTGTAGTTAGAAGATTTTCCACCCCAATCAAAAACCCAATTAGATGAGTATTTGTCTCTAACACTTTTTGATGATTTGTATTTACCACTTTGTTTGTCTATCTCTTTAGCAACACATTTGTCAATTATAACATTTGTTGGAAATCTTCCAGTTTCTTGTCCTTTAACATCAATTCTGCATTTATCTATGTTAATGCACCCAGTACCCCACTTTTTGAAGTTATTTAATATGCTACCTTCAAGTGGTTTTCTCGCTATAACTGCTGGTTCACACGCTGGTTTCAACGTTGTGTGAAGACCTTCATACCCATATCTTCTCATATCCACTCCTTTTGGAAACCCACACCCATATAACCAAAGCAGCATATCTCTTATTTCAAAACCTGCTTTTTCAATGAAATATACACCATTATGATATGTTCTTGTTCCAAAAAATGATATAATGTGTGCACCGAGTTTAACAACTCTGTAAACCTCTCTCCAAAATATAACATTAGGAACTTTTTTATCCCAATTTTGCTCTAAAAATTCTATACCATACGGTGGGTCTGTAACTACTGCATCTATACTATTTGAAGGCAACCTTTTAATCGCCTTCAGTGCATCACCATGTATTATTTTGTTTACTGGTATATCATTTATATCATTTATTTCTATTATAATATATATCACCTCCCAAAGTATTCTTTGCTGAACAACCTCATAAACTCTACAAATTTTGAGTTGCTTTGTTTACATATACCACATTTCATTCCAAAGTAGCACTCTTCACAGTCAAATGAATGAACTATACATGCTGTGCATGTTGAAGGGGAAGCCGCTAAATTGTATATTAATATTGGATTAACATCTGTATCTTTTGTTTTATCTCTAATCATAGTATATACTGCTCTCCACATTGGTGTATGCTTATTACCATATAGGTCATACAGCACACTGTCAATTTGCTGTGCTATTTTCTCAAGCTCTGTCTCATTATTCTGTTTGCACCAGTCAGCAATATACTCCCATTTTCTTGGTATTCTACCTATGAAGTAGCTTTTAATCAAGTAGTATTTATTTATTAAATATTCTCTTATTGCTTCTTTTAACTCTTCCATCATTTTTATCAACCTCATGAAGTTATTTTTATCTTTTTTACACTAAACAGTAACTCTCCGTTGAATATATTTTTCATAACCCACATACCTCTTTTGTATGCTGTGTCTTTGTCTTTGCTGAATATTATCAGCAACAGTATACCATTCTTTTCGTCTATTTTAAACTTAAATGACTTATCTTTTGCTCTAATTCCAACTAATTGTGTCTTTAATAGCTCCAAATCTACATTTTTTACCAAAGGGAATATAGTTATATACATATTATCACCTCCTTTTTCTTTTTATGTATATGTTCCAAAATGGTAAACTCATAACATTATACTCCTCCTCACACGATTTATACAGCACTTTACCATCACCTCTTTTCAAATACTTTATATTGAATAACACATCATCTGCATAATCAACACCCCCTCTTATTTCACTTAGGTATATACGCTCCTTATCATCACCCAATCCACACCTATGGTGTATATTAGTTTTAACACCTTTAACTCTAATGTGGAAACCATGTTTTGTAATATATACTTTAACATCTGCTTTTTTGTTTATGTTGCTGGCTAACCATTTTGCATTAAAGTATGTCTTCAATAGCTGGAATTGGTTGTGTGTATCTAAATCAACAGTTAAATCAACTTTGCTTAACATTTTTGTTAATTTACTTACCTTCATTCTCCCACTCTCCTAAATCTACTTGTTTGAATATACCGCTTTCATATCTGTATGGTGATGTTGACACACTCTCTGTGCACGCCTGTTCCTCAAACTCAACTTTAGCTTTAACATAATTCTCCCAGTATTTAGGTGATAGGTAACCCTCAGCGTAAAATGGATACCTATCGTAATTTGCATCAAATATCTCAATGTAAAATGGAACTCTTCTCTCCAATACATCGTAAAACTCATCAATAATTTGAATACCATGATAATATCTTTCGCTGAAATCAACAAATGGTATATAACCCATACACTCCAAAAACATGTCCATTAAATCACTGCAAAAATCATTAAATTCTGCTGTGTTAGCAATACTATTCGGAGCTTCAGTTAATAGCCTGCACTCAATATGTCTCTTTTGCTTTGGGTATATATATGATTTTGTAGCGAGTATCTTGTACCACTTAGCTTCAGTTTCATATTCGCCTTTCTCATATAGCTCAGGTATGTCATAGTACAACCATGTAGAAACTGTAATCATTGGTATACTGTTCTCTTTCGAGTATTCTATAACATACTCGCTACTCCTAATTATCTTCTCATATTCTGTTCTCGTTATCAATCCCTTTGAAAAATCAAGTATAGCTTTAAGTGTTTTATCATCTAATTTTATTGGTCTTCCTCTTAAATTAAAAATATAAATCATAAAATCACCTTATAACTATCTCATTTTTTCTAACATATATTTTACTGGCATTTCTGTCAAGTCTAAGCACCAGTATTGGGTAAATCTCTCCTGCAACTACTCTGGTCTTTTTTATGATACCATCTCTGTTTTTCTTGATAACTATTTTGTCTTTGTGATACTCAATATCCACTAAATCACCGGGTTTTATTCCAATCCTTCTCAGCTCTTTACATAAGTTTATTGCTAAACTCTCAGTCATATCAACACCACCTTATATAAATATGCTTCATCAAATTTAGCTCTACTCAACACTTTGTACTCATGTATCCAATCCTCAACACTGCTGAAACCACTTTCGCTTAAATGTTCAATTAGCATACCCATGTTTGCTTTTCCTATCTCCTCAATGTATACATCAGCAATTTTTTTTCCATGCCACTCTTTTTTAACCCAATCTCTACCTACTTTGTTTCTCTTTTTTCTGAGTGTATATACTACTCCATTGTTAAGCAGCTGTTTTAATGCTTTTTCCGACTTGAAGTAAATAACCGTTTTATCACCTCCTCTTTAATAATTTTTCCGCAATTTGTGCACATAAGACCTTTACTGATTTTGTCATTCACAACATCGTAATCTATGTAAACTACAACACCTTTTGCCTTCTTTGATTTTAAGTCTATCTCTATAATGTTACCACATGTGCATCTTATCCTCATAAGTTGTATTCACCTATTAGCTCTTCATAGCACTCAACGCACTTTTTATTAAATTCCTCATCGCTCATGTCATACTTCTCTTTAACTTTCTTCGCAGCTTTTCTTATTGCTTTGCACGCTGGAGACACTTTGTATCTGTAGTAATAATATAACGCAAGTATCGCTTTATCACTTTTCTCCATTATTCCACCTCCTTAATATTTTCAGCAGATATTATTTTCTTAATGTAATCAATGAATTCCTCTTGTGTAATACTACCAAGATTAAGTATTCTGTCCTTCTTTAGTATCACCGTATCTTCGCTAATCTCCGCTACTATATCAACTATTCTCTTCAGTTCAAGAAGTATATTTGCTTCACCTTTTGAAACTTTAGTTTGTGGATGATATGTGAATATCGCTGATTTACCTGCTGAGTTTATGCTCCTTATTATATCTCTGAGTTTATCATATATAACCGGAAACAGTTCCCATGTAACCAAGAATAAGTCTGGGTCAGATACTTTTTTCGGTTCGTCTCTCTCAATGCCACCAATGTAAAACTCACCTTTCTGTAGTATTTTACTTTTAATGTGTCTCTTTATAACCTCCTTTAGTTCAGTCATACTGTCAACTATTATTACATCAGCATCGCTTGAAACAGCTTGTTTAAGACCTTTAATGAATTTACTGTATGATGTTGCGTCAATTCTTTCTATATCTTCTGCACCAAGTTTCTGTATTATTGGTTCAGCACCTCCATCAACATCAAGCAGAACAGCTTTAGTAACTTTGCAAATCTCTACGCATGTGTGTGTTTTACCAGCACCGGGTTCACCAACAAGTAGCACTTTAGTAATCATATTATCACCCAAAATAAAAAAAAGTTAGAAAATTTCACCTATATCAACTTCACTATCATACTCACCTTCATACTCCATGTTCTTCTTTTCATTCCACTCTTCAATACCTTCATTGTATGCTTGTTCAATGTCAACTCCAAGCTTCTTTATCTCTTTGTCGCTCAGTTTCTTAATAGGTATCCATACATCTCTCGCTTCAAGAACATTCTTTGGTAAGTTCTTGGGTATCTCTCTGTTAAGTTCATTAGCCATGTATTCAGCAGGCTGAACTGGTGTCCACAGAAATACCTGTTTCTCCATGAATTTCTTAAGTTCCTCAATCTGTTTCTCAGGCTCTTTGCTCTTTGGCTTAAACTTCAGCTTCATGTTCAGTGTGTAAACGAATGCACCCATTGCACTCCACTTTATTTTGCTCTCATTATACCATGCGTGCTGTAGATTTTCATATTTTTCAAGTGGCTTTATCACTATGTGCAGTCTCTTTAAGTTTCTGAGTTCTCTGCCCTGCTCCTTAAGCCTCTGTTCTCCCTTCCTGCACGCCGCACAGTCGCACGGGAAATTCAGTTCCACTACCAAGCCCAGAAAAGGCTCTTTTACATCATCTCTGTATTCACCTATATCAAACACCTTCGCCACCTCCAGCCACTTATAGAACCGTTAAGTATATAAGCTTTTTGGTTTTTCGGGCATTATGGGAAAAGCTTATAAACTATTAAACCTATTGCTCAAATATGAAACTCGTTAAGTTGGATGTAAATGGAAAGATTGTGATACCATCTGAGATTAGAGGGGAATTAGCGATACGGAAAGGGACAGTATTTAAGATAGAAATGAGCGATGGCAGGATTATACTTAAGAGACTTCCTAAAGCACCAGAGATAGCAAGAAGTGCAGATTACAACATTGTGAAAGTTGATGTGAATGGTAGAGTTAGAATACCTTCGAAAATTAGGAAAGATTTTGAGTGGAAACATGGAGATTTGCTTGAAATACATGCTGTTGATGAGAACACACTTGAAGTTAAGAAAAGTGATGTTTTATGACAAGAGTTAAGTGTTTGTGCAAAGAGTGTATACACAACAAGCATGGTATATGCAGTAAAGATACAATAACTATAAAATTTGGTGAATGTTGCAACTATGAACCAAGTATTTAAATAATATCCATTAAATATTTTACTATTTTTTCTAACTCTCTTTTGAAATTATGCAATGCTTCATTTTCTGTTTTTCCGTAAACATGTATATTAAGTAAACTATTGTATGCGGTGTATCTGTTTCCTTCCTCTTTTATATACACATCAACACCTCTCTTAAGTTTAACAGTTATCAATTCTCTAATAACAACTATCATTTTATCACCCTATAATACTTAAACCCATCTTTAGCAACTATTCCCCTATTTACCATATCATTAAGAAGTTTCCTTAGTGTCTCTTTATTAAGTAAAATCTCATATTTTAGTTCATGAAGTGTCTTTGGTCTATCAAGCTTCTCCAAAATAATCTTTTCTCTATCTTCTTTCTTTAATTTACCTACCATACCTCTCCCTCCATTAATAGAGTAACTTCATTTCTAACACAATCCGTTTTAAGCTTTTTAACAATATCATAAATATTGCTTGAATAATTACACAAAACACTCTTTATGAATTTAGCTTCTACGTTGCTAATAAGTGATAAAGGTTCTGTTTTAATGCAGTATTTGTTGAATGCATTTGTGTATGTTCTTATATATTTGTAGTATGTTGGAAATCTAAATTCAGTAGATAACGCCTCTGCAACTACTATTCGTATGAATGTTGTTGTGTTTAAATGCCACTCATCTGATTTTTTTGATATAGCTTTATGCCATGTTGGGAATGGTCTAAATGATTTAATCTTATAGCTGTCATAGGTGTATCTTTCAATATACTTTGATATGCTCTCCATCCTTCTACCAAAGTAATCAATTACATCCACTATGTTATCGTCTTCATACTCATACATCAGTTCCATCAATCCATATATAACTTTGTGAAAATCGTTAAGAACATTAAATACAGTGTATCTTTGATTTTCTTCTGTTCTTTTCATTAGCACTTTGAAACCAAGTTTACAGCATACACGTAGAACATATGATGATGTTAAACTGCTGTTAATAAAAGTCTCATCCATGCTTTCCAGCTCAATGTCATTAATAAACTGAGTGTAATCATTACTGTATTTCTCAATAACCATTCCAATTACATCAATAACATCTTTTGGCAATCTTATTTTAACTGGATTACAGAACTCTGCCTCAACACTGCTGAAATCACTTTCCTCAGGTAATGACAGCAAATGTCTATACAGTGCACTATCTCTGTTTCTAAATTCGCTAATGTCAAACACTGTATCACCACCGAAAATTACTTATACAAACAGATACACATAACCGCTCACACCCCATCCTCCATTTTTCTTAAGTATTCGTCTATCAGTCTATTTAGTATGCTGTCATAGCTTTCGTCTTTCCTTCCAATCTGTTTCAGCCGTTCCCTCGTTTCCTTTCTCACTCTTATTGTTGTGTAGGGGCTTATTTCCTTTTTCTCAAGAACTTCGAGAACCTCCATGATGTATAACGGTTATGCATGTTATATAAGGCTTTCCCTTATTGTTCCGATAAGTTTTATGGTTATATCAGTTTTTACCATTCCTGTATCTTCTTTCAAGCATATCAATGGTTCTATCAACCTCTTTGTTAATTCTTTTGCACAGCTCTACAACTTTCTCCTTTAGTATCTTTATTTCACCTTCAAGCTTACCAACCTTTATGTAAACTGGAGCTACTGCTACAGTTACTGATATTACTACACCAAGCACTGATAAAACTACATAAACCATATCATCCAACTATAACACCCCCACACACAACTTTTTAAATCCACTAACCTTAATAGTATTAAGACCATACTTAACACTAATTTCTTTCTTAGTGTTGTCAATAACTAAAACTGCTTTTCCATTGTAGTTTGAGTGTATTATCAGTTCATCATTTTCATATTTAATTATGTTTATTTTCTTACTTGGTACACTGTATTTAACACCATCTATTATAACATTTCCACTTATATTGTTAACACCTTTGTTAATCCATACTAACTTTCCATTAACTTCTGCAACTGTGCTAATATTTGAATATATTTTACCAGTATCAACTTTAATATTTGGTTTGTATATCTCGATAGGTTCAATGTATGTTTTCTGATATCCACCACTATGTAAATAACCAACAAAACAATCAAAATCTACAGTTCCACTAACATTTTCAATAGGTTCTTTACCATACCACCATCCGGGAAATAACTTAAGTATTTTACCACTAAGTTTGTATTTACCCGGTGGTAATACACCAAAATATGCAACATTAAAGCACCACTGACCGAACGTTCCAAAGCAGTTTGATTTCCATTTGTCAATATAGCATTTACCCGGAGGATACTCAAATGTTCCATACACTCCAAGACTTCCAATTACATGACTGTTGCAAAATGTTTTATTTCCTACTTGTGAACCCCAACATAACATACCTTTTCTATGTGATAACACATATCCAATAACTTTCTCAACATATTCTTTACTGTAATAGAAATCTGTAAGTCTTACAACAACTAAGTCAGGTCTAACTGGATTATCATACCATCTACATGGTCTTCCAACAAAACTACTTGGTTCACCAATACCTCCATTACACCAACAACCCCATTTAACTGAAGCATATTTGTATCCATCTACTCTAACACATGTTAACACAGTATTTGAACCCGGATTGTTACTAAAATCAGGCATTCTATAAACTGTCTGCCATTTCTTATTGTCTTTTGAAGCTGTAATATACAGAACCTCTGGGCTATTGAGTGCACCACAGTTTATGTGATACCTTATTATAAATACTGGATACCTACAATTTCTAATATCGTATATCTTTCCTATATCTACTTTATCTATTATCATTTTATCACCTCATAGTGGTTTTATACATACCTTCATTGCATATCCTATGCAAATACAGTTTTTACCTTTTTTAACTTTTATTGTTGTTTTCTCACCATCTATTATTACAAGTGCTTTACCATCATAAGATGAGTTAAAGCATATCTTTCCTTTTTCAATTGTAATACTCTTTATTTCCTTAATCTTCTCAAGGAAGAAATTTTTACTTAAGCATACTATAGCATACTCAGGATATTGCTCATAGCAGTCAAAACTAATTGTTATTTTATCACCTTTAAAAACTTTCAAAGTATGTTCACCATTATAATATCTACCGAAATCAGTATCATTTATATACACATTAACAAATACATTACCGCCATTACTTTTTCTACCGCAAACATAAAATCTAATAAGTCCGTCTCTTGGTATATTAAATATAATCTGCGGACTAAACAGTTTATCACCTTTTTTTAGTGAAATTTTACAACACCATTTGTTATCAACTTCCTTTATCTTTCCTGTTGGATATCCATCAATTATACATACTGGTTTTAAAATAACACTATCACTCTCTATTCTATCACCCCCATATATGGAACATGCATATATCCACCACCAATTTCTTCATAATACTCTTTGTCAATGTGGACACCAAATGTAAGTGGATAGTCGCATTTCATACACTTGTATATCATGTCTATTCTGTATTGACCATTACACTGCTCAAATACATTTCTACTCTTAAATGCAATATCTGATGAGTAATCAACTGCTTCTTTAATTGCTTCTTTCAAATCCATTCCATTAGCTATACATTCCATAAATTTGTTTATAAAGCAGATAGGGCAAACTAATTTAAACTTTGGCTCAAGTGGCATTAGCTTATTATGTGTTTTTCTCCATTTGTCCATACTCATGTCTACTTTGTTAGTATAGAATTTAATAAAAGTCATGGTATCACCCATACTCATCGTATTGTACCCACTTTTGTCCATTAAAGTAGTATGTATATACCTGCAGAACCATATTCTGATTTAGTTGTATTACATCATCAAATGACTTTCTTTCTCCATATTTCATGTATGTTTCTTTATCCCATAGTATTTTCTTATTGTATGCGTCATAAAGAATTACTTTAACTTTTCCGCACTTCCCTTCATTTATAACATCAACCATAACTCGTGCAACTGTTCCTTTCTTAACACTGTATTTTCCGGGTTTGTGTCCTCTATTGTTCCACACAATATATGTTTTACTTCTGTCAATCTTTGGTTTTGGAAGCAACAGTTCTATACATAGCATTCCGTTTTCACTGTACACTTTATACTCCACACTATCACTTTTCAAAATCATTATTCCACCTCTATTTTGTGCCTTTTAACATTTTCGCTTTCTTTCTTTTTGCTCAGGTCTTCAATTCCAAACAGTAACATTAGCCCGAACATCAGCATTATTATATCCCATGCAGACTTTTGTATTATTAGCAATACAGCTATCACAGATACTATAAGACCTATTGTTCTGAATATACTCGGAAGTTCATTAAGAACTGTTTCCCATTCAAATGGACTACCTGACACTTCCATGTTAACATAGTTATCACCTATCTTCATATACTTAACTTTAGCACCATATTTGCTTAACATCTTTGGTATTTCTCTGATTATCCTCTTAGCTTGATTTTCATTTATGTAATTCTTAAATTTAACTTGTATCTCATACATACTCCCTTTTACACTGCTCCAATGTCTAAGTTTACTGTATGGTATCAGCACTTTCTTAACACAGTCTGTTTTCTTACCAACTTCTATTTCCATAGTATCACCTCTTCTTAAGACCTTTCAACACAACAATACCGCCAACTACACCAGTGGCAATAATCAGTATATTCTTATACTTCGATAATTTGTTCTCTATCTCACTCTTTATACTACTTGATGATTTACCAGATGGCTCAACTCCCTGATATACCAAGTCAAGGTATAAGCTTATCTTAGTGTGGAAGTTTGGAGGATATGGATACCAACATGGGCACTTGTATGTAGCTATCTTAACTCTGTTTTCACCATTGTTAAGTATTCCAGAAATATCTGCTTCTTTACTTATATTGCATGCACCAGTTGCAACTGTTCCACAATACATCTTAATTACCTTATTATTATTCCAATATACATCACAGCATACTGCACTATTATCACTATACCAGTAAGCTCTTAATTTTGCATCAACAATTCTCGTTTTATTTGTATCCCAAGTAACATATATGTTCTTTCTTAAGTCTTTTTCTGCATCTAATATACCAAAATCTACTTCCTGATTTTCATAAATTGTAATTGTCTTCCTATATGTCTTAACATTAACACCTGCACTCACAACACCACCCCCTAAAAGTCTTAGAGCATCTCTATCATGTTTCAAAGACCACACAGTTACTCTAACTACAGCAAATTCATGTTCACCTTCTGTTTCAACATTATTAAAGTAATCTATCCAGTAGCTATATCTATCATGACACATTTTATATGCGTCTTCGACACTTTTTCCTTCAGCAAGTCCTTTTATGAAATACAAATTAGCATCAAATACACACTCTATTATCTTTTTCCATAACTCTGGTCTTATTTGATAAGGATTTCTACCACTGCATGCACAGTTGAAATATCTCTCATCATTACACCAATTAAACCATATTACATCATTATATCCAACATAATACTTGCATTTCTTATTTGTAGTTACATATTTACCAAGAACTTTTGCAGTTAAACATGACATAGCACAAGCTATAGCACCATCAAGTATATCTGTATTATATTCAGGTGCTTGTATCCATACAGTAACATCCTTTAGTGTAGTAGTATTTGGGTTACCATGCCCTACCCACCAAATTACATCAGGATTATACTTTTTTATAACTAAATTAGCAGTTCTTGGTTCTGGGTCTTCTACCGTTATCACAGTGTGATTTTTCTTTATTTCATCTGCAAATTTTCTTGCAACACATGAAGCATAAGTAAGCTCATCAAATTTTCCATGTTTAGTTAAAAGAAACATAAATTTCACTCTTCACCACCTCTCTTTATCAGCTTTATTATTTTATTAAGTTCTGTTTCAACTGCTTCTTTCCATAACATCTTTTCAATCTTTTTCTTATCAATAACAAGTCCACTAAGTGATGCCATAGTAAAGTTATCTGGTAGCATTTCAATAATCTTTTTAACTCTGTGTTCAGCCGCCTTCTTTAGATTAGGTATATCACTATCATATATTGTATGTGGTGATGCCATTCTTTCAAGCATTTTCTGTATTTTTTCACCAACTTCACTTCCTCCCATTACTTCATCATATATCTCTTTAGGTGTATATACTTTACCTTCAAAGTAAATTATAGGTAAATTTCTTTCTACCTCTGGTATCTTGTTATACCATTTTTCAATAAATTCTTTACTCATTTTATCACCCATATTTATCATACAACTGCCAAGCACCTCTATTATCTTTGTAATATGTTCTTGCTTCAATATCCATGCTTTCTTTTATATCAATAGTTGGCATGAAGAAGGCATACTGTTCACTAAATACATACACTTCTTTACTTGCAATCTCTATATCATTCTTTTTGTCATACCACTGCATTTTTACCCAACCGCTGTTACCAATATTCTTTATTGACATATACAAACACATACCAGTTCCATAATCTAATGTGTACCATCCGGGGTCATATTTGTGTCCGAGCCACTCAAGATGTGTTCTCTCTATCTTAACTACATCCCATATTGTTTCTCTAATAATCTTTGGCTTTGCTGGCATAATATCACCTCAACAACCAAGACTATCTATTTGTTTCCAGCCACTACTTGTCTTAACATATACAATTGATTTAAGTCTCATTTTTCTTTCAGCTACTATATTGTAATTCCAAGTATATGTTCCTTTTGGTTCAATTTCTGCTTCAGTCCATGCAACACCTTTGTTACTAAGTAAATCCCACCACTGCAGTCCAACTTTAAATGGACTATCTTCATTATTGTGAACAACCATGTGTAACTTTAGATTAACACCTTTATTAACTGTGAAATGCTCTCCTTCCATATATGTCCACCCAAGTGCTTCAATATATGTATGATACTCATCTATCTTTATGTCTGGTTTGAAGTCGTAATCATAGTAAACATTAAGGAACAATTCATCTATCTTTACTGTAACAATGTCAAGGAATGGCGGACATTTATACACATTAATCTTTATGTTGTTCTCACCTTTTCTTAATATACCAGTTATATCTTTTGTCTTTTCTAAATCACATGAGTTCCATATACCACCACAGTAGAAACTAAGCACTTTGTGTCCATTAATATAAACATCACTGCATGTCTGTGGTAAATCACTGTGCCAGAACATATCTATTGTAGATTTGAATATATTTTCGAGTTTAAATCCAGTTGGTAACCCAAGTGATTTCTCATCAATAACTACATTCTGCTCTATTGTTTTGTTCATTGTAAATCTATCGAGAGTTACAGCTTTGTTCTTAAATAAAAAAAACGACTTAAATCCATTATACACTCTATCACCTCCTCTTTCTTCTGAATAGCATATATGTGATACCTCCTATTAGAACACCAGTAAGCACATCTATTATTATATTGTTTATATTACTTGACTTTGAAGTTTGTCTGCTTTGTGTAGGCTGTGAAGGCTGTGGTGTTGTTGGCTGTGTTGGCTGAACAGGATGAACAACTATTGTTTCGTAAGTTATAATGAGTTTCACATTTATTATAGCAGTTACTGGCGTTGGGAAAGGAGACATTCTGTAAACTTTAATCGTTATGTTGTTGTCTGCATTAGGAACAACATTAACCTCAACTTTGTCAGCTAAATCTTTATTTGTATCAAGGTGTAACACTTTGTTATAGTTAAACCACACATCAATTCCCATTCCTGATGTATTACATTCTACTTCAAGCTCTGCACTTTTAATCTTTGCATTTCCACTTATGTTCACTTTAACATTCTTTGAAATCACTTTATCTCCCTCAAACCACCCAAGACTAACTTTATAATCTTTAAAGACATCAATTTCAATAGTTTTCATAATGTCACCTCTTCCTTTTGCTCAGTTCATACACTCCTGCACCAAGTAAAGCAAGAAATATAGCACCAGCTATGTATAGCATATTGCTCTTATGTGGTTTTGCAGGAGTTGTAGTTTTTGATGGTGGCTGTGTAGATGGTGCAGGCTGTGTAGGCTGTGTAGTATGCTCACTCTCATACACATTTATTACCCACAAACTACCACCCCCTAACATCCATATTTATCTAACAAAACCCATCTCTCAGTTTTCTCATCAAGTTTATACAGTTCTACAACTAATTTCATATTACTGCTAACTTTTATGTCTTTGCCAAGATTTATAAATTCACCACTGTGATGCTTTTCTATTGTCTCACATAACACTTTATCATTAAGTTCATCATACCATCTTAGCTTAAATGTTTCATAACTTCCGGGTGAACCACCAGTTACCACTGCTTCAGCATATACGGTTATAATACTACCATTCTTAACTCTGTAATTTCCCGGACTAACAATATTTCCATTAATGTCAACACCTGTTTTCTCTTTAATAATATGACCACTCATTGGTCTTGGCTGTCTAACCATAATATGCCATGTCATTGTATCACCTTAACATCCGTATGTATCTAAAGTAACCCATACACCGTGCTCATCCCTATACTGAAGAACAACTTTAAGTTTCATCTTTCTGTCAGCAATTATACTTCTACTAACACTAATCTGCCCACCTCCGCAAACTCTACCTTCATTTGATGCAACTACATTACTGCTGTTCTCATCAATCCACATTAGTCTTAAGTATCTACACTCTGTTCTATCACCTATTGCATTAGCTTTAGCGAACAGTGTTATATTAGAACCTTTCTTAATATTGTAACTACCTACGCCAAGTCTCTTGTTTCCTACAAGAATATATGTGCTACTCCTGTCTATCTTTATCTCCATAGGTTCAACAACATTAATGTACCATGCCATTACATCACCTCCTTATCTATAACAACTTGAACCGGTGCAGACGCATTTACATATACCTCTCCACCAACTACTTTTTCAATGTTATCCACTATTAAGTTACCACCAGCAGGAACTGAGCCAACAAATATTACTTTGTTAATTGTTTCTCCCAGAACATTATATACATCTTTTATTGTAACAGTAGCACTCGCTGTTCCACCATTGTATATCTGAATACCCTTTATCTTATACCTTTTATCTGGCGGACATGAGAAAGCTAAAGTATCAGTATTTGCACTTTCAACATTTACATAAGTCATCCACTATTCACCTCCCACCTAAGCAAACTCGGATGGTCTATAACTCTTAATGAGCCATTAGCAACATAGTATTCCATATTCTCTTTAATTTCATTAACATCTTCCTCCTTTATCTCCTTTATCAGACATCTGTTAACTATGCACCTAAGTATGAACTTATCAAACTCGGTGCTATCATTGTAAATTCTGTAAACTATTTCATCAAATGACTTTACAGTGTATTCTATAAGTCTTGGTGGAAATTCATCAAATGGTATATCTTTCTCACTGTAGCAACCAATGTATCTCTTAGTTATATCTTCAAGTGATGTCTGCCACTTCGGGTCTTCAAGTGTATTGTAGTATGTAGTAGTCGGATATCTTACATACAAAAGTCCCTTTCCATTACCGTCTAACCCAAATCTAAGTTCATACAGTGTTTCATTGCTATCTGGATACAGACCATAATCACTTAACTGTAAATCAATATAACTAAATCCTTCAATATACTCAGTAATATAAACAGGTATTTGCTGAGTTGCAACTACTCTAAACATTTTATCTGCAAATCTATCGGGAAATCTTTTACCATTAAAGTAAACCAAGACACCACTATCAAGCATTGGAAGGTTCTTTACAATAGGCATATTATCACCCCAAAAAATTAATTAAGCTTTATAACTATCAAGACCTTCAATCTCTTTTTCGGACTCAATAACAACTTTGTCTCTGTAAACTATCCATGATTTTATGCACGACTTATCCTTTTCCACAGTAATAGTTCTCTTGTTCCCATTAACAGTAACTTCCATTTTCTCTTTTTCTTTCCAAGTAGCTTTGTCTCTAATTATCTTAGCAATGTCATCACTTACTTTACCATTAACTGCTGGTATCACATACTTAACCATTATATCACCTCCTTAGTATCCTTCTGCCTCTATTCTAAATTTCTCTGAACTAAGGTCAACAGCACCAACTTCTGCACCTATAGTAACAGTAGCAGTTCCACCTTCATTAATGGTTGCTTCTATGTTATCCCTAACGAATATCTTCACCTGATTTGGATTAAGTGTAGTATCAATGTCTGGTGTTATTATCTGTGCTATATACTCACCATTACCAATGTATTTAACACTCGCACTCTTAATCTTCTTAAGCTCACCTATAGTAACTACAAATCCACCAGCTGGGTATGATGTAGGTCCAACAACTTCTTTAGTAACACTGTGAATAAATTTAGAAGAAAACAATTAAATCACCTCCTCAGAACATTGTTTCAAACTTCTCAGCAGTAGTAACAATCACACCAACTGGTGCAGCCATATCATCTCCATCACTGTCATATCTAACTTTGATAGCGTATGCGTCTCTTGGATACAGTTTAACAGCTTTGTGTCTTATAATCGGATAATCATTGCACTCATTGAATGGTGTACTAACTATTATGTTCTGCTTCGGAAGAACATACATTGCTCTAACAAGCTTTGGTGAGTCAATAGTATCTACCCATGCACCATATACCCTACCTTCATCGTATCCAAGTGTAATCTTTGTATCATTCTCATCAGACTCAAAGTATGTAACTCCCTCACTTACAGTCTGAAGCCAAGTTGTAAGTGGAGTTCCGCTCTTCTTAACATAGTTTGGCATTATGAAATCAAGGTTAAGCTGTCTTCCTTCTGCATACTCACCTGCAAACTCACATTCTCTTGAGTTTATGCTTGCCTTAACTGCTCTAACTACATCGTAGATAGATTTCCTCATTTCCCAAAGCACTGAGAATACATATGGGTTAGACGCTACTGCACCAAGTCTCGTGTGTATACTAATAACTTCTTCAACACTGAGTGAACCCATTCCCTCTTCCTCACCAAACATCAGTCCAGTGCTGTACTGCGACTTAATCTGTTCATTAGTCATATCAATCAGTCTATCAATCTCAAGCATACTAACAGACATCGTGCATCACCTCATGAAGAGTATATACCAGCATTAACAGTATTACCACTACTAACCTCCGCACCGCTAATCTCTACATTAACATCTGGCTCTGGTGGTTCAAAGTATGGCTCATCAATGTTGTTCCCGACTTCATCACCTATAGCCATACTCTCAGCAAGTCCTTTAAGACCACCGGGGAATTTCCACTCCATCAGGTCGTAGAATATACCTGCAAATGAGCCAGCACATGCAGAGAACAGTATCCATGACGCAAGTCCACTCATGTGCCACGAAAGCACTGCAAATCCAACACCAAACACAGTTCTAATCAGTGCCTTAGTGAGGAATTTCTTAGTTGCATCGCTAATCTTCATTGCCTTAACTATGTATTCACCGGTAAACTCAGTAACTCCAAATCCGCCAAAGCCACCAAGTGCCGCACATCCGAATTTCTCAGCCTCAGTCTTTATCTCTTCTCTTATACCAGCCTTAACTACATACACCACAAACACCCCCTAAAAAAATTAGAGATACTTTGCGATAAGCTCAAGCCTACCTTTGCTAATAGCCCTCTCTTTCCTTTCTCTGTTGCAAACTTTAACTGCACCATATCTGTCTCTGAGTATCCTAACTGCCTCTTCAACTGTAGCCGGTGTGTTTTCAAGTGCAAGAGCATCTCTAACAGCTTCTCTGAATGCATCGCTAAGTGCAGATACAATCATCTGTTTGTTAATCTCTCCCTCACTCAGTGCATTAATCTTTTCACATGCAAGTGGCATGAAGTATTTTATAACATATGCTCTCGCCGCAGGATTTACGCATGACATCTTATGAGCCGCCCACGCAAGTATATCATTAATAGCCTTAACTCCGTCAGGTCTTCTGCCACCCCTGCTGTGTGCGAAGTATGGAACTAAGCTAAGCACATTCTTTTTCTTTGGTCTTATGTCAAATGGTCTTCCTATCTTTTCCCACGGGTTGTCTTTCACAACAAACTTATTGCCAGTCAGTGCCCTAACTATGTAATTCAGCAGTTCCCTTTCAGGTATCATTCCACCAAACAGTGCCGCCTCCTGCATACCATCACCTAACTAAACCGTAATCCTAAGAATAAATAAAGTGAATTTTATTGACGCATTTTATAAATATTACTAATCGCCCAATTAGTAACATGAATATAAATTCAAACCGTTGTAACCATTTTGAATATTTATTCAATTCCGTTACAATTATAATTACATTTTATTATTTTGCTTTTATAAAATTCCCTATGTCCACTCTCCGAATTTTATAACTCGACACTATAAAAATGGAATATAATATAATACTATTAAAAATCTCCCAGCCTCCGTTCACTTTAAGATTTAAACCACAAACTGTTTATTAGGTATACCCCACGTAGTACACTCAGGGGGGCGAGTGTACTACACGGGTGAACCTAAATGTCGGTTTTTTTTAAAAATTTTTCAAAGACGACCTCATTCCTTTATATACCGATTGAAGATATTTTAATTCACACCAAAAATAAAAATAGTGTTTAAATTTTAAACACGCTCAAACCAATATACCCAAATTAGTGTAAATCACACTTACAGTAAACTATATATACTTGATACCAATAAACCGGAAAACCGGTTTAAATCTTATATTATAAGCACGAATTATATAATTCACAGACCTATAAAATTATCGAATATATAATTTTGCCCAAAATAAACCGATAAACCAGATAAATTTTAAACTTCCAATCCAATTACACCAAAAATTCTAAACCACAAATTCTGTTTGTTTACTGTTTCCACGATTTACCTTTATTCCATAAGCAAACTTCCTATCACTAACCTCAGGTAAAAATTAAAATTTAAACATTCCACAGCTAACAACATTAATATTTAACCGAGTGTTACTATATAATCTCTGACCAAAAATTTCATTTTCCAATTCTAATGAACTACACAACCTATTTTACCGATTAAACAGAGCATAACAACTTTTTAATACTTAAACCGGTAATAAAAAATTATTCCACAAATGCAGATAATATATTACTATTTCCTTCCAAATCTCTTTTTATCGCTTCAGCTAATCTGTAACTCATTAAAGGTGGAACTGCATTACCAATTTGTATATACTGCTCCTTTAAGTTACCAGCTAAATAATAATCAATTGGAAATGTCTGAACTAATTTAGCCTCAGGTATCAAACTTTTTCTCCTGAATATTTTCGATAATCTTGTCATCTGTCTTTTACTACCAACTCCTTTATACTCTGTTGCCATTACTGCAGGAAATGTTACATTAATCGGACTTTTTGTAGGTTCTGGAAACTCACCAGCAAATAATCTTCTCCTTATCTGTGGAATTCCATAATCACACATTTTGTAAATTCTTATTTTAACACCACTCGGAACATAATATTTAGCTCTTGGAACTTCCTCCATAATAATGTATCTTGGTTTCTTTTCCTCAACAACTTTCCAAAACCAGTTAATCAATGTAGGGTCTTCTTTCCTCTTTAAATTAGCAATACTAAAATCTTGACATGGTGGTGAACCAATTATAACATCAGCATCAGGTATGTCTTCTGGTTTTAATCTCAAAGCATCTTTACAAACAATTTCAACATTAGGATAATTTACTGAATAACTCTCACAAGCAACTTTCCACTTATCGAGTGCAAAAATAACTTCAAAAGTATCATCTAAGTAGTCAAATCCATAAGTAAACCCACCACAACCACAAAATAAATCAATAACTTTCAATTTCATATTTACACCCCCTACATACATACCATCTACTCATCAATCTCTGTTCTTAATGGACACACAGGTAACTCTCAGCAGTATGGATTTGCTAATTTACATCAAAATGAACATGGCATTATATAGCTCACTATATCACCTCCTTATTTAATAGATATTCTCTACATTCGTCTATTACATTAAGTATTTTGTTTCTTACTTCTCTATCATATAAATCATCGCAAATCCATGCAACCACTCCAAGAACAACAATATCATAGAAAACCTCATTCTCAGCAAATTTGTCATAAATTTCAATCTCTTTCTTATACTTCTCCTTAAACTTAATAGTCTCACCTCCTAATAAATTTAAATATCCTCAACAATATTCTTTATCTTAGCCAATTTATCAGACATACTTTTATTAATCTTAGATAAATCTATATCTATGTCCATTATATAGTAATTTTGTCTCAAATCACCTAAGTATCTAAAGTATATATCATCACCATCTGATTTAACTGGACAAATCTCTAATGTAACAACTTCCCATCCCTTATTAAGTAGTTCAGCACATTTAAGTATTGCATATTTCATATTATTGAAGCACTCATAGAAGTAATCACCCATTGGCTCATAGTCAACATCAAACTCATGCTCTTCATCAGCATAATACTGGTATCCTTCAACTCTAATATACATATCATCTTTCTGAAATCTGAAATTCCTCATTATTTTCCCTTTATTTTCAAAATCTTTTACTTCCACACCACCACCTCCAAACTGAATTACTGAAAAACTGTTATATAAATATTTCGAAAAAACTACAGTGGTTTGATACATATTAATCTTCCATCTGGTATTGATATTGAATTATAACCATACTTTACATAAATATATCTAACCTTACCATCTACAATTAGCTTAGCTTTTCCATTATACCCTGAGTAAAACACAATTTTACCATTGCCTAATTTCATATTTGTTATTATTTTACAGTTTGGTGGAATTACATAAAGTATCTTTGAGTCAGTCCATTTTACAGAACCACTATCACTTGCACCAGCAAGTAACTTAATTTTATATGGCTTTTTATCAAATTTTACACAAAACTGTATTCCAGCACTAAACCATTTACCAATATACCTATATTTAATTTCATTTGGATTTAATTTGATATACTTTGCATCACCAGTAGATAACATTACATACACTGGAAAATCAGATATATTCTGTATTCCAAAAAATAAATGTTCACCAGACCACTTAGTAACATCAACAAAATAACACATTCCATTTGGACATACATTTACTCCACACTTATGCAAATTACTAATAGTTGCTCTAACCCCCATACACATCACCAATAATTATTTTTTATGTTCACCACTACTTTCATGCCTACCAATACCATATTTCCTCATAACATGTTTTATTATTACATCAGCATATTTACCATATCCCTTCTCTTCCAAATTCTTTTTCCACTCATCTTCATTTTCCGCCGGCTTAATCACTCCTTTTTCTATAGACTCTTTTATGTCATCAATTGTTACCTCTATTGTTTTTATTAACTCATCTTTCATCTTCTCAAACTTCATTTCCCTTATTTTCTCTATGTCTTCATTAGATACCTTCATTAGTATCTCTATGTCATCAACATCTACCACTTTTTCATAATTTTCAGTTTTTTCAAATACTATATACCTCATTATTTCACCACCGCAAGTAAATTTAATTGAAAAACACCAGAATATGCCGATTCATTCATGAGTTCATAATTTACTATTTTTGAGGATAGTTTACATATTGCAGATGATGACCACAAATAACCATTATTCCACACACCTTCAATCTGTTTACCGTTTGTATCATGAAATCTTAAATTACAAGCCCGTGAACCAACAGCAGACATTATAGCGTAGTTGTAATTTGCTGGTGGACTAAATGGAAATATTAATTTCTCTTGTCCAGCAAGTGAATATTCTTTATATCCGTGTATAACCTTAAAATCAACATTTAGCTTATATATATTTTGTAATGCCGCTGTTGCAGTGCTAATAGTCACAGTTGCATCAACAGGTATATAGAAAAACGCAATCCCACTTCTACTAACACCTCCATAAGCAATCATTTTACCATATCTATTTCCATCAACGCCATCTATTGTTAGTGTACTGTTCAATCTTGCATAGTCCCAAGATAGTACAAATATTGCCTTTTTATCACCTTTTATGTCAAAACTTCCTGTGAATTCATAGTTAAAATTACTATCGATATACCTATTCCAGACCGTTTCAATTTCCCAACCACCAACTTCTGCAATTCTCTTCAATCCAAGCATTAAATCACCTCCATAACACTCCCATCCTTATCCAAATGTTTACAAATCAATCCAGTATCTGTAATTAGTTTAAATCCTTTTTCTCTGCATCTTCTACTGAAATCCACATCCACAGTCAAAGGAATTTGCTCAAGAACATATCTTGGTATCAGTGTGCAACCAAAGCTTATTACATCAACCTCTATTACATCACCCCACTCGAAGTCCTCTCCGGGCTTCAACTGGACAGCAATTGTCATTTTTCCACCGCCATACGGATTGTCAACTGCTTTAAAGCAGAAGCTGCTTAATCTACCTCTATCTCTCGGTTTTAGCTTGTATATTCCAGTAATTACATCACCAACTCCACTCTTGTGAAGCTCTATTAATCTTCTTATAATCTCTGGAGGAACAATTACATCATCCTCTATTGTCATCAAATAGTCATATCCAAGTGCAATGCACACTTTCCTTGCCTTATCATATTTGTATGGTATATTATTTTGCCACCCTACTGAATTATATCCCTTAGGATACTTATTATGCAACATGTAGTATATGTCAATCTCAATGTCTTCGATGTCTAAATCGAGTATTGCTTTCCTATATCTCTCATCAAGCCTGTATATAGGAGTTGCTATTAACACAGATGCTTTTGGTTTTGTTTCTTTTATTCGTGGTATTGAAACAACTCTACTTTTTTCTAATTTAACACCTTCTTTCGCTTTGATAAATGTTTCACTGTATCCACACTCACATCTATATTCAACTAAAATAATATCAGGAAGCTCTCTTTCATTTACTTTCATCTCTGATTTACACATTGGGCATCTCTTCATCACTTAATCACCAGTATAAGCCTTGCCATCCTTAGAGTAGCTGCGTTAGTTCCATCACCAGTTACCTGAACTTTAACTTCAATACCTTCTTTAAGCGGATATGTAGCAGTTAGAAGATTAGTAGAGCTTCTCGTTCTTTCAGATGATGTTCCGTATGTGAGTGTAATAGTGTCTATTGTTTCACCGTCAGTTACATCAAGTAATTCTGCACTACCATTAGATGTTAATGCCGAAGCATCATAGCTTATCTCCCAATATGCTTCAGCAACATTCTTTAGCATACCAGTATCAATGTATAATCTCTCTGCCGCCGCAACAGTTCCACTGCCACTTATTGCATCAGTCAGAAGCGGTATTGGTATCACCAAGTTATATGGTAACTGACCAATTACTGCCGCTGACGCATTATCATATACTTCCAATTTACCAGTGTTCTCTCTAACAGTCAAATCTTGACCATTTGTTTCAGTTCCAGTAAGTCTTACACCCGGAGTATCACCCTCAATTTGTGGTGTCTGAACCATCGTTGGTATCACTGTAAACTGTTTGTTTGCTCCATCAAACTGCACAACATTATCCCAAGTTCCAGTTGCACTATTATACCACTTTATTGTATATTTGTTTGTAGACGTATCAAACACTAACACGAGTATATCACTTAACTGAAACGCCGCTTCAGTACTCGACGGTTGGTATTCAGGCATTACCTACCACCTCCAATAAACCACCTTCACACACATTTAACCTAATACCCTCACCAATATACACTAAATTACTATACAATCTACAAGTCCCATGAATATATAATTTACCATTCAGTGTTAATGATTTAAATGAAGCTTCTTTACCACTTGGTATATCAAGTATTTCGCCACTATCTATTGTCAAATCATGAACTCCAAGATATCTCTGTGTTTTAATACTTAATAGGTTGTTCTCAACAGTAACAAGTGTTGCATCTTTCGCAAGAC
Source organism: Sulfurovum sp. (assembly GCA_026983515.1). GTDB lineage: Bacteria > Campylobacterota > Campylobacteria > Campylobacterales > Sulfurovaceae > Sulfurovum. The sequence goes on from JALWHT010000150.1 coordinate 30,891, forward strand.
CTACATCATCTTCACTAATATCAATAAGCACCTTATCAGTTCCAACAGATTTCAGTGCATTCTTTAGAGAAACCAAGTCATTGTGTATCTCTGACAGCGGTATATCACTTACAATATTTCCACTACCATCTATTATTATAAACCTTCCATCACCTGATGCTATTGCTTCCTCAATTAATTTCTTTAACGTTTCAGGTGCAATTGCCATATCATCACCTCATATATTAAGAGTTAGTAGCTTACCATCTACCTTAACATCATACTCAATATACCCTTTGTGCTGAACAACCAATCTTAATGAAATACCTGATTGTATCTCAGGAAAATCTTTGTTGATAACCATACCAGCAAACTTTGCATTAATTGTTTTCTGTTTTCCAAGATTTATAGGTATCCATAAATCAGCAGAACCTATTGAAGCCATATACATTCCTCTAACTTTATCAGCACTTGTTACAAATTTTGCATTTAAGTTAAACACTGCCAAACCAGCCTCCTTTGTATCAACTATTTTTATATCATACTGTTTAGGGTACAGAAACTTGTCATTCTCAACTTTACCTTTTGCCTCTCCCTTAATAGGTATCACTTGTATATCTGAATTCCCACTACCACTACTTGTAACCCTACTTATCATATCTTCTCGTGGTTTTGGGTCTTTAATTAAATTACTCTCAATCCACTTAATGCATTCACTGCATATATTTGTTACTCCAAAAGGAACTACTACATTAACTTTGTCGTTAATAATTTCTATTTTAGCACCACAAATATTACATACTCTTCTCACGCTTCACACCCCCTATCTCATTAACAACAGTTTCAAAGTATTTGTTAACTAACCTATCATAAAAACTTTTCATAAGTAAACCATACCTTGAAGTTACTATCATATTAACAATATTATCACTATTATTTTTAATTTCTACAACTATACTATTATATACAGGTTCAAATGCACCAAGCTCCATCCAGTTTATTGGAACAGAATATGTCTCCTGAACAACAGACTCATCATACATTCTCTCTTCACCATCTATTATAACTCTAATACTAAGTGCATTATCTGTGTCAACAACATACTTTTCCTCACTAACTAAACAAACCATCCCATCCTCAATATTCCTAACTATATTAAATGTGTAGTTAGGTGGCACAGGTATTCTAACAGTTCTACTATAGCATCTCATTATACCAAGAGAAGTTAAAGAAGTAAATATTTCTCTAAGATTTACTGATAAATTAGCACCAACCATTGCTACCCCTCCTACTCTTCAACTTCTTCTATTAGTTTCTTATAATCGGTGTGTTCAATTACTGACAGTATGAAGCAAACTATACCCACTACAGCAACACCAACTGGCTTTGGAAGTGTATGATATATTGAACTGAGTGCAACTAATATAGGTGTAGCAACTGCTGTTCCAACTACAGCTTTATTCTTATGAACTGGTTTAGGCTTAACTGTTGGTTTGGTCTTCACAGTAACTATAACATGTTTAAATGGCTTTGGTTTATCTTCATTAAGCATCCTTTTAGCAAGTGCAAACAACCACTCTTTGTATTTACTTCTGAACTCAAGCACATAATACGACAATTTGCTATTAAGCTCATCAATAGTTATTTTGTTTCTTTTCATCCAGTCCTCAAACATCTTTGCAGTCTTATAGAACACATGAGGTGTCCAAAACATCTCTGCAACCTCTATTTCTGCATCAGTGTAAACAGTTATAGTGTTATCTCTATTTAACTTATCATTGAACTGAACAGGTTCTTCTGCATAGGTTGTTGGGTTTTTCTCTATTATATACCCTCCCTCTCCTTCAGCTATGTATTTCTCAGTTTCTTTCCAAAGTCTTTCTATTTCCTCATCTACTGACGCCGGTAACATATCAACCACCTACCACTTCATCTATTATACTATTACACCTACAATATTCACTAATAAGTATTTCGATAACACCGCTATAATCTGTTCTAAAGTATACTGATAACATTTTCAACTTATTATACACATCATCACTAACTATAATTCTTCTCACCATAATCACCTTAAACCATACTTTCTTTCTATACTCCTCCTAATATCATCAATACTCGCACATACTTCTTCCTCTATTGAATACTCCGACATCGGTATAACATAGAAAGTCCTACTAACTTTACTTTCATCAACAAATGACATTGCTCCTACCCCTTTAACAATTATTCTACTAATGCACATAGTCTATCACCTACCAAATACCCATCAACACCTATCACAGACACAATACCATTATTGAATGCCTCATCTAACATACTTTCAATATCACTAATATTTACACGCTTAATGAATGCACTACTAATCTTTATTTCAGTTTTAATTTCATCTTCCATTTCTTTAATTTTATTAGCAATTTTCTTCAAAGCACTCTTGTAATCACCTATTAAACACAATTTATCTATATCTTCACTATCCATAAACACAAAATACATATATATCAAATTCAATTCTCCCAACTTAATTTTAACATAATACACTACATTTGTTATGTAACTCTTACAGCTACCAAGTATAATATTTGCAAAATCATTAAATCCATTAACAATTACACCACTACCATTAGTAATTACTAAATTAATCTGAGCCCTAATATGACCAACCGTTAGATACACATTACTTTCACCACCAACAACACTTGAATACAAATTAACAGCTAAATCATTACACACAAATTTGCTACCATTGTAATACCTATCAATATTACACAATACTTTACCAGTTCTGCCAATAAGAAATCCAAGAAATCTACAAAAATCATTAGTAAGTTCATTATAGAACATATTAAGGTATTTTATTAAGCACTTTTCAAATGAAGCCTCAACATCACCAGCACCAGACAATGCATGAATAGCTTCCTCAGCTCCAACATCTTCAGGTCTTAAGTAATATAACCAAAGGTAACCCATTCTATCAATACCAAAGTATATACAGTTATCACTCTTTGAATATAATGCAATAGTTCCCTTCTTAACACCTTCCATTTCACTCATATCACACAGTTTAATATTAACTGTATTCTTATTTAATCCCGCAGAAAGTAAACCAATCATACACATACTGTAATTAACAGCGGATATAGTGTTAATTAGATTTTCAAGACCATATTTACCAATTATATAGTTCCTAAATTTATCATCTTCTAATTTATACACACTCCAAACAGAGCCTTCTTTAGTGCTCTTATTAAACTTTTCAAAATCTCTTGCTATTAAATCATCTACACTATCTAAATTAAGTATAAAATTCCTAACAGGTAAACTATTAACAACAACATTGTAACCTAAATAACTATATTTATCAACAAATGATGCATCACCTGCTACTCCAGTGTCATCTGGTTTAAGATTGTATTTCTCCAGAAACCTATTAGTCAAAATCTTTCTAAACTCTGAAGAAAACCTCATACCTGAAATTACTTGTGCCTCGATAGTGTCTCCACTAAACTCATAGTATTTACTATTGTGTGTGTATTTTACACTACACAACTTGTCAATAATAATATCAGCAATTTTAACTTTATTATCACACTTATCAAATAGTTCTGAAATTTCACAATACATTTCACCAACAGAGCTAACGTGAATTCTATCTCTACTTAGGGGTGTCCACCACAAATTATAATCAAATATACTATCTCTATCAGTCAATACAGTAAACTTATTAACTAACATATCTTTAACATACAATTTACCATATTCTCCTTTTTTCTCTGCAATAACTACCTTAGCATTATAATCACAGTCAACACCCATTTCATAACCGCCAATTATCGCAGAAGCCAATACACTACCACTAAATAATACTTCACCCACCTTATCAGCCATATTTCCAAAACCACTAACCATAACTTTAGTATATCCGTAACAACTCTTTTTAGGTTTACCTATTAAAACAGTAATATCATTCTCAGGTAGTATAAATCTAAAAGCAACATCATAAGATATAACATACATTGAACTACCTCTTGTTAAAAAGAAACAAGCAGCAACATCAAGTCCCTCACCATATCTCCCTCTGCTCCAACAAGGTTTGTCACTCCTACCTATCTTCAAATGTCTATAAAGTATCTTTTTTGATGGGTTCTCAATAACTAAAAATCCATTATAATCGTAAACATTAACATCATTAACATTACCACCAACTTCTTCAGCACCATCAAGAGCATTCTGTAACAGTTCTCTAAAAGCCATCATAGAATTCCAATCAGCAATATCAGCATAAACAGCTTCAACAGGGTAACTAATAACATACTCCCATTCAGGTTCTTCATCACCAAGTAACTTTTTAGGCTCACCAAATATCTCAACATATCGCTCATACGGAGTAATCTTTAGCAAATCCTCCTTACTCAAACCATATCTTTCCATAACCTCCTTCTCGACCTTAAAAATGTCAACCATTAAACAAAATTGACAACAGTAAATTATAAAAGTTTCGGAAAAAACGGTTTTACCATTCAACCTTTTTTACCAATATACCACCCTGAAGAGTTCCCGGAACTGGTGTCATAGCCTGCTTTCTAAATATCTCAATACAATCATATTTTCTTAAATCATTATATATTATTCTACCAACTTCCTTATTATACCTAACAATTACATGATACCCACCCCTCGTCTTTGAAATCCAAACAATATAATCCCCCAAAATGCCAGCAACCTTATCCAAAATATTAATATCCTCACTATCTATATCAACTACACAGCACCATCTTCTTGAAGCACTTCTCGCAATAGCTGAAAACAATTTCCCATCAATTTTTCTAAATACACTATTATCTAACCCTCCCCTAATAACATTATGTAGCCAATCATGAACCTCTTTATTAAATTTACCAACTGCGTCAATAACACTTTTCGGTATCAAATCCAAATATACTACCATACACCTGTGAGACAATCCATAACCAGTTTTATAATCTACATAGCACCCACTAATATAACAAAACTTCCTCATTTTTCTAATAACATAATCAACATCGCTTCTCTTTAATATCATTTTCCCAACCATTTCCTGACTTCTACTAATTTCACAATATTTCTTTCTTGCCGCAATCATAGCAACCAATACCTCATCACCCTCAAGTTCTGGAATACAACACTTACAAAACTCCCTAAGTATATCTTCATTAACAAGTAATGTATCCACCTACCACCACCTCCCAATACCTAAACTATATAGATATTCCATAAACAGCTTCCAAGCTCTTACATACTTACCTCTCATACACCCACTCTTATTCCAAAGCTTACCACGAATATACTCTATATCATCAATTAACCCCCCAATCAAATTAATTAAAAACTCAATATACCTAATATTCTGCTTAATATAACTCTCAGAGTACCCTTTACTAACTAACCATTCTCTAAATCCATTAACTAACCACTTATACAGCTCACTAACTCTCAATACATTCCCACAGCAACCTGCACTTATACCATTTTCTTCCAAATACTCCATAAATCTATTCCATGATACAGTGTATGCAGTTCTTGACTTTCCTCTCATATTATCATAAATTTCTCTAACCCTATCTAACCCAATAAATTCACCACTAAATCTATTTAAGATACCTAAAACTACATAATAACAATGTTCAGAGTATGTATCAGAATACCCCTTATATCTCATCCACAAACTAAAAGCCTTAGCAACACTCCGTATATCTACCATTATCTATCACCACCACATATCCAAGTTCCCTAACAAACTCCTTAAATCTTCTAAAACTATACAGATATGTTCTCCTCGTTTTTCCACTACATTTCTCAAACTTCCTTCTTATATCATCATCATTAAAGCAGAAACTATTAAATCTTCTAACCAGCGTCTTAATTTTACAAGAACAATAATATGCCGTTGCTTCACTGTATCCCTTATTAATCAACCATTTTCTGAATTCACTCATAATGTAATCAATTTTAGCACTAATTAAAAATCTACTAAAACAATCCCAAGCATAAACAAAAGAATGTCTAATGTACTTAGTGCAATCCCAGTACATCTCTCGTATATCATCTAAACATAAATCAATGAATGCACCATTCTCATGAACCAACTTAATTAGTTTACTGACTACTTTTCTTATAGTGTTATCTGAGTATCCAATTCTTTTCAACCACATCCTGAACTCATTTAAATCAATTGATATCATATTTCACACCAAACCAAGTGCTCCTATGAACAATGGCATCAACTTCTTTCTATATTTATCATTAATACAATATGTCAAACATGCTATCACTGAAGCCTTTTTATCTAAATCACTAATCTCTTCCCTATATCTGTTAGCAATTTGTATAGCTCTAATCTTGTTTCCTGAATTTGCCGCTTCAGCAATATCATTGAACATCTTGCATATCCAATCTATAACATTATTCACATACTCCTCTCTCTTCTCATCATCCATACTCACTATCTTGTGTAAATAAAAATTAACTCTTTTAGCCAATAACTCTGCTAAATACTTCTTATCTTTTCCCATACACATCACCCTCCTAACACTTCACTTATCTTCCTAAGTGTATCTATCACTATACCTTTATGCTCATCTTTCACAAGAACTACAAATGCAGTTATTATGTCATCCATGTGTTTCATTATTTCACTCCATGCTCTACTTTCCACAGCACACACAAGCCAGTCCATTACACTATATGCCCAATCGTATATTTCACTTACTTCCTCCTTAGTTTCTTCAGTGCACTCTGTATCTTCACCAATATCAACAACACTGATATCGCTATTGCTATCACTATTACTTTCAATGTCGAATTCACCTTCTTTCTCATTATCTTTTACCTCCATATAATCACTCCTTTAACTTAGGAAACTTAGGTATCTCAACATTATTATCTTCTTTATTAACTAAACCCATCTTCTCAAGTCTCCTTTCTACACTATCAAGTGCACTGTCAAGCAGTTTAGGTGCATATACCATCCATGCCGGCACTTTACCATCAATTGGAACTTCAGCATCTTCTGACTTCACTTTACTATCACCAAATATACTTCTCATCTTATCATATCTTGACTTCAGTGTATCCATCATTTCAAGAACATAGTCTTCCATACTCTTACCATCAGGCAATTCTACAACATTCTTTCCACCAATTCTTGCAAGAAATGTTCCTATCTCAGCAAGTTCCTCAAGTTCATCTTTAATCTCTTTCAATCCCTCAACAAAGCTCTTAATATCACCAGTACTCCTCCTTCTCGGTTTAACTCTTCTTTTACTGACTATTCTAACTCTACCTCTCTTCTTCTTGCCAATCTGTTCCTCATCTTCGAACTCATCTTCATCAATTTCATCATCACTGTAATCATCTTCATCACTTGGGTAATCAAGTTCATATTCCTCCTCTTCATCATCATCCTTCACAACATAACCATAGTATTCTTTTCTCAGCACATCACCGAACATCTTGTTTCTACCCATTTTCTTTATCTCCTGCAACCAGTATGTTCCTTCAACACCGTAGTTTCTCACATCTCTAAGCCACTCCTCATCAGAAGGTAAGTGGTCGTATTCCTTAACTTTCTTTCTCTTTATACTACCTTTAGGCTGACACCACATAATGTACCCTGCTATCTCCAAATCATTCACTGCTTCAGTGTTATCTACTTCTTCATTAACACTGCTCTTTCTTATAGCATCGAGTATCTTCCCTAATCCACCTTTCACTTTACTAATGCCACCAAGCCCCATGCTGATACTACTACAACACAATATATAGATTTTACGGTTTATAAAGAAAATTCCGAAAAATAAAATTCTGCGTCAACAACCGTCCAAATCCAGAAACACGGTGGTATTTAATAGAAACAATAACGACAAAATAAACAAAATAAAAAATAATATATCAATACTAAAACCAATACAAAATACATAAATCAAACACAAATAAAATAACATTAACAAAACATAACAAAATAAAAATACACACAATTAAAAAATCATATATTTTAAAAATTTTAATATAATATAAAAATTCCAAAATAACATAAAATAACTATAAAT
>JALWHT010000151.1 GCA_026983515.1 Sulfurovum sp.
TCCAAATGTTTCAGCGGTGGTTTGGCACCGCGAAAGACATTGGGATGGTGTGTTTCCATGTAGGGTACATCAACCACACAACCTACAAGCGGAAAATAGTCTTTGCTGCCTGCACGCATACCGCAAAAGGTCTCTTTAAGCACAAAATCGGAGGTATCAACCATCTCTACCGCCTGTTGCTCCAGAGAGGCAAGCGGTTTACCGTCACAGACCATACAGGGATGTTTTGACTTGACGTGGGTGGCACCAAGCTTGATAATACCGTCAATGTTTGCGGAAACTGATATTTTCTTGTGCATACTCACATTGAGGTTCAATGCACTGTAGTAGTCCCCCCGTGAACCCCAAGTGCCGCGTATGCCCATATAACGCAAGTCAAGCAAATTGCTCTCATATCCTGTGGACAGTACGATATTTTTAGCACTAAGCGCTGAGCGTTGCGTGTTAAAGAGTGTCCAGCTTTCATTGCTGTAGATCAGTTTTTCTACCGTAAACTGCTGAAAGGGTACCTGCCTGAGTATGGCATTGCACAATTCCGGTGCGTCACATACACCTGCTTCTTCAAAAAGAAAACCTGCGTGTTTTTCTTTAATACCAAATACCCGTAGCTGCGATTCGTCTATCCAGCGGTAGTTTGCTTCATTGTGGGGTTCATAGAGGGAAAACTTCTTCGCATCCTCTGCATCTTTAGGGATACGTATGACACCGGTCTGATGAAAATAATGAGGAAAGTGCTCACGGTAAAAATCTTTGGCGTAAGCAAAGGCTTCATTGGTCAGTGTTTGAAGCGATCCACCTTTGCCAATTTTTGGGGAAACAAAAGCACCTGCGGCACCCGAACCGCCTGTGGCAGCCATACCACTTCTGTCAACCAAAAGTATCTTCTGCCCCTGCTGTTGCAGTGTAAATGCCGCACAACAGCCGGAAATACCGGCACCTATGACGATAGTATCATAACTCTCAGGCATGCTGCCTAAACCGTAATCTCTTTGATATCCGCAATATCCCGGAATGTTTTGTAAATTGATGCGATCAAGTGCTGACGGTTTCTGCGCAAAGCTTCATCTTCGGCATTAACCAATACATCATCGAAGTAGGCATCAAGCTCCCGTTTGAGACCGAAAAGTGCTTCAAGTTTTGTTTTATAGTCGGCAAACTTCTGGTTGAGTACCTTTTCGTAGGCATTGTAGAGGCTCACTTCCGCATCCTCTTTAAAGAGGCTCACATCGATACTCAGATCGCCGTCCAGATCGACATCTTTGGAAATATTCGCCACACGCTTGAAGGTAGCAAACTGCTCCTTGAAACTCTCGTCCGCAACAATCTCATTGAGGGCTGTAACCTTTTTGGCAATCTCGTTAATATCAAGCTCTCCACTGGCAAGAACTGCCGCAATGACAGACGGGTTGGCATCAAGGCTCTTGTTGATACGTTCAATAATAAAGGCTTTGAGCTGTCCAACATCAAAACTGTCATACTCATCTTTGAGCAGTTCCAGCATATCATCGATATTGAAAGGAATATCGTTGTCAATAACAATACGTACAATTCCATTGACAGCACGGCGAAGCGCAAACGGATCTTTGCTTCCCGTAGGGATCTTGCCTACACTGAAGAGTCCAAGCAGTGTATCGAGCTTAATGCTCATCGCCACGATGGCTGAGAAGAGTGAACTCGGCAGTTCCGCCCCCTCGCCTACCGGCATATACTGCTCTTTGATTGCATTGTAGACCAGCGGATCTTCTCCCAAAGCTTTGGCGTAGTAGTAGCCCATCAATCCCTGAAGCTCCGTAAACTCGTAAACCATTTCACTCATCAAGTCCGCTTTGGCAAGCTCCACCGCTCTGTCCATCAGTTTTTCAAGTTCCGCAGGTGTTTTACCTGTCTGTGCTTCAAGTTTGTCCATATAGAGCGCAAGCAATCTGAGGGCAATACGTTTTTCACGTTTGATCTTGTCTGCAAGTGTTCCCAGTCCGTCAATGAACTGTACTTTCTCAAGTCCTGCTGTACTCAGTCCGTTGCGCAAGTCATTGCGGTAGAAGAAGAGTCCATCAGCAAGTCTCGGCTTGAGAACACGCTCGTTCCCTGTAACCACCTTGGAGTAGTCATCGGTATAGGCATTGGAGACCACTACGAATTTGTTGGTGATCTTGCCGTTTTCAAAGACCGGGAAGTAGCGCTGATGCTCCTTCATAGAGGTGATGATCACCTCCGGCGGCAGTTCGAGGAACATTTCATCAAATTTCCCTACCAGTGCTTTGGGGTTTTCGGTAATGGCAACCACTTCTGCCAGCAATGCCCCATCACGCTCGATGACAATACCGTGTTCCTCTTCCAATGTATCGAACTCTGCAAGAATGCGTGCTTCACGTGCTGAAGGTTCAAGTGTCACTGCTCCCTCTTTGAGCACTTCCGGGTAGGCTTCAATGCTTGGTACTTCAACCGCATCGTAGCTTACCATACGGTGCACATAAGTCTTGGTATCAGAGGTAACACCAAAGAGTTCTACAGGTACGGAAGTATCTCCCAGTCTGACCTGCAGCCAGCGTACCGGACGGATGAACTCATCGCTTCTGTCACCCCATCGCATCATTTTGCCAAATGCCATAGAGGCGATCCATTTTCCGATCATCTCTTCAAGCAAAGAGGCAGTCTCCTCACCCTTCTCCTCTTTTTTGAAGAAGAGCACTTCTGTCTTGCCTTTTTGAGCCCGACCCAATGCACCTACATCCACACCGCACTTTCTTGCAAACCCAAGTGCAGCAGGGGTAGGCTCCCCGTCTTTGAACGCCGCTGCAACCGGAGGTCCCATCAGCTCCACGGTACTGTCTTCCTGTTTCATCGGCATCGCATCGTGTATAAGCACCAGGCGTCTTGGTGTATAGAGGAAGGTAAAGTCACTGTCAAGCCTGTATTCTTCCAGAATTTTCTTCCAGGCATTTTCTATATTCTTGACAATTTTAAGCAGCGGAATGGCGGGCAGTTCCTCTACCCCTATCTCGATCAGTAACGGTTGTGTCATCAGGGTCATCCTCATAGATAATAATGGCATTAATTTTATCGAAAAGTTGGTAAATGGGGGGTTAGGAGAGGCTAAAGAGTATTTTAGGCAAGGAAAGCTCTTCTACACTTCCTCATCCAAATCTTTGCGGTTTCCCTCATCATCAAATTTCGAACGGAAGTTATTGCGTACAATCGCAAAGGTCATCCAGGCAAACAAGGCCATTGCAACGATATAAACAATATCTCCAAAACTCATACGTTCTCCTTCAAACTGTTGGCAATCGTGATCTTTTCAAATCCCTCATAATTCTGACGTAGTGCTTCATAGGTGACAATACCCACACTCACACCAAGATTAAGGCTGCGTCCCTTGCCACCCATCGGAATGGTGATGCAGTTTTGGGGATGTTCCAGAAGTATGTGCTCGTCTATGCCTTTGGTCTCCGAACCAAAAAGGATGTAATCACCCTTTTGAAAATCAGCATCGAAATAGAGATTGTCCGTTTTCGTTGTCGCCATATGTGTATGAGCATTGATAGGATGTACGGCAAGAAATGCTTCGAACGACTCCCACACAACAAGGTCGAGCTGTTTCCAGTAATCCAGCCCTGCCCGTTTGACCGCCTTGTCATCAATGTCAAATCCAAGCGGCTTGACAAGGTGCAGCGTCGCTCCGAGATTCACACACAACCGCCCGATTGTCCCCGTATTCTGCGGAATCTGAGGCTCTACTAATACTATATTGAACAAGGAAGTATCCTCTTTGAGCGTTCCCTTCTCTCAAAAAAGAAAAAAGAGTGTTGCTGTGCAACACTTTTCCAGAACTCTTCACTCTTCATTCTTCACTCTTCACTTAAAAGACGATCGTTTTGTTGCCGTTGACAAAAACGCGGTCGTTGAGTACGAGGTTGAGTGCGCGTGAAAGCACGACTTTTTCTACATCACGCCCGGCACGCTGCATGTCTTTCCAGTCAAAACGATGGTTAACAGGGATGACATCCTGCGCGATAATCGGTCCTTCATCCAAATCGTCTGTTACAAAGTGTGCCGTTGCCCCAATGATCTTTACCCCACGCTCATACGCCTGTTTGTACGGATTGGCGCCAATGAATGCAGGAAGGAAAGAGTGATGAATATTAATGATCTTTTCAGGATAGGCAGAAACAAAGTCCGAAGTCAGAATACGCATATATTTGGCAAGCACAATATAGTCAAAGGTATGTTTGTCAATTTCAGCCATAACCTTGGCTTCATGCGCTTCTCTGCTCAGTCCTTCTGCCGATATGTGAATAAAAGGAATATCAAAACGCTCCACAAGGTTACGCAGTGTTTCATGGTTGGCAATGACACACTCGATATCCGCCCCCAGTTCTCCCGCCGCATGACGGATAAGGATATCACCCAGTGCATGTGATTCTTTGGTTGCAAGAATAACGACCCGCTTCTTTTGGGGTGCAACAACACGGATATGCGCATCTTTAGGAGCAACTTTTCGCAACGCAGCATCGAGTTCATCAATTTCAAAAGTACCTGTCACCACCGTACGCATAAAGAATTTCTCTTTTTCCTTATCGACAAATTCACGGTTGGAGTCAATATTGAGATCACGGTCATAAAAGACTTTTGAAATCTTATATACGAGCCCCTTGGCATCATGACAGTCGATCAACACACGCGCTTTGGTTTCCATATACACCCATTTCTAATTTCTAATTTCTAATTTCTAATTTCTAATTTTATCATCTGCTCGCGTAATTGGCAATAATATCGCCCATCTCTGCACAGCTGACAATCTCTTTGGCATCAAAATCACCGATATCACCGGTTCTGTAACCTTCAGCAAGTGCTTTTTTGATCGCTTCATCGATCCTGTTGGCTGCTTCCTGCTCATCGAGCGCATAACGCAGCATCATACTCGCACTCGCAATAGTTGCGATGGGGTTTGCAATTCCCTGTCCGGCAATATCGGGTGCAGAACCGTGGATCGGCTCGAAAAGTCCTACACCTTTACCTGTACTGGCACTTGGCAGCAGCCCGATGGAGCCGCTAAGCATACTTGCCGCATCAGAAAGAATATCGCCAAAAATATTTCCGGTCAAAATAACATCGAACTGTTTTGGGTCGCGGATCAGCTGCATTGCCGCATTGTCCACATACATATGACTCAGTTCTACTTCCGGATAGTCTTTGGCAACCTCTTCAACAATTTCACGCCAAAACTGGCTGACTTCAAGCACATTCGCTTTGTCAACAGAGCAGACACGCTTGTCACGCTTCATGGCAATATCGAATGCCACTACAGCGATACGTCTGACCTCTTCCCGGGTATAGATCATCGTATTGAACGCTTTGTCTTCATGCAGTTCACGCGGCTGACCGAAATAGATACCGCCAGTGAGTTCACGTACAACCATAATATCCACGCCCTGAATGACCGAAGGTTTCAAGCTGGAAGCATTGATAAGTTCATCATAGACTGTAGCAGGTCTGAGATTGGCAAAAGTTCCCATCTCTTTACGCAGACCGAGCAGTCCCGTTTCAGGTCTGAGGTGACGTTCCAGATTGTCCCACTTGGGGCCGCCAATGGCACCAAAAAGTACCGCATCACACTTTTTGACCCCCTGAATGGTCTCTTCAGGAAGCGGTACACCGGTGGCATCGATTGCCGCACCGCCAAGCAGAAACTCTTCATATTTGAGATTAAAACCCTGTGCAACAGAAACGGCATCAAGTACCTTCAGTGCCTCGTCGACAATCTCCGGCCCAATGCCGTCACCTTTAATGACACCGATCTTATAGCTTTTCGTACTCATTGTGCTGCTCCTTCTTCAATCTCTTTTTTGGCGAAGTTGATCAGTCCACCTGCATCAACCAATTCCTGCATAAACTCGGGAATAGGTGTGAATTTATAGGTTTTTGACTGCGTGACGTTGATAATCTCACCGCTGTCCATATCGATACGTACAGTATCGCCTTCATTGATTTCATCAGCCTCTTTGAGTTCAAAGATAGGCAGCCCCATATTAAATGCGTTTCTATAGAAGATACGGGCAAATGTCGGTGCTATAACAGCATTGACACCTGCTGCCTTGAGGGCAATAGGCGCATGCTCACGGCTTGATCCACAGCCAAAGTTTTCACCGGCAACGATAATGTCTCCCTCTTTCATCTTTGAGACGAACTCAGGGTCGGCATCCTCCATCACATGTTTGGCCAGTTCACTGGGCTCACTTGTATTCAGGTAGCGCGCGGCAATAATGAGATCGGTATCGATATTATCACCGAATTTCCAGACTTTTCCTTGCAAAGTAGATCCTTTACGTTCCGGTGTTAGACCGGAAAAATTTTCGCGATTATAGCCAAAAAATCAAAAATTGCCAAATTGAAGCGCCAAAACAAAGAAAATTTCGGTATAATCCACCTTTATCATATCTTAAAGAGATTTCTCTCACATATCAAAAGGGTTTCAATGGCAGCAAAAGACACAACAAAAAATATCGAAGCGTTATTCAAATCCAAGAAAAAAGGTGATGTGGTCACCTTTGAAAACATTGCCAAAGAGTTCAATAAGGCTCCTACACTGGCACAAGCCAAAAAGATCCACAAACTTGCCGAAGACAATAAAGTGCAGATCATTTCTGCTTCCGAATATGCCAAACACCTGACCGATAAAGAGAGCCAGCGCCGTGAAGAGGCACGCAGACGTGCAGCCGACGGTGAGATCGAGGATGAGTTCGATCTTAACAAAGAAAAAGAGCTGCTCGAATGGAGCCGTTCTGATTCTCCTGTCCGTATGTATCTGCGTGAAATGGGAAAGATCCCGCTGCTGACCAAAGAAGAAGAGATAGAACTCTCCAAGCAGATCGAAGAGGGTGAAGAGATTATCATCGATGCGATCTGTTCTGTCCCCTATCTCATTGACTACATCCTCAACTACAAAGAGCCCCTGCTCAACCGTGAAAGACGGGTAAAAGAACTTTTCAAAAGCTTTGAAGATGAAAAAAGTGACAGTGACGACAAAGAAGATGCTGAAGAGAGTGATGCAGAAGCATCCGAAAGCAAAACACCCAAAAATGACAAGCGAGTCAAACAGGTCATTGAGAGCTTCAAGCGTCTTGAAAAAGCAAAAAAAGAGTGGATGAAAGCCCGTGAAGGACTCGATGATATCATTAAAAACGAAACAGACCCGGTCAAAGTAATCCATGAACGTCTCAAAATCGCTTACAAAAAAGAGCAGCTTAAAGCGGCTCTGCTCGACCTTGGACCAACATCCAAACTCATCAACGAACTGGTCAAAGCTATGGAAACCGCCCTCAAAAGCGATGACAGTTTTGAAAAAGAGCTCAAGCGTCTTGAGTACAAACTACCTCTCTTTAATGATCATCTGCGGGAAAACCACAAAAAGATCCTCGACAACATCATCAATATGGACAAAGAGGACATTATCGATGCGGTACCTGAAACAACAATGGTCAGTACCTATGTGGAAATTAAAAAGCTCTTTGAGACCAGAGAGGCGAGTAAAGGCGGCTTTGATCTGAGCGAAGAGAAGCTTCAGGAGATCCTCAACCAGATCCGCCAGGGTAAAGCCAAAAGTGAAAAAGCCAAAACACGTATGGCAAAGTCCAACCTGCGACTCGTTGTCTCGATTGCCAAACGTTACACCAACCGTGGTCTGCCGTTCCTTGACCTCATTCAGGAAGGGAATATCGGTCTGATGAAAGCGGTTGACAAGTTCGAGTATGAGAAAGGCTACAAATTCTCCACCTACGCGACATGGTGGATCCGTCAGGCGATCAGCCGTGCCATCGCCGATCAGGCAAGAACCATCCGTATCCCGATCCATATGATAGAAACGATCAACCGTATTAACAAGATCATCCGTAAGCATCTGCAAGAAACTGGCAAAGAACCGGACCTGGATACAATTGCCAAAGAGGTGGGACTCTCTGTCGACAAAGTCAAAAATGTCATCAAGATCACCAAAGAACCTGTATCGTTGGAGACACCTGTCGGTGACGAGGATGACGGAAGATTCGGTGACTTCATCGAAGACAAAACGACTCTCAGCCCTACCGATGTCGTACTCAAAGATGACCTTAACAACCAGATCGACGAGGTACTCGACCAGCTTAATGAGCGAGAAAAAGCGGTCATCCGTATGCGTTTCGGTCTGCTTGAAGATGAGAGTGACAGAACCCTCGAAGAGATTGGTAAAGAGCTCAACGTCACCCGTGAACGTGTCCGTCAGATCGAAAGCAGTGCGATCAAAAAACTCAAACACCCCAAAGTGGGAAGAAAACTCAAAAACTACATTGAGGAGTAAGGCACCCTGCCTTCTCTCCCGCTACAGCATATCTCCCTTTATCGTCATCAATCCTTTCTGTATCAAACGTGACATAAATGAAGTTGTGTCCTCTCCTTTTGTCGGGGCAATAGTACTCAGCAATGCAAACTCATCAGCAAACCTGTCAAGAAAGGCTGTAGTAAATTTACCCTCTTTAAACTCAGTATCTTCCACAATCGCCCTGTGCAAAGGCAAATTTGTTTTGATGCCCTCTATATAGTATTCATCCAAAGCCCTTTTTGCTTTGTGAATAACGCCATCCCAATCAAGCGCCCAGACAATCAGTTTTGCAACCATGGAATCATAATGCGGCGGAATGGTATAGCCGCCGTAAATACCTGTATCCAGTCTGACACCTGGACCACCCGGCGTCAAATATTCGCCTATCGTACCAAAGGATGGCATAAACTCTTTTTGAGGGTCTTCTGCATTGATACGAAACTCGATGGCGTATCCTCTAAACTGTATCTCTTCCTGCAAAAAATGCAGTTTGTCTCCTTCCGCAATCTGAATCATACGCTGAATAAGATCCACCCCTGTAATGGTTTCGGTTACAGGATGCTCTACCTGAATACGCGTATTCATTTCAATGAAGTAGATAGTATCTTCTTCATCAACAAGAAATTCCAGTGTACCCACACTCTCGTACCCAAGGCGGTAGATCGCTTTCTGAGCAATGCGGTAAAGCTCTTTTCGTGTGGCGGGATTGAGACGTGGGGAAGGAGATATTTCAATAACCTTTTGATGGCGTCTTTGGATAGAACAGTCACGCTCACCAAGATGCACGACATTGCCGTACTTGTCTGCAATGATCTGTACTTCAATGTGGCGCGGGTTTTTAATGAACTTCTCTACAAAAAGATCTCCGTTTCCAAAATACTTTTCCGCTTCTGACTTTGCCGCCTCGAATGCAGAAGCAAATCCTTTACGCTCTTCTACAATACGCATACCGCGTCCGCCACCGCCAAATGCTGCCTTGATGATGACCGGATAACCAATATTTTCAGCTATTTCGCGGGCTTCTTCCACACTTTGAACAGGACTGGTTGTCCCTTCAATGACCGGCACGCCGATCTCTTTCATCTTCTCTTTGGAAGCGATCTTGTCACCAAACAGAGCAATATGCTCCGGACTTGGCCCCACAAAAATGATACCTCTTTTTTCACAGGCTCTTGCAAATTCCGCACTTTCAGAGAGAAAACCATACCCCGGATGAATCGCATCGCAGCGGTTGGCCTTCGCAAGGTCGATAATGTTCTCATAATCAAGATAGACTTGAACTGGATGCCCTTTCATCTCTATGGTATGGTCGGCTTTCTTCACCCAGACACCCTCTTTGTCCGCTTCGGAGTGTACCACCACACTTGTGATACCAAGCTCTTTACAGGCGCGGATGATACGCAGTGCGATCTCTCCACGGTTGGCAATAAGCAGTTTGTTTATCTTTCTTTTTACGGTTTTTATCATCGTATATCCTTTTTTTGTGCCATTATAGCCTGTGAGAGCACTGCGGTTCTACACATCTTTTAAACTAAAAATTATCTTTTTTTGTCACAAATATATACTTTACTTGCTATAATTGTTCTCATGAAAAGAGAAACCTACTGGAAGAACATACGCGTGGCAAACGATCTGATGTTCTATATCTATACCAATATCGATACGGAGATCAATATGGAAGAAGTAGCCCACTCCCTTGGTATGGACCGGGTTTATCTGCACAAAGTCTTCAAAAAGGTCTTTGGCAGAAATATCTACGAGAGCATCAAATCGATACGTCTGCAAAAGGCTTCCAACCTGCTGATAACCAACCGCCACTCCACCATCAGCAAGATCGCCTCTGCCTGCGGATACAGTTCACAAACCTCCTTTATCCGCGCCTTCAAGGCGCGCTTTGGCATGACTCCCAAGGCGTGGAAAAACGGCGGTTTTCTTCTCTACTCCGACAAACTGCTCGGCAGCGTAGAGAGCGGCAAGCTTCTTATCTCAGAGCCAGTAATCGTCAAGCAGGGGCCTATCGACGCATTCTATCTTCGCGACAACGGCTATGGACCGCATATCAAACACTCCTGGCAGAAGCTTCAGACCCTCATCTACACTCTTAAGCCCAAAAGCTATACACTTATCTCCCTCTTTCACGACAACCCCGCCATCACCAGGCTTGATGCGTGCCAGCATGTCTCAGCCATCAGTCTGGATGCTAAAAATTCTGAAGTAAATCTGCCAAAGTTCAAGATCGCAGGCGGCGTCTATGCCAAATTTGAGGTCAAAGGGGAGCGCGAAGATCTGCTGCGCTTCATTCGCTGGGTCTATCACACCTGGCTTCCCCAAAGCGGCTACGAGACGACAACCAAACCACCCTACGCCATCTACCGTACCAACCATCACCTCAGTGATGACGGCCGTTTCGATATGGACTTCTATCTTTCGATAACATTGTAACTGCTATAATACCCGTTATGAAAACACCAACCTTCTTCGCCCTCATCATCGGTACCGAGATCCTCAACCAAAGGCGCAGGGACGCGCACTTTGACTTTGTTGCCACTGCCCTATCTAACATCACCTCTTTATCTCTTATGGTAAAGATGCTTTGTTGTATCGCTTCTTCGTTTATCGTTATTTCATGCATAGTAAAGTTTCCTTATAGATACCTCCTCAATATCTCTCCCTTTTTGTTTTTCAACTCTTGAAGTGTTTGGTTGTTTTTTTCGATTTTTGCTTCGAGTGTTTCTATTTGGGTGATGGCTTGGGTTTGTTTTTCAATAGGTGGAATAGGAAATGATAAATGTTCATAAAATTTTATAGGTACTCTTTTGTGTCCACTTGAGCCTGTCATCACTTTTTGTGCTTCAATGCGTATCTCTTTGCGATTGAGCAAATAAAATAAAAATTTGTAATTTAATACATCTTCATCTTTTACTCTAAATACATGAAATTCACTACTGCCAAATGCAATATTGTTATATAAATTTTTTGCAATAGCACATTTTCCATTTTCCATAGATGGTGTTATTTTTGCAATAATCACATCATTTTCTCTAAAATAGGTATAGCTCCCCTTTTTTAGTTCTTTAAGTTTCCTCTTGTCTTGTTTTTGAATATATCCATCATTACTAATATACTCCATCGGAATAAACGATACTTCAAGTTCTTCGTCTAAATCTGCAATCTCTCGTTTACTTGGATTAAATATTATAATTTCTTTTAATTCTATCCGTTTTGCATCAATAGAGTTTATAA
>JALWHT010000152.1 GCA_026983515.1 Sulfurovum sp.
GAGCCCAAAAGGACTACAAACTCCATGCCCTGCATGACAGCACCATCAACATCGACCATGACCAGAGTGAAACCGTAGGGCATGATGAGTCTTTCTTGGTAGGCAATGACAGAAGCAAGAGCATCGGACATGATGAGCGTACCGATGTAGGCAACAACCGCACAGAGAGTGTGGGCAAAGATGAAAAGATAGAGATAGGACATGACCAAACCCTCACGGTAGGACATGACCAGGAGATACACATCGCCAACTCCCAGTCTACCAAAGTAGACAAAGACCAGATACTCTATGTAGGCAACCAACGCTTAGAGCAGACCTATGCAAACTACACCCTAAAAACCGGCGGACACCACAGCCATACGGTCAATGGGAAGTTGGATGTGAAGGCTGGGGAGCACATCAAAGAAGTGACAAAAGTCTACACCATAGATGCAGGAGATAGATTTGTAGCTAAAAGTGCCGGCGGGACTGTCATCATCGATGGCGGCGGCATCACGCTTAAGGGGAATGTGACGATCAAAGGGAATGTGGCTATTAGCGGTGGAAGTCCTGAGGCGGTAAAAAAATGGAGTGCTGTGGCACATAACGGTGAAGATGTCTGCCTTAAGTGCCTGCTCAAAGATATTATGGGAGAAGATGCATGATTGGGCAACTTATGAAAGTCATAGACCCCTTACAGATTGACTATGAAACAGTTAATTTTTATACCTATTGCGTAGCAGATGGGGTAAAATACCCTATGCTATACAGTGACCTTGAAGAGGGTACTTTAGCGTATGATATACTCTTCCGTGAAGAGCCATTACGAGAGAAGCTGCAAACTGTAGCCCCCTTTGTTATACAACTTAACTTCAAAGATGAATTACAAAAAGAAGAGAGTGAAGCACTGATTGCGCAGTGTTACGGTAAAAACGGTGCTATCTTTTTTGCAACACCTTTGCACTTCGCTGAAGCACTGGAGAGGATGCGGGAGATATTTTACCTCAAAGATGAAGCGGGTGAGATGCAAGGTGTGTTCCGATTTTATGAGCCTTTGGTATTTGAAGGCATGATGCACAATGCCCAAAAAGAAGCACAAAAGTCTCTTTTTAACAACATCTACTGCTACTGGTGCGAAGAGAAAAAACCGCAAACTGTCGTAGAATACCGCTATACCCCCAAAGGGATCGGCTACAGAAAAACAGACTTAACCAACAAGGAAACCTCATGAAACACCCTCTGCGTTATCTGGCAGCCATTGCGGCAATGATCGGACTCTATATTGTTTTAGTCACCTTGCCCAATTTTAAAGCCTACGAAAAAGAGATGCACCAAAAACATATAGACTACTATGAGTCCCGCTACGTTGACCCTGAGGAGTGGGCACAAGGCAGGGTCTGTGACAAGCTGCTTTGGAAGTGCCTGCCTGAGAGTAAGGACACCAAACGGTGGCAGAAGCCTCTTGAAAACGGACTGGATAGTTTTGAGCTGACTAAAGAGGTATTGGAAAAGGAAAAAGCCATCATTCAAAGATGGAGAGATGAAGAAGATGGAAAAGTAAAGGAGCAAAGCATGAGACTATCACAACTAAGCGAAGGATTTTACGATAGAGTAGAGGAGAAGAAGTTTTTAAAAGAGATGGAACAAGACCTGGAAAAAGAGTTCCCAGGATTTTGGAGAGACACCCCCAAAAAGGTACGCTACCGATGGATACAGCGGGCGATGAATAAAGCGAAGAAGTTTGGACATAAGTCAAAAAGACCAGGCGCTATGGTTGAACTCTGTGCCCGTATCGGGTTGGACTTCGACAAAGATCCCAAGTGGGACGCTATAGTCAAGTTTATCACCAGTGACCCCCAAAATATTGGATCAAATATGGCATCAGCATGTGATTATATTGATTGGACTATTTTTGGTAAAACAGAAAGTGCCTTTGGCTATAAGATCACCGATTGGGCAATGAGAGATACTTTTGGTTATCTTCCCGCCCCCAAAAAACCCTACCCAAGCATCAATGACTAAGAGGAGTAAAAGATGGGATGTAAAAGACTAAAGATCGGTGTCTTCTTTGATGGGACGGGCAACAATGAGCAGTTTGACAGCAGCAACGGCAGAGACCAGCAGAGCAATATCGCCAAACTCCACCGACTCTACAAACAAGGCGAGTTTGAGTGCGAAGCCAAACAGTGCAAAGTCAAAGCCAGAGCCTATTATATCAAAGGGATCGGCACCTACGATACCCAGGAAGAACATGATGCCCACCCTATAGCGCGCAAGTATGACAAAGGCGGAGGCGGAGGCGGCTCCAAGCGTATCGAAGAGGCGATCGCGCTGGTGTGCGGGTTTTTGGATGCCCATACTTTCGGTGATAAAAAGGAGCAGTTTAGGGAACGCACCATCGACGTCTTCGGCTTCAGCCGCGGTGCCGCACTGGCGCGGGACTTTGTGAATACGTTTATTAAGAAAAAGATCAATAGTCCAGATAGAGATTATCAAGACGTCCGCTTCAACTTCATCGGCATCTTCGATACTGTAGCCAGCTTCGGTGTGCCGGGCAATGCTATCGATATGAAGTCTCGCTTTCCTGAACTCTTTGATGAGGATGATGCGGATCTTCTTGAGGGGAATCTCAGCGATGATTACGGCATCGTCGATCACAACCGAACCGATAAGATACTTAGGGCTAAAAAGCTCTTTCTAAAAGAGGATGAGGCGCAAGCCTTTGCCAAAAAGCTACGCGATAAAGGAGCCAATGCTGTTG
>JALWHT010000153.1 GCA_026983515.1 Sulfurovum sp.
GTGCTTCGGCAATCTCTTCAATAGAGTCTTTCATTGCAGAACGGATATGCTCGGATGTGATCTCGATGGAAGTGAGGCTGCCTTCTACCTGATCTCTACCGCGGACAGTCGTCACCAGTTCTTCTTCGAAAGGGATCGCTGTACCGATCTTGATCTTGAGCTCTTCCGCGACACGTTCACCGATAAGCAGGTTGAAGTTTTTCTTGACATAATCGACAATGGCCTGGTCTATGTGGTCCCCGGCAATACGGATGGATTTACTCTGTACCAGACCGCCAAGTGATGTAACACCGATCTCAGTGGTACCTCCACCAATATCTACAACAAGGTTTCCGTTAGGATCTTTTACTGGTATACCGGCACCGATAGCAGCTGCCATCGGCTCTTCAATAAGATAGACATAGCGTGCCCCGGCATTTTCGGCAGAGTCTTTCACAGCACGCCGTTCGACCTGTGTCAGTCCGTAGGGTACACAGATAATGATACGCGGTGAGAAAAAGCCTTTACGCTTGTGTGCTTTTTCAATAAAATAGCGGATCATCATTTCTGTGACTTCAAAATCGGCAATGACACCGTCTTTCATGGGACGGATCGCACGGATGTTGCCCGGTGTTTTACCGACCATGTCTTTGGCTTCCTGTCCGACTGCCAAGATACGCTGTTGTCCATGTTTGTCATACTGAATGGCTACAACGGAAGGTTCGTTGATACTGATCCCCTGTCCTTTAACCAGTACAAGCGTGTTCGCTGTTCCCAGGTCAATGGCAAGATCGTTGGAGAACATTCCCAAGAGTTTTTTGAACATCATATCTTCCTTTTTCTATGCTGACTTTTTATCTTTGATGTAGAGCGGTTTTGCGCCGTTTTCAACAACATCAGGAGTAATGACTACCTCGTAACCGGAAAGTTCGGGCAGTTCGTACATGATGTCAAGCAGTATCTCTTCCATGATGGAGCGCAGACCTCTGGCACCTGTTTTTCTGTCCAACGCTTTTTGGGCGATCTTTTCGAGTGCTTCGGGTTCAAAGGTCAGTTTTACATTGTCGATTTCGAAGAGTTTCTGATATTGTTTGACCAGTGAATTCTTCGGCTCAACGAGAATACGCACCATGTCCTCAAGCGTGATTTCGTTCAGGGTAGCGATGACATGCAGCCGCCCGATCAGCTCGGGGATAAGTCCGTAGGTCACCAGATCGTCGGCTTCTACCATCGGCAGCAGGTTTTCCTCTTCTTTTTTGGAACGCTTCTTCTGTCCAAAGCCAAGTACATTGGCACCCAGTCTGCGTTTGAGGATGTCATTGAGCCCGTCGAATGCTCCGCCGCAGATGAAGAGGATATTGGACGTATCTATTTGGATAAAATCCTGATTGGGATGTTTTCTGCCGCCTTTGGGGGGAATATTGACCACAGAGCCTTCTATCAGTTTCAGTAGAGCCTGTTGTACGCCTTCACCGGAGACATCACGGGTAATAGAACGGTTTTCACCCATACGTGCGATTTTATCGATTTCGTCAATGAAGACAATACCCTGTTCTGCACGCTTTGGGTCACCATCAGCTGCCATAAGCAGTTTGGTAAGGATGTTCTCGACATCTTCACCCACATAACCTGCTTCTGTCAGGTTGGTGGCATCGGCAATAGCGATGGGTACGTTGAGAAAACGTGCGATGGTCTGTGCCAGCAGCGTTTTTCCCGATCCGGTAGGGCCAATGAGCAGGACATTTGACTTGGCAAGTTGTGTATCGTCTTCTTCGATATTTCTGAAAATACGTTTGTAATGGTTGTAGACAGCGACAGCAAGTGTCTTTTTTGCATTGTCCTGACCGATGACGTATTCATCGAGCATTGCGTAAATCTCTTTGGGTGTGTAGAGAATCTGTGCAGTGTCGTCGTATGCTGTTTCCTGCTCCTCTTCTTCTCCGAAAAGGATCTTGTAGGCAGAGATTACACAGTTGGAGCAGATGTATGCATTCTCTCCGGCAATCAGTGGATTCTCTTCGCTTTCTGGGGCAGAACAGAAACTGCAAGCTTTATGTGACATATATATTTCCTCTTTGTATTTAATTATCTATTATACTATTTTCTGGTAAACGGGATGCCGCGTTTGGATGTTTTAATGAACATGCACAGTGATTTTACATAAGGGGATTCACTGGTTTCAAAAAGTTCCTGTGCTACTTCCTGCAACGGTTTTCCCTGTTCGAAAAGTTCACGGTAGGCACTCTTGAGCGCATTGATCTCTTCGCGTTCTATCTTGCGTCTAAGACCGGTAAGGTTCAGTCCTCTGAGTACGGCACGGTTGCCTTCGGCGAGGCAGAACGGAGGAATATCCTGCGCTACGGCACTGGCACCGCCTATCATGGCGTAGTCTCCTATGTGGACGAACTGATGGATAGGGGTAAGTCCGCCGATAACGACATGATTGCCGAGCTCTACATGTCCCGCCAGTGTTGCCCCGTTCGCAAGAATACAGTAGTCTCCGAGAATAACATCGTGTCCAAGGTGTACATATCCCATGAGCAGGTTATGGTTCCCGATCTTGGTAACCATGCCGCCGCCTTTTGTGCCGGGGTTGAGCAGCGTAAATTCACGGATAGTGTTGTCGTCGCCAATGATCAGTTCGCTCTCTTCTCCGTCAAATTTGAGATCCTGCGGAATCGTACCTACCGCCGCATAGGAGAAGATACGGTTGCGTTTGCCGATGGTGGTAAAGCCTTCAATGTGGGCATGTG
>JALWHT010000154.1 GCA_026983515.1 Sulfurovum sp.
TTGATTTCAGAAGGTTTCATTTGTTGTACTCTTGCAACTTTTGCCATCCCGAAGTTGATCCGGGGTTCCTAATACTGTTCAGCCCGCATCCTTAAAAAGTAAAATGCTCCCCAAGATAATGCTTTCGTACATTTTCATCATTGGCAATTTCATCACTCGTTCCCGAAGCCAGCATCTCTCCGCTCCGCATGACATAGGCACGGTCGCAGATGCCCAGTGTTTCACGTACGTTGTGATCGGTAATGAGAATCCCCATATCAAGTTCCACCAGTTGGCGAATGATATTCTGAATGTCCAATACCGCAATAGGATCAACACCGGCAAAGGGTTCGTCCAGCAGCAGGAATTTAGGCTCACCTACCAATGCTCTGGCAATCTCCACACGCCGCCGTTCACCACCACTCAGGCGAATACCGATACGGCTGCGGATCGGTTCAATGTTAAATATCTCCAGCAGTTTTTCAATGCGCGGCTGTACTGCCTCTTTGGGAAGTTTAAGCGCTTCTGCAGCAATAAGCAGATTCTCTTCTACGGTAAGGTCTTTAAAAATACTTGACTCCTGGGGAAGGTAGCCTATGCCCATCTGCGCACGGCGGCTCAACGGCAGTGTCGTCACATTTTCTCCGTCAAGAAACACTTCTCCGTCTGTTACTCCCGTAAGTCCGCAGACCATATAAAACGATGTGGTCTTCCCTGCACCGTTTGGCCCCAGCAATCCAACGATCTCCCGGCTTTTCACTGAAAGCGAAATGTCATGTACGATCTGCGTCTTTTTGATGGTTTTAGAGAGGTGTTTGGCTTCAAGTGTGTGCATTAGGCATCTATCCTGTATTGTCTTTTCTCGCCGGCAGGTTCTATCTCGACTGTGAAGCAATTATAACCAACCCCTTCTAAAAAGGCTTTAAGCGCATCGCTTCCCCACTCAACAAAATGCCAGCCCGGCTTTTCAAACTCTTCAAAGAGCCCCATCTGCATAAACGCTTCATGCTCCAGACGGTAAAGGTCATAGTGGTAGAGCCCCTCGCCGTAGCAGTGCTGCAAAGAGAAAGTAGGCGAAGTCACCTCCCCCTCGATACCGCGCCGTTTGGCAACAGCCTGCGTAAGCGTGGTTTTGCCTGCAGCAAGGTTGCCGCGCAGAAAAACAATGGCATTCTCCGGAAGTTTCTCTTCCAGATATGTTACTACCTTTGGCAGTTCATCCAGCGATGCAACGATCTCTATACTCATACCTTCTCCTCCCTGCTGCTAACAGCTAAAGCTTTTGGCTCACTTCGGCAATCTTCTCCAGATGTGCCGCTGCCTTGCCGCTGTCTATGGCCTCTTTTGCCATGGCAACAGCCTCCTCAATATCCCGTGCCTTTTCATCGGCAAAAAGAGCAAAGGCGGCATTGAGCAGTACAATATCACGTTTTGCACCCTGCTCTTTTCCGAAAAAAATATCACGGGTGATCTGCGCATTATGCTGCGCATTTCCACCCAAAATTGCCTCTTTGGGTGCCTTTTTGAATCCGTAGGTTTCCGGGTCTATCTCCCCTTCACTGATATTTCCGGCTTCCACATAAGCAAAGTTGCTGTTTGCCGAAAGAGATATCTCATCCATTCCATCCTGGGCACTGACAACATAGGCACGTTTGGTACCCAGCTCTACCAGTGCCTCAGCCATTCTTTTGATAAAAGAGGGATCAAATACACCCAGCAGGTACTTCTGCGCACCGGCAGGGTTGGTAAGCGGGCCTAAAATATTGAAGATAGTACGGTGATCAATCGATTTTCTAATTGGCATGATATGCTTCATTGCCGGGTGATGATTCATAGCAAAAATAAAGGCGAATCCGGTCTTTTCAAGCATCTTTACCTGCGCTTCTACAGACAGATTAAGGTTGATGCCGAGTGCTTCGAGTACATCGGCTGAACCGGACTTTGAGGTAATCGATCGGTTGCCGTGCTTGGCGACCACACACCCCATCGATGCAAGCAGCAGTGAAACGGTCGTAGAAATGTTGAAGCTTCCGCTTTTGTCTCCACCTGTACCAACCACATCGATCGCCTTTCCACGAAGCTCTTCAGAAATTGGCAATTTCACCGAATGCTCACGCATCACCGATGCCGCAGCAGCAATATCCGCACTGGTTTCACCCTTCTTATAAAGATCGATCAAAAACTGACGTGCTTCATTCTCACCCATCTCGTTGTTAAACAACCGCTCAAATTCATTTCTTATACTCATTTTACACCTTCTCATCAAAAAAGCTTTCCCCAAGAAAAGCATACCACAACACTACACTCTTCACTAATCTGGTGCGTCGTTTTACGCACCCTACAGTTCTTTAACGTATTCCTCTTTCTGTGACTTTGGGATCGTCTTTGTTGCCGGTATTTGAAGGACTTCATAAGACTTTGGTCCTTTAAGGTACTCAATTGTAATCTTGTCACCAATCTTAATGTCTTTGCTGGCTTTGGCCTTCATACCGTTAACATAAACCACCCCGCTTTTGAGCATATCGGTTGCAATGGTCCGCCGCTTGACCACATTGACCGCACTCAGCCATTTATCTACACGCATGGTTTTCCTTTAAAGATTATTGCTTGAACATCGCCTCGGCTTCTTTTGCGAACTTGTTTCCCTTCATTGTCAGGTTTCCCATCTTGTTGATAAGTCCGTCAC
>JALWHT010000155.1 GCA_026983515.1 Sulfurovum sp.
TGTTGTTGTGGTGCTCTCTGTAGGAAAGAGAGAAGATGGTGCTGTCTATCGTGATCTTGAGAAGAGAATAGGAAAATAGCATGTTGCACATCTCAAACACCGTCACCCTTGATGAAAACGAAGTAGAGTTCTCCGCCATACGGGCGCAGGGCTCCGGAGGGCAGAAGGTCAACAAGGTAGCAGCAGCGGTGCATTTGCGCTTTGACATCGCCGCATCTTCTCTGCCTGAGCACTACAAAGAGAAACTGCTTGCATTAAAAGACAAGCGTATCACCAAAGAGGGCATCATTGTCATCAAATCCCAACAGCATCGAAGTCAGGAACAAAACAGGGCAGAGGCGCTTGAGCGGTTGGTCGAGATGATCAAGAGTGTCAACGTCACACACAAAAAACGCATCCCCACCAAACCGACCAAAGGGGCAGTCAAACGCCGTTTGGCATCGAAAAAGAAGCATGCCAACAAAAAAAAGATGCGGGGGAAGGTGAGGGAAGAGTGAGTATATTTGTAAATATTAAAAGTGCTTCAATACTGTGTTTGGTCTTCTTCGCTCTTTCTCCATTGTCATTGAGGGCGGGTTTCTTCAGCTCTGAAGCAAAGGTCGTCAAGCGGCAGCTACCAAAATTGGATTTGGAGTATGAAAAGAGCAGTGCGCTCAGTCTGTTGAACGATATACGCGAAGCGATGGGGATGAATGCGCTCTATCATAACAATGCGCTTGCCAGGGCAGCAGAGGCTCATGCGCGCTATCTGGTACGAAACAGGGTTACTTCGCACAGTGAGATTCCGGGTTTTCCGGGATTTACCGGGAAAACCCCGGCAGAGCGTGCGTTGCATGCGGGGTACCTTTCTACCCAGGTACTTGAAAACCTGTCAACAAAGAATATTGATGCACAAAGTTCCATAGACGGGCTCTTATCTGCCATTTACCACCGTTTCGGCTTTTTGAATGTGGGTATAGACGAGATCGGTGTTGGGGTAGCTCAGGATAATAATGATAGAGAAAATACGGCATTTGTCTACCTTATGGGCAACAGTGAGCTCAATGCACTCTGCAAAGCACCGCCATTTCGAGGGTATGGTCAGTATGTGTACGGTGTCTGTAAAAACAAGGATCACAAGATTGCGTTCAAGCGTTTCACTGAAGCACAAAATTATGTCAAAGAACACAATCCGAAAGTGGTTTTCTACCCTTATGACGGGCAGGAGGATGTGCCGCCGGCATTCTATTCCGAGATCCCTGACCCGTTGCCCGATTACGATGTTTCAGGTTTCCCTGTCAGTGTGCTCTTCAATGATTTCTATTTTAAAAAGGTATCCATAGAGTCATTTAGGCTTTACAATGTCAAGAGCGGAAAAGCAGTTAACCTGACACGGCTTCTAAGCAAAGAGAGTGATCCGAACGCACGCTTCAATCATTTTGAGTTTGCACTTTTTCCTCTCAAGCGTCTGGAGTACGATACCACCTACCGTGCAGTACTGGTCTACCGTGAAAAGGGCAAACGCATAGAACATCAGTGGCAGTTTCATACCCGAAAACCGCTGGAGCCGATGATTCGTATTCGAAAAAGCAAGGAGACAATCAGTTTGAAGAGAGGCAAAAGCTACTGGCTTTACTTTGTACCGCTCAATGGTCACGAACTCATACGCCATATTGAGTTTCCCGAAGATATTCATGTTACGTTCATAGACAATAACACCCTACGAGTGACACTGATGCCGGGAGCGCCACGAAGTTTTGACATTAAAAGTGAGCACCGTCTGGTGCATGTGCGCTTGCGTTAAAGGCAGCTACCCTCTGATGTTGAGGAAGTTTTTGGTACTGATGTCATCCCACGGTTTATTGAGCTTCTCAAAAGCTTCATAGCTTGCCAGTACACGTTTGAAATCCGGACTTTTCGCACTCTCTTCGGCCAGTACAGCTTTGAGCGCTTTTTTGGCCGCATCCATCATCTCTTTTGGGAAGGTTTTGATCTGTACGTTTTTGGGCAGTTCCTGTAATGCCTTGGCGTTTTTGTAGCGGAATTCGCAGAGCATATCGAGTGTCATCTCATTACTGGCAGATGCAATGATCGCCTGATGTTCCGGGCTGAGTTTTTCCCAGCGCGCCTTGTTGAAGGTCAGCTCGAGAATGGAGCCGGGTTCATGCCATCCGGTGTAGTAGTAGGGTGCTGCTTTGCCAAAGCCCATCATGCTGTCCAGTGCCGGCCCGACCCATTCGGTCGCATCAATGGTGCCGCGTTCGAGTGCCGTGTAGATTTCACCTGCGGGCAGCAACACCGGGTTGACACCAAGACGCTTCATCACCTCGCCGCCAAGTCCGGGGATACGCATTTTGAGCCCCTTCAGATCGGCAAGAGATTTGATCTCTTTTTTGAACCATCCTCCCATCTGCGGCCCTGTGGTACCGCCAATAAAGGGGTAGAGGTTGAACTTTCCGTAGAGTTCCCGCCATAGCTCATAGCCGCCGCCAAACTTGAACCAGGTGATCATCTCTTCACTGGTCAGCCCCAGCGGCATGCCGCCAAAGATGGAGAAGGCAGGATTTTTGCCTTTCCAGTAGTAGACACCGGAGTGGAAAGCGTCTATCTGGGCAGCCGAACAGGCATCGAAAACCTGCATGGCAGGTACGAGTATGT
>JALWHT010000156.1 GCA_026983515.1 Sulfurovum sp.
ACCAAATATCCTTCAGTATGAATTTGAAAATATGCTTGATGACTATATTCAATATTGTCGCCGTACATAATTGAAAAGTTTGTTTATTTGGGAATATTGGAAGACCACTTACTATTTTTGGAGGGTATCAAAAAATTACAACGACATATACAAAAATTATGACAAAGGTAGAGAAATTTTTGGGTTTATAAACCTTTAAGCAGACATACCATATGATTATGTATAGAAGGGTATGATGAATATTGTAAAAGTACGTAAAAACTTTTTACTGGACAAAGAGACAGTAGAAAAGGCACAAGAGATTATCCTTAAACGGCACAAAAGCCTCACTGAAGCGATCACCCTCTACCTCAAAGCAGTAGTGAAAGACCCTACAGTCTTGCAAACCATTGAGCAGCGTGCCAAAAAGCGTACCGGCGCATTTATCGGTATGCTTGACGGTGAGATTGGCAACAAGCAATACAAAGAGATGAAAAAAGAAGCACTCCGACATAAGGCAGACTGACCATGTCCATATTTCTTGATGCCAATATCTGCCTTGATCTGCTCGATACCACCCGACCTACCTCCAAAACCTCCGTTGCATGGTATATGGCACACAAAGACAATGCAAAGACGCTTTTCTATTTTTCAGGCGATTTCATTACTACCTTTTACTATATTCTTACCGAACGCAGAGGAGTTGACCGGTACAAAGCCGTACGTGCCATCGATGCGTTGAGCGAAGAGGTCATCCCTTTCTATCTTGACCAGAGCGATTTTGCAGTGGCAAAACAGAGCTTTTATGAAGAAAGATTGAATGATTTTAAAGATCTCATCATACTCCACTCAGCCCTGCGTGCAGGATGTACCTCACTGCTTACCAACGATACGGCACTGCTGCGTCTAAAACGTTTCGATACACTCCACATCAAGGCACCCTTACACACATGAAAATCCTCTACTACGGCGGGCAAAAGTCCGGAAAAAGCCTCTTGGCAGAACAAAAAGCACTGGAACTATCAGACAGCACCAAGCCCTGCTACATCGCCACCTATGACAACAGCTTCAACGATGATGAAATGCGCACACGCATCAAAACACACCAAAAACAGCGAGAAGATCGTTTCATCACCATCGAAGAGCCGCTGCATCCAAGCTCTCATATCCAATCGGGCGGTACCTACCTCATCGACTGTATGAGTATGTGGCTGCTCAATACGTTAGAGATGCCCATGGAGATGCTCATGCAAGAGATAGAAGCGCTTTGCACGACAGATGCCGACATCATCTTTGTCCTCAACGACGTCTCAAGCGGCATCATCCCCATTGATGCCGTAAGTCGCACCTATGTCGATCGCAGCGGCATTGTCGGGCAGAAGCTTGCCGCTTTGTGCGACGAGGTGTATGAGGTAAAGCTTGGCATTGCAGTGAGGCTCAAATGACCCCGTTCCAACACGGCGGCGATATCGTCACGTTTGCCAAGCACTGCCACTGTACCCCCGAAGAGATCATCGATCTCTCTTCCAATATCAATTTCGTAAAACCGCATCTTAATACCGACTTCAACCGTGTTAATATTGCACCCTACCCCAACGATGATAGATTGCAAAACGCTATTGCGTCGCACTACGGCGTAGCCTACGACGAACTTGCGCTCTTTAACGGTGCATCGACGGCAATCTATGCTCTTTTTGCCTATCTGCGGTATCATACTGTCAACCCACCCAACCATATCATCCTCTATGATCCGATCTATCTGGAATACAAAAGAGCTGCTGCACTCTATGGATTTGAGGCAATACACATTGACCGATTTACGGCACTTGACAAAGAGGTGCCAGACAATGCTCTTGTCATCTTCGTCAATCCTGCTACGCCTGACGGGTTGACCTACACGATGATGCCGTTGCTTGAAACATGGATAGCAAAGGGGTGCCACATCCTCATCGATGAATCTTTCCTGGAGTTTACCCAAGTACCCTCTCTTGTATACCGTTTCAGAGACTATCCAAAACTCTGGATACTCAAATCAATGACCAAATTTTTCGGCGCGGCAGGGGTGCGAGTGGGGACATTACTCTCGAACGCTACCAACATCTCGGCATTCACCCCTACACTGCCGCCATGGCGACTAAGCACTTTTGACAGCACGTATATCCTTGAAGCACTCAAAGATAAAGCATTTGCCCATCGTTCTACAGACTCCAACCGTAAAGCAAAAGAGGTATTGACAGCTCTCTTGGATACAAGCCCTCTTGTAGCAGACCGCTATGAGGGAGAGGCAAACTTTGTACTCGTTAAACTCCATATAGCTGCAACAAAACTGCAAGAGATGCTGTTACCTTACCACACCCTTATCCGTGACTGTAGCAATTTCGACGGACTGGACGGCTATCATGTTCGTATTGCCGTCAAAGAGGTAGAGAAGTTTAAGGGGTTGCAGGAGGTGCTCCGTGCATAACCTCTCCATCTTTGGCACAAGCTCCGATGCGGGCAAAAGCACACTTACGTGGGTCATAGGCAAGCTCTTGCAAAACGCGGGCTACAGCATCGCGCCCTTCAAAGCCCAAAACGTCTCCAACAACGCCCACGTCGCAGACGACGGCAGCGAGATCTCCATCGCCCAACACT
>JALWHT010000157.1 GCA_026983515.1 Sulfurovum sp.
ATTCCCGATCAGCTTAGAGCGCAGGTTGCCCATCTCCGCCAACAACGCTGGCCCTACCACGCCATTGCCCACCGGGTAGGCGTTTCCAAGAGTACGGTGGCCCGCATCCTCAAGGCGCAGGGGTTGAGCCGCCTGTCTGCCCTGGAACCCAAGCCCCCGCCCAGGCGCTTCGAGGAGGAGGCTCCCGGAATACTCCTACACCTGGACAGCAAGAAGCTTGCCCGGTTTGCAAGGCCAGGCCACCGGGTCACTGGGGACCGAAGCCGGAGGGACCGTTCGGTGGGGTGGGAGTACGTCTTTGCCGCAGTCGACGACCATAGCCGCCTGGCCTACGTGGAGGTGAAGGCGAACGAACGAAAGGAAAGCGCCACAGCTTTCCTGCTCTCCGCGCTGCGCTACTACCGGGGGATGGGCGTTCGTATCCGGGCGGTGATGACCGACAACGCTCGGATCTTCCAATCCAAGCGTTTCCAGCGGGTGCTCAAGGGGCTGGGCATCCGGCACAAGACCACGCCTCCTTATACGCCGAGGGTGAACGGGAAGGTGGAGCGGTTCATTCGCACGCTCCTCAACGAGTGGGCATATGCCCACGCTTACGCGAGCTCAGAGGAGCGGAACGCCCACTTACCCGAGTGGCTCCACTATTACAACTGGCACCGGCCGCACACCAGCCTGAAGAACAAGGCACCCATCTCACGGTTGGGGGTTAGTGTGAACAACGTGGTGAGACTGCACAGCTAGGCGAAAGAGCTCACGCAAAATGGCGGGATCTAATAGTAAGATAGCGGGGTATGCGCAACAGAGAAGGTATTATACCCACCATTCGACTTCTCACCGTAATCACACGCCCCCGGCTCACGGCCATCTTTCTTTTAATTTCAGACTTAGCTACTCTGGTTTTTGCCGGGACGCTCTCCGTTGGGCTCCGGGGCTCGCTGGACGGGGGTTTTAACCCGGCCTCTTATTTACCACTTTGGCCTGTGGTAGGGCTATTTGTCTTGGTATACACCCTCAATGGCCTTTATTCTGGAGTGGGCGTTGCGCCAGCGGAGGAGCTACGTCGGCTAACTCTCGCGACTACGTTAGTCTACCTCGTACTTGGCGCAGCAACGTTCTTGTTCAAAGAAGGGAACACCTATTCGCGCGCAGTTTTTCTATTGGCGTGGGTGCTTTCGGTGGTGTTAGTACCCTTAGGCCGCGCTCTTGTGCGTCACGTATTTGCCCATCGACCTTGGTGGGGGCATCCCGTGGTGGTGCTAGGGGCGGGCAAGACGGGTCGGATGTTGGTACGGGCGCTCAAGCGCAACCCTGGTCTTGGGTTCAAGCCCGTGGCCGTACTGGATGATAATCCTGAAAAACATGGCACGCTCGAAGGGGTTCCCGTAGTGGGTGGCGTGGAACTCGCACCTACCCTGGCGTCAGAGCTACGTATACAGCACGCCATCGTGGCTATGCCCGGCGTGCCTCGCGAAAAGCTGCTGCGCATCCTCGAGGGCTATGGGGGGGTCTTTCCTCACGTCGTGTTGATTCCCGACCTGTTTGGCTTCTCCAGTCTCTGGATCTCGGCCACCGACCTGGGCGGTGTGCTAGGGTTAGAACTACGCCAGCGCCTTTTGTTGAGGGGACCGCAGCGTGTGAAGCGGGCCGTTGACCTTTCTCTGACGCTGCTGGGCGGATTGCTGACGCTACCACTTTTTCTGCTTGTGGCAATCTGGATAAAACTCGACTCCCCCGGCCCCGTCTTTTACCTTCAGGAGCGCCTAGGGAAAGACGGGCGACGGTTCATGGCCATCAAATTTCGAACCATGTACCAAAACGCCGAGGAGCGGCTGCACCAGCTCTTGGAGCAAGACCCGGCGCTCCGTGAGGAGTACGAGCTTTTTCACAAGCTGAAGGATGATCCGCGCGTGACCCGTGCAGGCCGGTTGCTGCGCAAGTTGAGCCTTGACGAACTGCCCCAGCTGTGGAACGTTCTCAAAGGCGAAATGAGCCTTGTGGGACCGCGCGCATACCTCCCACGAGAGCTGCCCGCGATGGTGGGCACCGAACGCATCATCTTGCGCGTTCTTCCTGGTGTGACCGGCCTTTGGCAGGTAAGCGGACGTAGCGAGATCTCCTTCCGAGGGCGTTTGGAAATCGACATCTACTACGTGCGCAACTGGTCGATATGGCTCGACCTGTACATCCTGGCGCGCACCGTCTGGGTCGTTCTTTTTGGCCGCGGTGCGTACTAGGTGCAGTCGCCAATGCCCCAAGGCGGCTTTCCACTGCGCCTTCCGGGCTACCTTAAGTTTTCCAAACCCTGTTCTTCCTTGAAACGCTTGAGCAGCGACTTGATTTCTTGTATGCGGCTCTTCTTGGCCACTAGGGTTACATTCCCATCGCGCACGATAACCACATCTTCCAGGCCCAGGGTCACCACGACCTCGTCCTTGGCGGTGGCGTAGATGATGGCACCGTTGGTGTCGATGCCAATGTGTTTGGCCAGCTCGACGTTGCGGCCCTCGGAGCCTAGGAGGCGCTCAAGTGCAGTCCAGTCACCCAGGTCGTCCCACGTAAAGGGTGCTGGAATGACAAAAGCTCTTTTGGTGCGCTCCATAA
>JALWHT010000158.1 GCA_026983515.1 Sulfurovum sp.
GTCTTTACAACCGCCTGAGCATGACAGAAAAGATCAATTGGCTTATCAGCTCACACAGCCGTTCGCATACTCAATTTGCACTGCTTTTTCTCGATCTTGACAATTTTAAAACATTCAACGATATTCACGGGCATGAATTCGGAGATAAAATACTCGTAGAGGTATCGCAACGTCTACTGGATGCCATACGGAATAACGACATTGTATCAAGGCTCGGAGGAGACGAGTTTGTGGTCATCCTTCCCGAGATCAGAAACAATGAACATATCCTTGAAGTAATCCAGCGTATCCAGTCAGAAATGAACAAGCCTATTGTGCTTGATGAGACAAAATACCATATTACCTGCAGTATTGGTGTCACCATCTATCCCAAAGACGGCGAAGATGTTTCGACACTGCTGAAAAACGCCGATATCGCCATGTATAAAGCCAAAGAACTTGGCAAAAACAATTTCTATTTCTTTACGGAGCACCTCAATAAAATCATACAGCAAAAAATACATATGCAGCGTACCATACGCCATGCTCTGGATGAAGGAAATTTCAGTCTCCACTACCAACCGAAGATCGACATATTTACCAATCGTATTGTAGGCTGTGAAGGGCTGATCCGGCTCGATGACCCTAATGACGGTATGGTCTACCCCGATGCGTTGATCCCTGTTGCCGAAGAGAGCGGGCTCATCATCCCCCTTGGAAGATGGATCATCGATGAAGCCGTACGGCAGATTCAGGCATGGCAGGAGACACCGCTGGCAGACTTGAAACTCTCCATCAACCTCTCTGGTATGCAGCTTAATGACGACAACTTCCTACCTTACCTGAAAAATGCCGTTAGCAAGATCAACCCCTCCAAGCTGGATATTGAACTGACCGAATCTGTCCTGATGGAACAGTTTGAGGAGAAACTGGTCATCCTCGAACAGATCAAGGCGATGGGCATCACCCTGTCTCTTGATGATTTTGGTACGGGATACTCATCGCTCTCCTATCTCAAGCAGATCCCCTTCGATACGCTCAAGATAGACAAGAGTTTTATCGATGATCTGACAACAGAGCAAGACCAGTCATTTGTCAAAATGATCATCAGTATTGCTAAAGAACTGCACCTTGCTGTTGTGGCAGAAGGGGTAGAAAATGAAATACAGCTGAAGCATCTCAAACAGATGGAATGTGAGCAGTATCAGGGCTATTTCTGCTCCCATCCCCTGACTGCCAAAGCCTTTGAAAAACTTTTTTCTTCTTCTGTCTGCAAAAAGTAACTGCGACACAAACTTTGGTAAAAAATATAAATATCAGTCCAAAAATGCCAACAGCGAAGCGGTCACCGCTACATTGAGTGACTCGACCCCTCTGTTCATAGGGATGGCGATACTTTCATTGCAGAGTAATTCTACTTTTTTACTGACGCCTTCACTTTCATTGCCAAGGACAAAGACTGTTTTATTGCCGTAGGACTGCTCTTTATAACTTTTTGGGGCATAGGATGAGAGCGTGTAAAGATCAGCACCTTCTGTTTTGAGGTGTTGCAGCGTCTTTACAAGGTCGAAAGTTTTGATGATAGGCATTTTGAAAAGTGTACCCACACTTGCCTTGATAACCAAAGGACTGATCTGTGCTGCTCCTCTGGTCGGCAGGATGATCGCATCGATGTTGCCTGCCGCTGCGGAGCGGATAATCATCCCGAGATTTTGAGGATTGGTGATCCCATCAAGGGCGAGAATACGGTAGCTGTCATTTTGGGCGAGAAAATCCTCTTCATTCCCAAAATGCTCCAGCACAATGTCAAGCGCTACTCCCTGGTCCTGTTTGGCATTTTTGGAGATGCGAGAGAGTGCCTGCTTGTCATGGTATGCTACTTCAATGCCGCGCTTTTTGGCAATAGCTTCCATCTGCTTCAAGGCAGGTGCAGGTTTGTTTGAGTTTGAAAAATGGAGTTTGTAGACGGTTACGGAAGGATCTTCCAACGCTTCAAGCACCGCATTGCGCCCATAGATCGTCAGAACTTTTTCGAAGAATTTTTTCTTCTCAAGGTACTCAGCACTGTCGTGCTTGGAGCGTTTAGCGTTTAGCGCTGAGCGTTGGGGGGAATTAGGCATATTTTTTCTTTAATCCAATAAGCATTCTTGCGACTTCATTAATAAAGGCATTGCAAAGCAATGCAAACCGACACTATTCACTATTAACTCTTCACTCTTCACTTCCAAATAAGTGCCAAGCACTTATTTTGACTCCCCGTTCCACGCAATCTTCGGCTTGCCATCTTCATCAAACTCAACCGCCGGCATTCCCATAATGTTGAAACCACCGTCAACATAGTGGATCTCACCGGTCACAGCCGAAGAGAGATCTGAGAGCAGATACATCCCCGAGTTACCCACCTCTTCAATGGTTACATTCTTCTTCAGCGGTGCATGTGCAGCGTTCCATTTGAGCATGAAGGAGAAGTCGCCAATGCCCGCGGCTGCAAGGGTTTTGATAGGGCCTGCACTGATAGCGTTAACACGCACACCGTCACGTCCGAGATCTTCGGCAAGATATTTGACCGTCATCTCAAGCGCTGCTTTGGCAACCCCCATCAAGTTGTAGTTTGGAATATATTTGACTCCGCCGTAGTAAGAGAGTGTCAGCACAGAAGCATTGTCGGAGAGAATAGGTTTAAGTTCTCTTGTGATTTCAATAAGAGAGTAGACAGAAATGTCCATGGCTACATCAAACGCCACTTTGGAGATATCCATAAAACGGCCGCTGAGTCCCTCTTTGGGTGCAAATGCAATAGAGTGGACAATAAAATCGATCTGCCCAAAGTCCTTCTCAAGTGACTCCCTGAGTGCCTTAATCTCTTCGGGTTTGCTTACATCACACGGATAGAAACGTCCCTCACACCCAAGCTCTTCGGCAACTGGAGCCAGTTTCTTCTCAAAACGCCCGTTGAGGAAAGTGATCGCCATCTGCGCACCCTGCTCCTGGCACGCTTTGGCGATCCCGTATGCGATCGATTTCTTGTTTGCGATGCCGAGTACGACACCCTTTTTGCCTTTCATGATCATGCTTCATCTCCAATAAGGGCACATCACGTACCCTGAAATAAATTGCATCATTTTATCATTACTGAGGTAAAATGTAGTACTATTCGAAAAAAAAAGAACGAAGAAGTATATTATGAAAGCTATAGAAACAATACTCGTCATCAATACCGGTGGGACCTTCAACAAAGTGTACAATCCTGTTACTGGCACCCTAGAGGTAGAAAAAGAGGGAAAAGCATTGGAATCTCTAACCCAAATATGGCAGGGGAACGGCCATGTAGTCAATATTATCGGAAAAGATTCTTTAGAGATGACCAACCATGACCGGCTGGAACTGCTGGCAACCATTCACCGTGCCGAAGAAGAGAAGATACTCATTGTTCACGGTACCGATACAATGGATGTTACTGCCGCCTATCTTGCCGAAGCAGAAATAGAAAAGAAAATTGTTCTCACAGGTGCTATGGTACCATACAGTATCGATCCTGCCGAAGCATCGGCGAACTTTGCATCGGCATGGACAGCATTGCATTTTCTTGAAAGTGAAGGCATTTACATTGCTATGCACGGACATATCGCCTCTTATCTCAACCTAAAAAAAGACAGGGATGCAGGCCGCTTTGTGCTGATCTCGTAAGCTTTCATTCTGCTGTTGTGTGATTTTCCACGGTAGGCGGGACTATTTTAATGTCTACCTGCATTTTCAAAGCTTCTGAAAAATACTTTGAATAGTATGCTCCTGTCTGATGAATTTGACCCGGATCAGGTATATTGTTATATATTCGTGACTATTTTTTGATATACTTACTTAGTACGATAATTGCAGCAAAGAGATTCACAAAGGAAACAGTCATGAAACGACAGATATATGCATTGCT
Source organism: Sulfurovum sp. (assembly GCA_026983515.1). Taxonomy (GTDB): domain Bacteria; phylum Campylobacterota; class Campylobacteria; order Campylobacterales; family Sulfurovaceae; genus Sulfurovum. The sequence goes on from JALWHT010000158.1 coordinate 3,908, forward strand.
TATGGTTGGCAGTGCAGCACTTTTTACAGGATGTAGCACCACACCCGGTATGCCGACACCGAATACAAACAGCTACTATGAAAAACCAACCCCTGCCAAAGAGCAAAAATTCCACGATACAATGGTCAAAGTGGCACAGAGCACACAGACAGACCCGAACTACAACCGAATGAGGCTTGAAACACCGGCAGAAAAAAAGTGGTTCAAAAACCTGATGTACCGTCTATGGGACAGACAGATTACCAGAAACCAGTTCATTGCAGAAGGCACGGCAAAGTACCCTGACCACAAATATGAATTCCGTTATATAGCCAACGCCTACCAGCGTTATTGATTAGAGTGGCGCATAGGTAATGGGGTCGACTTCTTTGGCCTCTTTGAAACCCTGCAGACGCAAACGGCAGCTGTCACAGACGCCGCATGCCTCATCTTCTGACTGATAACAGCTCCAGGTATGCTCCAGCGGTACTTTCAGTTCAATTGCTTTGGCAACGATCTGACTCTTTTTCATATGTACCAGCGGCATTTTTATCTCGATATGCGTTTCATCCTTCGTACCGAGGTTAATTGCCTTCTCCATCGCTTCAATATAGCTTTCCCTACAATCCGGGTAGCCTGAACTGTCTTCTTCCACAACACCGATATAGAGCGCTTCGGCACCATGTTTTTCGGCAATAGACGCGGCAATGGAGAGGAAAATACCGTTTCTAAAAGGCACATAGGTCACCGGTACGCCCGGTTCAAGTCCGCTAGTCGGCACTTCAATGCTGTGGTCGGTCAATGCCGATGCACCGATCTGACCGAAAAAAGGCAAATCGATCTCGTAACGCTCCTCTGCACACAGTTCTTCCGCAATCAGACGAAATGCCTGAAGTTCCCGTGCTTCGGTTCTCTGCCCGTAGTTAAAATGTACGGCAATAATGTCATACCCTTCCTTTTGTGCTATTTTCGCACTCAGGGCACTATCCATACCGCCTGAGATAATGCAGACTGCTTTTTTGTTCATGCTAATATTCCTCTGCTGTTTTGATGATTCACTGTAGGGTCATTTTACCAAGATTTGGGTAAAATAGTACCCATGTTAATAGACCTTATCAATGAAACCGACCTTCCCGTAGATACCGATCTTCTTGCCAAAATCGCTGAAGATCTGACACAACGCCAGATAGAACTGATCATTACTGACAACACCGGCATTCAGGCACTCAATTCCAGGCACAGAGGCAAGGATGCTCCAACAGATGTCCTCAGTTTTCCTCTCGGCGACACCATGCCCCATACCCCTCTTGGTGCCATTGTCATTTCAAAAGACTTTGTCGAACAAAAAGCACAAGAGTTCGGTCATACCAAGCAGGAGGAACTTACCCTCCTTTTTATTCACGGGTTGCTCCACCTTATCGGATTTGACCATGAAACCGATGAAGGCCAAATGCGCGCTAAGGAAAAAGTACTGATCGAAGCCTGGAAACTGCCAAAAAGTCTCATTGTGCGAAATGATGAAAAGGAGGATAAAGTATGAATTTTCTGATATTTGTCATTGCCATGGGTGTACTCATATGGGGTGCGGAGATGCTGATCCATCAAAGTGAAAAGATCGCTCTGCGTTTTAATATTCCCGAATTCATCATCGGTGCCACCCTCATCGCACTGGGTACCTCCTTGCCGGAAATGGCCGCGAGTGTTGCTGCCAGTGCAGCAGACAAGCCGGAAATTGCGATTTCCAATGTTATTGGTAGTAATATTCTCAATATTACACTGGTACTTGCCTCAGTCTTTCTCATTGCCCGGAACATCAAACCAGACCGTGATTTTTTTGCCAAAGACAGCACCTGGGCACTCATGCCTGTTTTTGTTTTCATACTGATGATCATGGACGGTATCATTTCACGTTTTGATGCCATGCTGCTCATGCTCATGATGGGAGCATACCTTCTTTTTCTCGTACAGGATGCCAAAAGTCTTCCGGAAGACGAGCTTGAAGACGTTGCCAAAGAGCCTTTCTCATGGCCAGTGACACTGTTAATGCTTGCCATTGGTTTCGTACTTGTCATTGTCGGTGCGCATTTCACGGTTGAAAGTGCTTCAGATATTGCCAAAAGTTTCGGCGTTTCAGAGTGGATCATCGGTATTGTCATGATCTCTTTTGGTACATCGCTTCCTGAACTGGTCGTCAGTATTTCCGCTTCTGTCAAAGGTAAAGTCGATATGGCCATCGGAAATATCATCGGCTCCAATATGGCCAACACATCCGTTGTCCTCGGTGCAGCTGCGTTGACCAAACCTATGCCGCTGGATTCACTCAAATATAGCTTCGACATTACCACAATGCTTGTTGCTACCCTCATCCTGGTCTTTCTGACCGCTAACAAACTCTATACCAAATCTGCCGGTATCGCCCTTGTCATCATTCTTGGACTCTTTTTGCAGCATACATTGCAAAGTATGTAATCAATCATCTATCACGCTGTCATCCCGCGCTTATTACGGGGGCTTGGCAGTGCAATGATCGAGGTATCTAAAACAAATCCAGCTGAGGCGCTCTTTTTTTATCTCTTATCTTTCTTGGTTGTATATTCTTTACAGATTTTTCCTCAGCTGCGCTGGTCTTTTCCTCTTCTCTCTGCACTGCTTTTCTTTCCGGCTGTTTTGCCGTATCAATCTTCTGTACCGGTTTGTCTCTGAAATAGTTGTGTGCGTAAAGCCATTTATATATTTTGGCGGCAATAGGCCCGGAAGTACTTCCTCCGTGACCACCGTGCTCCACCAATACGGTTACGACAAATTGCGGATTTTTATAGGGGGCGTACGTCGTGATCCAGGCATGTGAGCGGTGGAAATAGGCAAGTTCAGATTCTTTCAGACGTCTGACTGTCGACTGAGGAATAGACGTTACCTGTGATGTTCCTGTTTTTCCCGCTACGATGATCGGCAGCTTGTGCATCGTACGGTATGCCGTTCCTCCAAGCGTATTACATACATCATACATCCCTTTTCGGATTTCACTGATGGAATATGGATTAAACGCGATGGGCTTGATAATCGGTTTCGTAGCATTACCGTCAACCGATTTTGCCACTCTTGGCGTTACAAGATTGCCCGTTGCGACCAATGCTGTATAGCGTGCTACCTGCAGAGGTGTCACAGAATCATACCCCTGTCCGATAGCAGAAATGACCGTCTCACCCTTGTACCATGGCTGTTTGAATCGACGCATTTTCCACGCTTTGTCCGGAATCACACCGTTAAATTCTCTTGGCAGGTCGACACCTGTTTTGACCCCCAGTCCAAAAGAGCGCAGATTTTTTGCCATGGCATCGATGCCTACTTTCAGACTTTTTTTGTAAAAGTAGACATCACATGACTGCATGATCGCTTTACGAAGATCTACCATACCATGTCCACTATGCTTCCAGCAGCGGAATTTGTGTTTGCTGTTTCCGATCGTCATTGAACCGTTACAAAACTCCGTACTTCTCAAAATACCCGGTTTTGCCTTGTCGAAAGCCAGTGCCATCCCCATTTTGATGGAAGATCCGGGAGGGTAAGTTCCATGGGTGATCTTATTGGTAAAAGGGTGCGCCAAGTCTTCCTGCAGCGCTCTCCAGTCTTTGACACTGATGCCCCCGACAAAAAGGTTCGGGTCATACGCAGGGTAACTGACAGCGGCAACGATCTCTCCGGTTGTACGCATCACTATCGCTACACCGGTCTCTTTCATTTTTGCAAACTCTTCATAGATCATTTGCTGTAGGGCAATATCGATATTGAGGGTAAGGTTCTTGTTGTCTTTCGGCGGTACCTTTTTCAAAACTTCAATCGCCTTATTGGTCGCTGTCACTTTATTGATGATATAGCCGAGCTCTCCCTCAAGCACCTTGTTATAGTAACGTTCAAGTCCGCTTTTGCCTACTTTGCCAACTACATCGACCACCGCATCTGCTTTGTTTTCTTTCTTGTTAGAACGACCAGTATAGCCTACAATATGCGCAGCATAACGACCATAGGGATAGTAGCGCTTTGTTTCTGCATCTATTTTTATTTCAGGGAAAAGACTCAGCTTTGCATAGGCACCCATCATATCAGCATAGGGAATAAAATCTACCACTTTAATGAACTTATGGTTATATGGAGAACTCTGTTTTTTGTACACCTTCTTCATCATGGTGATATTCAGATCCGGAAACGTTTCATGCAATGCATCTGTAATCTCTTTGACACGGGGACTGTCCGCTTTCAGGTGCGGCTTGATCGAAATAGAAAAACCAATCTGATTCATTGCCAGCAGATTACCGTTGACATCGGTAATCTCGCCACGCACCGGCTTAATAAACTCCTTGCGTTCAATATTCTCTTTTGCAAGTTTTTCATAATAGTAATTCGATTTGATACTTAAATGATACAGACGGACGATCATTCCCGCCCATATCAACAAAAAGATCAAAATCACAAAAAAATATCTCACAGCATCACCGCCACAAGCAGATCGACGACAAGAGGATAGAAGAGAATTTCATCGAGCCTGATAATATGGGTCTGAAAAATAAAATCATACACCATCAAAACAGCAAAATAGACAAGATCGATCATGAGTACGGTTAAAAACGGTGTACAGACTTTACATTTTCGAAAATGGTTCAAATGGGGATAGATAAAAATATATACCAGTAAAATGGCGATGGAAATGAGTAAAAAGGGCATGGAAAGATTAATATCCATATTGATCAGATAGATCATGGAAAGCAGAATGTAGGACCATTTACCCTCTTCGATCCCTCGGATGAGCATATAGCCTACCACCCCGAAAAAAAGCGGCAGAAAGACATAAATGGAAATCAACATCGGATAAAAAAGTACAAAAAGGATCACCAGTATCCACACAATGAGCTTTCGTATTGCTGATGCCATAGCGGTTATACCTTGTAAACCAAAGCCACTTCATTACAGACAGGAAAATGAATACACTTAATACAGTCTGCCCATATTTTGTGTTCCGGGATCACTTCTTTGTCAATCTCCCTGAAACCAAGTTTCTTGAAAAACTCCGGCAGATACGTAAGCACAAGGACATCCTCTTTTACACCGAGGATACGTGCTTCCTCCAGGGTAAACTCCACCATGCGTTTGCCGATATGCTTCCCCCTGTAGGCTTCATCTACAATAAGGCTGCGTATTTCAGCCAACCTGACTGAATGGATATGCAATGCCGTATAACCGACCAGCTTTTCACCCTCTTTGGCAAGGACGTAGGAGCGTATATTGGTTGCCACTTCATCTTCACTGCGATTGAGAATGGTGCCGTCTTTGACTTTTTCTGCCACAAGTGCCTGCATTGCAGGAATGTCATCAAGTTTTGCCTTGACCAGTTCTATCACGCTTCTGTATCCTCTTTTTTCTTTTGGCTGAAATCGATTCCGAAAATGGTAGAAAGTATCTCTTTGTGTACACGATCAAACCCGCTTTTTTTGAGGTTTGAGACAGTAATAGAGTCCGGGAACTCCCGCTTGAGTTTGTTACGCTCTTTCTGGTTAAGCTTGTCAATTTTGGTAAATACCGTCAGATAACGCTGATCCGGGCGAATAAATTCTGAAATGTATGCTTCCACATCGTCATCGATCTTTGCATGCGGATGACGAGCATCACGCAAATGGATATACAGCCGAATGGAAACACGCTGTTCAATGAACTCTACCAGATTACGCTGCCACACCTCTTTGAGCGATTTGGAGACTTTTGCGTAACCAAACCCCGGAAGATCGACAAAACGTACAGGGTAACTCTGCCCGTCGTAAAGGTAACGGGTTTCAAAGAAATTGATCAACTGTGTCTTTCCGGGTGTTGCTGAACTCTTGGCAAGGTTTTTACGCTGTGTCAGACCATTGAGTGTAGAACTCTTTCCTACATTGGAGCGTCCCAGAAAGACCACCTCACTCATATCTTCGGGCAACGAATCGGCAATGCTCTGTGCAGACTTGATAAATTCGGCTTCTACTATGCGTGGACTACTCACCTTTTTTCTCCATATCGAAAATAAATTTGACCGGCTTGGTACGGTCTCCCTTGACATTGGCATTGCCTGTTGTCATGTCGAGTACAATCTCATTACCGTTCACACGCCGGTCATTGACAGTATCGTTAATAGTGGCATTGCCTGTAAGAATATATTTGGATGTATTTGGAAGATAGGTCACTCTGTCCGCTTTGCCTTTATAGAGTGCATTTTTTTGATGCAGTTCAAACGTTACATTTCCTTCCGCTACATACTTTTTTGTCTCATTATTCTCATTGAAATAAACAATGATCTCTGCACCATGTATCCAGTCTTTCAACTTAGTCACTTTTGCATTGCCGATGAAATGGATCTCTTTTTTACTGTCGTATGCTTTCATCTTATCTGAGGTCACCTGTACCTTCTGGCCAAACAGCACCATAGTCAGCCCCAGTACCGGCAGGGCAAAACGCAGCACACTTTTCATCGGCTACTCCTTTGTTTCATTCGTTTCATTCGTTTCCGCAGTATGCAGCACAGCATCAATCATCGTGGCATATGCCTCTTTGCTTTTGGTATTATAGCGCAATGTCGCACCATGCATCACATCTTCACCCCGATATGCGGTAAAGGGTGAGGGCACGTAAAGCACTTCATATTTTTTATCATAATAGGCATGCTGTGTATAGTAGTCAAACCCCGCGGTTTGATGCAAAGAAACATTACCGTCAAGATAGATCAGATTTTCCCTATAGGTTCCTCTGTCAGCCAAAAGTTCCTTGATCGTATCGTTATAATAACGGAGATGTTCCACCTTCAGTATACCCCCGACACGTACACCATGCGCAGCAAAACTGACACCGACACGTTTTTGGGGTGTAACTTCCGTAAACGTCGTATCGGTAAATTCAAGCTCTTTGCTGTCAGATGCTGTTTTGCTATTGTGCTCATGCAGCTTTGTTGTCATTGTGACAGCTGATGTCAGCACGATCAGCACGACGAGCAGCAGTTCAAATTTCAGTCCCATAATGCCAGATACTGCTTTTCGAGTCCCTCTTTCTTGATCAGGTACTCAATCATTTCACGTACAGCACCGTCACCGCC
>JALWHT010000159.1 GCA_026983515.1 Sulfurovum sp.
AACATATCGCTGGCATTGCTGCTGGTGCTTTTTCGCGGTTCGGTGTTGGATATGTCGGCGATGGTTTTGGCTGTGATGATCATGTCCGTTTCGGGACTTTTTTACATTATAGCAGGGCAGGTACTTTTTTCAAAACTTTGGCACTGGGTGCCTATATCGGGTTATGAAAGCGGCTGGGCAGGGGTGAAGTTTGTACTGCTTCCGGTTGCCATAGGTGTCTTTGCCGGGCTGGGTTCCGGGGTGCGCTGGTACCGCTCTATTTTCCTTGAACAGATCCATCAGGACTATGTACGTACGGCTCGCGCCAAGGGACTTTCGGAAATCGCGGTACTCTTCCGCCACGTACTGCCAAACGGGATGCTTCCCATTCTGACAGGTGTGGTGGTGATCATCCCCTCGCTTTTCATGGGATCGCTCATTATGGAGTCGTTTTTTGGTATCCCGGGACTTGGTTCCTACACGATTGATGCGATCAATGCGCAGGATTTTGCCATTGTCAAAGCAATGGTCTTTTTGGGATCGGTACTTTACATCGTGGGACTGATACTGACTGATATTTCCTATACACTTTTTGACCCGAGGGTAACACTGTGAGCCTTTTCTTTTTGTGGACAGATATACTGGTATGGACACTGGTTGCTGTAGCAGTTGTGGGTGGCTGGATGCTGCTGCGCTCTCCTGTCTCCCGGCAAAAGTGGGTGATGATTTTCCGTTCAAAGATTGCTATGGCGTCTGTGATTGTGCTTATGTTCTACCTGGCATTTGCCCTGCTTGATTCCATCCATTTTAGAGTCAACAAGCCCAACGGAGGAGCCCCCGTTGTATCTCTTCTTGATATGGCAATGGCACATCAGAAGGACTTTTCTGAGCGTACCTACTCCGCACCTTTTGCGACACACGAATATACCAAAAGCGTTGTTGTTGATGACAAAGGCAGAAGTGTACAGCGCTACCTGCCGTTGAAGTATGTTCAAGGCGGACAGATGCTTTCGGCTTCTCTCAAGGGGATTTTTGCAGGAATACTTATGGCTATTGTATTGATCTGGTTGCATCTGCTTTGGCATTCAAAAGGTGATTTTGCTATGTGGTTCAAGGCAGTTTTCCGGGGTGAAACGCAGCTGCCGTGGCGAACAGCATATGGGGTGTTTACACTGATGACAGTGCTGCTTGCCTGGCTTTATGTGATGAGTTTCTCCTATCATGTGCTTGGTACCGACAAGGTCGGCGGTGATGTTTTCTATGCGGCTCTCAAGAGTATCCGTACCGGAGTGCTCATTGGTACGCTGACAACACTGGTGACGCTGCCGCTTGCAATTTTTCTTGGTGTAAGTGCAGGATATTTCAGAGGATGGGTGGATGATCTTATTCAGTACCTTTATACCACACTCAGTTCCATTCCCGGTGTGTTACTGATCGCTGCGGGGGTGCTGATGATGCAGGTGATGATGGATAACCATCCGGACTGGTTTTCTTCGACAATCGAACGCTCCGATCTGCGACTGCTCTTTCTTATCGTGATTTTGGGGGTAACCAGCTGGACAGGGCTTTGCCGGATGCTCAGAGCGGAAACGCTTCGCATTGCAAAGATGGATTTTGTGACAGCGGCAAAGGCGTTTGGGGTAAGCAAGTGGCGTATTATGACACGGCATATCGTACCCAATCTGACCCACATCATTCTTATCTCTATCGTGCTGGATTTCTCCGGGCTGGTACTGGCTGAGGCGGTTCTTTCGTATGTGGGTGTAGGTGTAGACCCGACCATGTACAGCTGGGGGAACATGATCAACCAGGCACGCCTTGAAATGGCACGTGAGCCGATGGTATGGTGGTCACTCTTTGCATCATTCATTTTTATGTTCATTCTGGTACTGGCAGCCAACCTCTTTTCTGACAGGGTGCAGCAGGTACTTGATCCAAGAAGTATACAATGATCCCATCCAAACATTGCCAAGGAGATACTATTACAGATGAGATGAAAGAGAAGCCGGTACTGGATATTGAAAATTTGACCGTGAGTGTGGCGGATAAAATGCTGCTTGACAATGTCAGTTTTACGATTGGACGGGCGGAAACCTTTGCACTGGTAGGAGAGTCCGGCAGCGGTAAATCACTGACCTCTCTGGCGATCATGCGGCTGCTGCCCGAAACACTCAGGGTTGGGAACGGCGATGTAAAACTGCACGGCACATCACTCTTTGCAATTCCGGAATATAAGATGCAGCATATTCGAGGTAGCCGTATTGCGATGATCTTTCAGGAACCGATGAGTGCGCTTAACCCTGTCATGACAGTCGGCGTACAGGTGGAAGAGGTGGTGCGGCTGCACCTGAAACTCTCAAAAGCTAAGGCAAAAGCACATGTTCTCTCCCTGTTTGAAGAAGTAGCGATTCCCGATCCGGAAGTACGCTACTCATGGTATCCGCATCAGCTCTCCGGTGGGCAGAAACAGCGTGTGATGATCGCGATGGCGCTGGCATGCGAGCCGGATCTGTTGATTGCCGATGAGCCGACCACCGCGCTGGATGTCACCATTCAGGCACAAGTGTTGCAATTGCTGAAGCGCATTAAAAAAG
>JALWHT010000160.1 GCA_026983515.1 Sulfurovum sp.
TCCGTCTGGACATCAAAACCAAAGTCTCACTCTACCTGCAGGTCAAGGAAACCATCGAACGTCTGCATACTTACGAAGTACCCGAAATCATGATGAAACGCTTCGATGATGCCAAATTCGACTATCTACACTGGATAGATGATGTGACCAAAAAAGACCCTGTCATCGAGTGTGCCAGCGAAGAGGTATGGCAGTAGCCCTACACTACTTGCTCAACCAAACAAAAAACGGTTGTTCACATCTATTAATTCTATATTTGGTCACAAAAGCCCTTTGAGTACTTCAATGTAGGTCTGAATATACTTCTCCTTCTCTTTGCGCCTGTATTGCATGACCCAACGCGGATGGGGCAGCACCTCTATGGTATCAAAGAAATCATAGCGCGCATTGAGTGTGTTCAGGTAGGCAAGATTCTTGCCCTGCCCCACTGTAGCAATACTGCGGCTGACATTGGGGTACGCCATCTGCTTTTTGATGCTTTCGACAATCAGCGGTTCAAAATAGGCAAGCGTCTCTTTGTCATCGTAGTAGTTGTAGTTTTTTCCGTTGCGCAGCAGCCCGAAGGGCAGCACCGTCGTAAAGAGAAAGTCGCCGTAAAAGGCTTCGGAGCCGCCATAGGCATTGACGACTTCACAGATGAAGTTGGCACTGAGTTCACTGCGTTTTTCAAGTGTGTTTGCGATGCCGCACTTCTTCTCCATCAAAATCGGGTCGGTAAACCCCACACCTGTAAGCCCCGCACCGTATCTGCCGGGGTTAATACCAAAGAGCAGCCTGCGCGGCCTGGTATCATCATAGTATTTTCGGTAAAAAGCCTCCATCACCCTGCGGGTTTCGGGAGTGTCGTAGGGGTAGATAACCTCCACGCCGTGTGGCGGAGAGAAGGTTTTCGGAAGGGAGAAGTAGAAGTCTAAAATATGTTCACTGAGTTTCATTAAATGTCCCCCTACACCTCTTCCATCTTATTCTTCCAGTAGTTGATCCATGTCTTTCTCAGATCGTTCGGGTCAACATTACGATATTGCGGGGGAAGATTGCGTCTGAGTTTAATATGAAATTTTTTTGTCAAATTTTCATTTTTCATGATACAGACAAACCCGCTTGCCCCCTGCTGATGGCAGCCGTAGACAGTAAAGGCATCCACATCTAGCCCCTGCTTTTTAAGCTGCTCAATGTTGTCCTGGAGCAGCGCTTCAAAGATACGTTCCTGATTTTCGGGCGTACGCCACTGAGAGACGGGAATATTGAGCTTTTTAGCATAGAACCTTCCGGTCGAGGGGAGTATCTGGTACTTGCCGTACGCACCCGTTTTTTTGTTCACAGCCGTATAGCTGGCATTGCGGGTCTCCACCTTGACAATCTTCTCTTTGATCTCATCAAGCGAAGGATCTCCGCAACCGCTCATCCCTATCGTCAAAAGCGCTCCTGCACACACTGTAAAATACTTTTTCATTTAATGTATGTTTTCCTCTCTTCCCAGTTACTCATACTATATATCACCATTCTATTGAAGTATAACACGTTATCACATGATTATTTAAGAGTATTTGACAAAATGTTATATCCATTCTAAGTTCTATTAGTAAAGAAAAGGTATAAGCTTTGCCACCCGCTTTTTGTAGTCACGGTACGCACCACCGAAGTGATTCTCAAGATCTCGCTCTTCGTAGTAGAGCCCAATGAGAATGTAAAGGCTCAGTCCACTACTGAGCAGCAGGTGCCCGTACCCCATCGCCGGTGTCGCCCAGAGTCCTGCCAGGACACCCAGTTGAATGGGGTGACGGACCACTTTGTAAAAGAGTTTTACCTCAAAGGGAAGCGCTTTGGAAGATACCCCACGCAGGTAGTGCCACCCCTGCTGAAGCCCGAAGAGTTCGAAGTGGTTGATGACGAAGGTCGCCACGGTCGAGAAGAGCCAGGCGGCAACAAAAAGCGCACTCAGCAGACTGCCCCATACCCCTCCTCTCAAATCCCACAGATACCCCTCGAAGGGCTGGAAGAAGAAGATGATGAGCCAGAGCAATGCACCGGAAAGCCAGACATAAGTTGAACGTTCAATACTTTCGGGCAGCGTACCAAAGAGTTTGCATTTAATACTTTTACGCGCCATCAGCGTATGCTGTAAACCAAAGAGAAGAATAAGCAACAGGTCGACTGTAACCGCACCAAAGCTTACATCGGCTGTCGCCCTGTCGACATACCACGGCATCAAGTCCCAGGGTGAAATGTAGAGAATGAACGCTATCTGCCCCGACATCGCAAAGAGGTAGGAGAGAACGGCGTATAAAAAGACTCCTGTTTTTTTCATCATTTTTTCTACTCCTGTTCCTTTAAATATGTAGAGCTGACATATTCTACTCCCTGTTTTTTTGTCTTAATATCCCCCTCAAGCTGCATCGCATATACCTTATCAAGAATTGTTTTAAATTCCGGTGAAGGCTGCAACCCCAGCGCAATGAGGTCACGCCCCTGTACCAGCGGTTTCAGCGGTCTGCTGCGCACCGAAAGCTGCTGTGCCTTCTCAAGCAGCCACTCTCCTGCAGGATACTCCCCCCGCTTCGCTTCAGGCGTCG
>JALWHT010000161.1 GCA_026983515.1 Sulfurovum sp.
TCAGTGCGTCAATGTGGCTCACATCAATGCGCTCGACACCCACTGCGGTAATGCCGTCAGCAATGACCATCACATCCGGACGCTCTTCTTTAACCGCCTTGGCAATCTCTTCGACAGGGTGTCTGAGTCCGCCGGCAGATTCACTGATCTGAATGGCAATTGCATCGATGGCAGGGTTGGCTTTGAGCACTTCAAGCACCTCTTCAACCGTTGCCGGTGTATCCCATTCATGTTTGATCTCGACATTGTTCAACCCCTGTGCTTTGGCGATCTTTCCGAAACGCTCACCGAACTTCCCGGCATTGATATTGAGCAAAGTATTGTGACAGAGATTGATGACTGCTGCTTCCATGGCACCTGTTCCTGTGGAAGCAATCATGACAACCTCATCAGTTGCCATCAGTTCAAAAAGAAGTTCTCTGGTCTCCTTAAAAATCGCTTCGAACTCAGGTGTTCGGTGATGCAGTGTCGGCTCCGCCATTGCAAGGCGTACAGACTCTGGTACAGGGGTTGGTCCCGGGGTAAAAAGCAGCATTGATCATCCTTACAGTGACCGTTCTCATGACGGCATAATTGGGAGGATTATAGCAAAAAAGAGGTTATAAAGCGATGAGGGTGCCGAAGCACCCTGTCTGTAGGAGATTGCTAACAGTTTCTAAGAGAGTGTAACTGTCTGCTGTCCAATCTCCTGATAGCGTTTATAGTAGTATTCGACAAATGCTCTTACTTCTGCAGTTATCGGTAAAAAAATACCATTTTCTTTAGTGGTATATCGGCTTAGGTAGTCATTGGCATCGGCTTTGGCAAGATAGTGTTTCGCCAATACTTCATAGGCTGCTATATATGCCTCTTTCATTGCATCATATTTGCTGTAATCTATTGTTATTTGCCCATCATAACTGATAATACCCGATGCAAAGAGAATCTCCAGGTGAATGAGCCCCTCACAGTAATAAGGTAACACTTCACCCACTTCACGCCAAGCCATAAGCCCTACCGCACGGCTGACCAGGTCATCGACAATGTGAGGTTTAAGCGCCTCCTCTTCATTGATAAAAAAGGCCATCAGCCCACCGGTGGTTGCCTTGAACTCTTCAATGTTCTTAAACTGTCCTGTAGCATTCATGGCCGTTTCAGTATCGCTGTCTATCCAGAGGATATGCCCATATTCGTGTCCAATGGTAGAAATGTCGTAGAGTTTGTGCCAGAGTTCGGGCTCCTCTTCGGCCAGCTTACGCTGTTTTCGGACAAAATCTTCTCCCATCGTTTCTACCGATAGTTTCATCACCGGTTTGGACTTTTTGCTTTCAAGCACAAAATCGGCATACGCAAAGATCTTCTTGCCAAGCTCACTGCTGACCTGTTCGTCGTTGGGTACGACCTGCGCAGAAAAGAGGCCGTTGAACTCTGCTGCGTAATAAAGCATCGGCTGTCCGATGTAAAGCTGCGTACCATCTACCTGCAGAAGATTCTTGGCAATGGTGTGCTGTGCGTTATCACCGAAGCGCTGCGCCATCTCGTAGGCAAAATGTTTGATGTTCTCACGGGTGTGTGACCCTTCCTGCAGTTTCGGGTTAATGATACGCAGATCCCACTCCAGTGCGACAGCTTTTCGGTAGTGATCCTCATAGTACTCCAGCGGATGCCCCACCTGAATAGGGGTCGTCACCGCCATCCAGCGTCTGTCCACCTCTGCCCACATCTTGATGAGTTCATCGGTTTTCCTATGTCCAAATGCCTCTTTGAGCGCCGTAAAGTAGGCGATCCACTCCTGCTTCTGCCCAAAGACATCATCTTCGTGCTGTCCAAGCAGCGCAATGAGCTGTTCCAGTGCCGTCACGACAGCTGCCGCCTCCTTTTCGAACGCTTCGGCATATGCTTTGCTCCTGTACTGCTCTCCTTCTTTCACAAGTACAGAGTAGCAGCGGTCTCCCACACATCCTTCTTCACGCTCATCGAGCAGTGATTCTGCCTGAAGCATTTCAAAAACTTTGGCATCGTCACCGTTGAAAAGCTCAGAGAGTTCAGGGTTGACCGTATTGATAATGTGGTGCGTCCAGTGGCTTTGCCATTCCGAAAGGCGCAGTCCCACAAAATGCACACCGAAGATCAGCCCGCGGTAAAACGCTGTCATAAGCTTCTGCTTTTCAATCCAGCCTATGAAACTCTCATGCCGCGTAATGTGCAGCATACTGACAAACCCGTAGGCAAGCTCCTTTTTAATGCGTATCTCATCGTCGCCAAAACCCTCTTTTTCAAGCACCTGTTCGAGCGCATCCTCCCGTAGGTTGACAATACGTGTAAGAGCTGCCATTTCGCTCTCTTTGTTACGCGGCAGATCTACCAGCTGTAAAAAGGCACCCACCACCTCATCAGCCTTGGCATGCCCTTTTGTCTCATCAAGCAGATCATAATAGCCGTTGAGCTCCGCCTGTCTGTCCTGCAGTTCCAGATAAACTGCCTGCAGGTCATTCATAAATTGTTGTTTTGTCATATAGTATTTCCTCATCATACTGTTGTTACTTAAAAACACTGTTTTAATCCAAACTTTGGTATTTTCTGGGAGCAACACCAATATATATACAATATTATTTATTTTGAAGCATCTCAATGATGGGCTTCGCCAGTACCAACGCTTTGCTACGGTGGGAAATGGTGCTCTTGACATCGTCATCGAGCTCTCCAAGCGTCTTGTCAAATCCCGCAGGGATGAACATCGGGTCATACCCAAACCCTTTCTCTCCACGTACTTCATCAATGACTTTACCGTACATCCATCCATGTACCACATACTCCCCATATTTGCTCACAATGGCAATCGCAGCAGTATAGTATGCTGGGGTCTCTTTGAGCCCTTTGGCTTTTACGGCATCAACAAGTTTGAAAAGGTTTTCTTTGTCCGTTGCATCCTCACCTGCGTAACGTGCCGAGTAGATGCCCGGCTCACCACCGAGTACGGGCAGGGATATGCCACTGTCATCGGCAATGACTATGTAGTCACTTCCCAGCTTTTCATAAATGGTATGCGCCTTGATCAGCGCATTCTGCGCAAAGGTCTCTCCATCTTCAACAATATCGAACGCTCCGAGCAGATCGGAGAAAGGCACCACTTCATTTTTACACATGTTGCGAAATTCACGAAGTTTGCCTTTATTACCTGTTGCAAGAACCATCTTCATTTGGTTAACCTTCATTTTACTTAATAGGAATATAATTGGGACAAATTTTACCCTATCGGAGATATCAAGATGATTAAAAAGGTTTTACCCTTAAGCCTGATTGTCGCGTTACGCTTTTTTGGACTTTTCATTGTCCTTTCGGTTCTTTCCAGCTATGCCAAAGAGCTTCCCGGAGGAACAGCCTTCCTTGCCGGTATTGCCCTCGGTGGATATGCCCTGACCCAGGCACTGCTACAAGTGCCGTTTGGTGTCATGAGTGACAAGTTCGGACGCAAAAAGACCCTCTTGTTCGGGCTGCTGCTCTTTGCTTTCGGTTCTGCTGTTGCTGCTATGGCAGACAATATTTATGTATTGCTCCTTGGACGTTTCCTTCAGGGGGCAGGTGCGATTGGAAGTGTCGTTACAGCGATGATTGCAGACCAGGTACGTGAAGATGAGCGTGCACACGCCATGGCTATCATGGGTATGGTCATTGCCATGAGTTTTGCCGCAGCCATGATTATCGGGCCGATTGTTGCAGGGTATTGGAGTGTAAGCGCCCTTTTCTGGCTGACTGCCGCACTGGCACTCACTGCCCTGCTCATTCTTTTTACCGCTGTTCCCGAACCGCCGCACATTGAGCACCACTACTCAGAAGAGGAAGCCAAAATCAAAGAGGTCTTTAAAGACAAAGACCTTGTACGTATGTACATCACCTTCCTTTTTCACAGTTCAACCATGGCAATCGCCTTCTTCCTCATCCCTATTCTGATGAAAAGCAAGTTCGATATGACACGTATGGATTACTGGAAAGTCTATCTGCCCGCAGTCATCTTCGGAATCATCGCCATGGGACCGGCCGCCGTGCTGGGCGAAAAATACGGCAAAGGGAAAGAGGTTTTTGTCGCATCTGTCCTCTTTATCATTGCCGCCTTTGCCATGATGGGCTTTAGCAGCAACTTCTGGATCTTTGCTGCGGGAGCGACCTTCTTCTTCATCGGATTCAACATGTTCGAACCACTGCTGCAGAGCTTTGTTGCCAAATTTGCAAAAGTACACCAGAAAGGTGCCGCACTCGGTGTTGCAAACACCTTCTCCTACGTAGGTATTTTCCTTGGCGGTGCCATCGGTGGTTGGATCTATGGCCACTACCATGAACAGGGGGTGGCTACAGCAGTAATTGTTCTTTCACTCTTTTGGATTGCATGGATTGTCAGTATGAGAAACCCGGCATTAAGAAAGAACCTCTTTCTCTCTACCGATACATTCGACGAAAACAAACTTCTAACGTTGAAAAATGTAGAAGGTATTAACGACTTTTACACCAATAAAACCGAAAAACTGATGGTTATCAAATATGAAGATGCCATTATCGATGAAGACACCATCCGGGGAATGCTGATCAAGGAATAGGGGATGCCCCTATACTTGGTTTCACCCTCTTAAAGAAGCGATGATCTCCTCCGCTTCCGCCTCATCCATATCCCCAGACTCAATATCTATCAACATCTCCAGACACTCATCGTGCATTGCTTGAAACTCTTCGAGCTCTTCTCTGTCACCTATGGACATCATCCCCTCATGCCGTGCTTCCCTAAAACGCTGGTCGATCTCTTTTTCAAGATCAGGCACTACAACTGTTGTAAGAAACTGTTTGAGTTTTTCTATATTGTTCATATGTATATTCCCTTGTTGTATCATCTATGGTATTGTAGCAAAATATATAGTCTAAAGTATGTAAATACTTATAGTATCACATGTAGGGTGTTGTGCACCACAGACACTTCCTTTGGTCGCCCTCGCAACACCACTAGTATCATTTTGCATACACAATTGGTGTTGTCAGGAAACAACACCCTACAATAATGAGTAATTGATCTAATATAAGTGCTTATTTTCAATAAAAAAAGTGATTGTGTTTTACAAAAACAAATGTTACATGGTCGGAGTGACAGGACTTGAACCTGCGACCTCTACCACCCCAAGGTAGCGCGCTAGCCAGACTGCGCCACACCCCGACATTTTGGAGAGTGTGATTATAGAGCAGAAGCTCTTAAACGGGGTTTAGGGAAAGACTCAGTCTTTTCCCAGATCGATTTTTTTGTACTCTACCCCCATCAGCTCACATCCGCGTTTGGTAATGTTCTGAATGGTAAAGCCGAATTTCTCGAAAAGTGCATCGGCAGGTGCGGAGGCACCGAAAGTGTCCATACCCAGCACGTCGTCTGCATAGCGGTAGTACTCTGTCGCTCTGGCCGCTTCTACGGCAAGTACCTTGGTATCAGGATCGACTACCGCAGCTTTGTAGGCATCATCCTGCTCATTGAAGAGATCCAAACACGGTACGGAGACAACATTGGCTTTGATGCCCAGCACTTCAAGGTGGCATGCCGCCTGAAGACACGGCATCAGTTCACTACCGCTTGCCATCAGGGTCATTGTAGCACCCTCACGCTTCTTGACGATATAGGCTCCCTTGCTGACATCGCCGAAATCACGCTTTGGCTTGAGTGTTTTGAGCTTCTGACGGCTGAGCACAAACCCGTGCGGCGCTTTCATAGTAAGTGCCGTTTTCCATGCTTCAACATTCTCTGTGGCATCTGCCGGTCTCCAGACATAGAAATCAGGCAGTGCTCTGAACTGGCTGAGATGCTCGATAGGTTCGTGCGTCGGGCCGTCTTCACCCACACCGATACTGTCGTGTGTCCAGACAAAGAAATTCTGAATACCTGTCAGTGCTGCAATACGTGCTGCAGGCTTGAGGTAGTCAGAGAAGACAAAGAAGGTCGCATTGAACGGAATGGTTGTACCGTAAAGCGCCATTGCATTGGTGATGGCTGCCATAGCATGTTCACGGATACCAAAGTGCAGGTTTTTCCCTTTGGGGAAGTTCCCCATATCTTTGAGTTCCGTTTTATTGCTTGGGGCAAGGTCAGCCGAGCCGCCGAGGAAACTCGGTACCGCTTTGGCAATGGCATTGAGAATCTTTCCGTTTGAGTCACGGGTCGCCATTGCGTCAGTGTCACTGAAATCAGGATATTCGATGGAAGAGAAGTCCGGGTTGAGCAGTGCTTCGAGTGCCACATTCTGCTCTACAAGAGGTGCTTCTTTCTGACGGTGGATCCACTCTTTTTCAGCCATTTCACCCTTCTCTACCGCACATCTGAAACGCAGCAGTACATCCTCAGGGATCTGGAAGGTCTCATCCGGATCAAACCCCTCTTTGGCTTTTGAGGCTCTGATGATCTCCTCTCCAAGCGGTGCACCGTGGGTATGGTGTGTCCCCTCAAGCTCTCCCGCGCCCTTTCCGATAATGGTGTTGGCAATGATAATGGTCGGTCTGTCCGCATTTTTTGCTTTTATCAACGCTTCATCGATTTTGTCATAACAGTGACCGTTGACAGTAAGTACATTCCATTTCTGTGCCTCAAAACGCTTGGCAACATCTTCACTCCAGGCAATGTTGGTATCGCCCTCAATGGTGATTTCATTGGAATCATAAATAAGAATGAGGTCTTTGAGTTTCAAGTGTCCCGCAAGTGCACACGCTTCATAGCTGATACCTTCCATCAGGTCACCGTCACCGCATAGACAGTAAACCTTATGGTCAATCAGCTCACAGGTTTCAGAATTGACCTGCTCTTTAGTGAACGCTTCTGCCATGGCAAAGCCGACTGCATTGGCAATTCCCTGCCCCAGCGGTCCGGTGGTAATCTCTACACCCGGTGTATGTCCGTATTCCGGGTGACCTGGGGTTTTAGAGTCAAGCTGACGGAAATTCTTGAGGTCCTCCAAAGAGACATCGTACCCCCACAGGTGCAGCAGAGAATAGATAAGTCCTGTCGCATGCCCGCCGGAGAATACCAGTCTGTCGCGGTTAAGCCACTTCGGATTTTTGGGGTTGTGAGAGAGATGCTCGGAGAGCACTACTGCAATATCTGCCAGTCCCATCGGCGCACCCGGGTGTCCGGAGTTAGCTTTCTGTACCATATCTGCCGCCAGAAAACGGATCGTATTGGCCATCTTTTTTCGCATTTTATTCTCTTCGGTCATTGTTGCCATAGGTCTTTTCCTTTATTGGTGTCTGTATAAATATTGTTCCATCAACGGACGGAGTGCGCTCTGCATCGTTTCATCGAACGATTCAAACCGTCTTTGCAAATCTTTTGCCAGGGCATCAGCTTCGCTGACCGCTGCTTCCAGTCCCAAAAGATTGACAAAGCTGTTTTTGTCGCTGTCGTTTCCTGTCGTCTTGCCCGCCTGCTCTTCACTTTGGGTCTCATCTATAATGTCATCCTGTATCTGAAAGAGCAGTCCAAGGTCGATACCAAAGTCATAGAGTGCTTTTTGCACCCCGCTGTCAAGCCCGACGATCACCGCGCCCATCTGCAAACTGGCGGCAATAAGCTTGGCTGTTTTATTCGTGTGGAGTACCTTGACCTCATCGAGCGTAAGCGGCTTGTTCTCGAACCAGCAGTCTATCGCCTGTCCAAGTACCATCCCCTGCGAACCGCCGTTCTCTGCCAGCAGTGTAATGAGCTTGACTTTGACATCTTCACGCAGCGGCGCTTTGGCAATCAGCAAAAAAGCATCGGTATTGAGTGCATCTCCTGCCAAAATAGCCGTTACTTCGTCAAAACGTTTATGCAGTGTGGGGTGACCGCGACGCAGGTCGGCATTGTCCATTGCCGGAAGATCGTCATGAATGAGCGAATAGGTATGGAACATCTCCAGCGCAAGGGCTGCCGGCAGTGCAGAGTCATGCAGCATCGGCTCATACGCATCGACAATGCTCAGCAGCAGCATCGGCCGGAAGCGCTTTCCGCCCGCTTGCAGCATAGCGCCCAGCGCCTCTTCATAGAGAGGATGAAAACTGCGTACTTTTGGCAAATGACGGGAAAGATAGGTTTCAAACTGCTGCATCGATGCTCTTCATAGGAAATTGTTGCAATTATATCTAATTACGATAAAATAAGTGTATGGAAAAAGAACAGAAACTGACACTTATTGCATGGTTAAAAAGAATCAGCGCGGCTCTTACCGTCATCGTATGGCTGTATGTCCTTATTATTTTTATCAACGATCCAGCTCCGTTTTCCCAGCTCGTCCCCTACTGCATGGGAAGTACCATGCTCATTTTCGGTATTCTGACCGGTATTTTCAAAGGACTTGAATATTGGGAACGTACACTTGAAACTGAGGAAAAAAAATGAAAAAGAAAGTCTTTGTCATCCTTACCTTTGAGGGAAAAGAGACCGACAGGATGCTTTAAACTTTACACTTTTTGGCAATTTCTTTGAGTTGATCCTCCAACGGAAGTTTCTCAACATCGATGATGACATCAGCTACTTTTTTATATGCCTTTTCTCTTTCAGCATAAAGTTTCTTCGCTTTTTTCGGGTCTTGAAACAGTGGGCGCTTTGCCAGTTTCTGCTTGCTGTTCTTGGCTGTTTTAAGACGGTTGTGTATCCATTCAAATGATGCATCAAGTAGCACTACCGTACCAAGTTTTTTAAGATTGTTCACCTTGTAAAACCCGCCGCCGCAGGAGACCAGCGTACCGGTTACACACTGCTCGATCCAGTCAGCTGTCTCCTGTTCACACTTGCGAAAGTAGGCTTCACCTTTCTTCTCAAAAATCTTCTTGACCTCTTTGTTCTCTTTGGACTCAATAAGATCATCTGTATCGATGTTGTACACACCGTACTTTTTGGCAAAAGCACGCGCAGTCGTACCCTTGCCTACTCCCATAAATCCGATCAGTATAATATTTTTTTTCATTTTAATTTTTAACTTTTAATTTTTAATTTGACGCAGTCACTACACCATATTATAACGGTCAATAATCTTCTTCAGACGCTTACGCAGGTTCTTCAGTGCCTCTTCTGCATCCTCGCCTTCAGCAACAAGTGACTGAAACTCATCAAACTGTACCTTAGCCACCCAACCGATTTTGGTATGCAGCTTGATACCTACAAACCGTACCTCTCCAAAGTGCTCTTTTGCCATATTGTAGATGCGTTCGATCCGCTGTTCAAGTGTTTTTACCTCTTTACTCATACTCTGTCCTTGTGGTTGTAATTGGGCATAATTATACCACACCGCGGGAACAAAACGGTTACAGGTAAGACAATGCAAAAATTGGACTGCTTTCGCATAGCTGAATACGGATAATATTTAAACCCGTATCTTCTGCCATGCACCTTTCTCAAAGACAATCCATAGCCATACAGCTTTGACAAAGGTGTCAGAAATCATTGCCAGATAGACCAGCAAAATATTGTGAAAATACCATGAGAGCAGAAATCCAGGAATAATGCGCACTGCCCAGAGAGAAACAAGATTGATCTTTAGAGTACGTTTTGTATCACCTGCACCTCTGAGTGCCCCGGAGAGAACAAAGTTGAATGCCAAGGGGATCTGTGAGAATCCAACAACCCGAAGGTAAAGACTGGCCTCTTCTATGGTTCCCGGATCATTTGTAAAGAGCCAGACAATTTTTTCGGGCATGAAGATCATAAAGAATGAGAGCAAGAACATAAACCCCGAGGCATACTTAAGCACCAGCAGCACATCTTCTTTGGACTGCTCCGGCCGTTTCGCACCGAGCCCCTGCCCCATCAGTGCCATTGCAGCAATGGTAAACCCGATACCGGGCATGAAAGCCAGCCCCTCCACACGCAAACCTACCTGATAGCCCGCCAGCGCTTCGGTACCGTAATGGGCAATAATGGCAGTAAAAAGCATAAAGCTGCCAAATGTCAGTGCACGCTCTACGGAAGCAGGGATGCCCACTTTCAATGCACGCTGTAAAAGATTTTTGGAATAGTACCAAACAGGCGTATAGGGGGTTTTCTCTTTTAGATAAAGCGCAACATAGATGGAAAATTCGATAATATTTACGATTACCGTACCCACTGCCGCCCCAAGTACTCCCAGTTCGGGAAAACCGTATTTGCCAAATATCAGTAAATAGTTCAGTACTACATTGAGTGCAATGGAAACCAGCTTTACTTTCATCGGTGTTTTGGTGTCACCCGCTGCGTTGAGGGCAGAGACAAAAACCAGTTTCATAAAGACAAAGGGCATCATCCAGGTAAGCATCTGTACATAGTCCGCTCCCAGTGTCGCGACTTCGGGTACCGTACCAAACCAGCGGTAGATGGAAGAGGCAAAAAAATACCACAGCCCCATTGCTGGAAGACTGAGTACAAAGGCAAACCCCAGCAGTGTCGAAAGACCAATGGAAGCACGCTTGAAGTACCCGCCACCAACAAAACGCGAAAGCAGTGCGGAAGTACCGACATTGAGTACCGTTAAAATAGCAAAGATGAACATGAGTGACTGCAACCCAAGCCCTACCGCCGCCACAGCAAATGCGGAGAGTCGTCCGACCATGATCAAATCGGTGATCACCTGCAGCATATCCAGCAGTGAGTTGAGTGCCGCAGGCAGAGAAAGCCGGAGGATCTTTTGATGTTTTACAGGAAAATAGCGTAACAACACGACGGCTTAGTTTCCTACCAGCTGTACCACAAAGGCGTAAAGAAAGACGATGAACACCGCGGCCCAGCCAAGCATCCACCCCGTTGCACGCAGACGTTTGTCTCGGCGAAACATCAGACGGGTTTTGTAGAGTACCACAGGATAGCCGAAGAGTACAAAAACCACCGGCAGATAAGCCATTGCAGTAAGATGATACTTTGCTATGGCCAGTTTGACCGCCACAAGCGAGGTGTACACGAAAGCGTAAACCACCAGCAAGAGTATAATCTGAAGTCCTACAAAGAGAAAGTAGGCACCTTTGGTATTCTCGACATCGCTGTAGTAACGCAGTTTTTCATCATTTTTCATTTTCTGTTTCCTTATAATACCTGTAAAATTGCTTCACACAGTGCCTCTTTTTCTATCTGCCGGATACTTGTTTCATATGCATTAAAATCCAACCCCTGCTTGGCAACTTTTTTTTGCACAATGATCTCTCCCCCGTCAAGTTCGGAAGTCACCCAGTGGACAGAGACCCCTCCCTCATCGAAGTTGTCATGAAAACTCTTCTCGATCGCATGAAGCCCCTTGTGACGGGGCAGCAAAGAAGGGTGAAGGTTTATCGCACGAATGGTATCGGTAAAGGTTGGTGTGAGAATACGCATGAAGCCTGCAAGTACGGTCAGGTCAGGTTGGTAGCGCTTTAGCCGCCGTACTACTTCTTCATCGAACGCTTCGCGGCTATCAAACTGCTTTGCATCGACAATCTCCAGCGGTATGCCGGCTGCCTTGGCAACATCTATTCCTTCTGCATTCGGATTGTTCGTCAACGCAACGGCAATATCGAGCTCATGCCCGTGCAGTGTTTTGGCTATGTGGGCGAAGTTACTGCCCTTTCCGCTAAACAGTACAGCGATACGCTTTCTTTCTGCCACTGTAAAAGCCTTTTTTAACCGTATTGTACTCTACTTTTGCTCTAAGCCTGCCAACGTATCTATCAAGTCTGTCGGCAGCAGCGCATAAGAAGCACCGCTATAGTCTGCAGCAGCGGCAGTCAGTGCCAGCGAGCCCTGAATGGCCGCATCAAGCCCTGTATTGCCCTGTGCCAGGAGGGAAACAATGAGCCCGGAGAGCACATCACCGCTTCCACCTTTGCTCAACACCGGACTTCCAAGCGGATTGATGTAAAGTTGATCCTTATGGGCAATAAGCATATTGGCACCTTTAAGCAGGAGGGTTACATGAGGGTACTTTGCGTTAAAGCGGCGTACTATTTCAAAGCGCTGTGCCTGCACCTGCTCCACGCTAAGCTTCTCACCTGTGAGTTTTTCCCACAGCACAGTAAACTCTTTGGGGTGCGGCGTAATGACCACTTCACGCGTTTTCTGCTCCAAAATTCCAAGCAGCGCTTCCGAGTAGAAGGCATCGGCATCGAGTATAACGGGTGTATGGCTGTCGATCACCTCTTTTTTCAAAAATGCCGCGTCAAAATGGTTGCCAAGCCCCATACCCACCGCCAGTGCAGAGGCACCTTTAGGTATTTCGGTAGCATGCATCAGAAAAGGCGGCGGTACAATTTTTTCGTGTACCACCAGTGTCGTCAGTCCCGCACCGAAGCGGCTGGCTGCCGTTGCCGCAATAATGCCTGCTCCCTCTTTCTCACCACAGAGTACTGCCGCATGCCCAAAACTGCCTTTATGTGTATTTTGAATGTAATCTCTGCTTGGCAATATAAGGTCTTCGTACTCCAAAAGTTTCGCACTATGTTTCGCACCTTGCCCATACACATGATAGTGCACCCCCAGATCAACCCGTATGATCCTGCCGACATACTCTTTGGCATAGTCACTAAAAAGAGCCTCTTTGTATGCACCCATAGTAATGGTTACATCTGCATAAAATGCTTGTGGAGAGGGGTTTCCATGCACATCCAGTCCCGTAGGAATATCGCATGCTACGGCATAGGCATGTTGCATTTTCATCTCTACAAGCAATGTACGTGTCTTTTCGTTCAGCTCCCGACTCAGTCCTGCACCAAAAAGTGCATCGACGATCACATCGGCGGGTTCTACCTTCTCTACAATCTGAATATTGAGATTTTTTATACGCGCAAACTGCTTTTTCGCCATCTCAGACTTGACCCCAAACGGCATATAGAGTTTTACCTTGTAAAATCCAAACAGCAGACGTGCCAAAGCAATGCCGTCTGCCCCGTTATTACCCGGCCCGGCTACAATCAAAACAGTTTTTATAGATCCTTCGCTATCCCCTTCCTTATATTTTGGAAATGTTCGAAAGATATGTTCCGCCATACCGAGAGCTGCATGTTCCATAAGAATCTCTTCGGTAAGCAAAAGCTCCTCATAACATCGTTTATCCATGGCATAACACGATTGATAGACATACTGCATGACATCTCCTCTGTTGACTTTTCTGTATTTATCTTACCATAAATTTATTTCGATATAATCCGCCTCAGATTTATCACTTTCGGGATCGTACCCGAAAAATCTTGATAAGGAAGGGGGTGAGCCCAATGCCAGGAATCAAACTTACACCACGTGACTCTTTTGACGATGCGTACAGAAAGTTCAAAAGACAGTGTGACAGAAACCTTATCGTCACTGAAGCCAGAGCGCGCCAGTACTACGAAAAGCCGACAGAGAGAAGAAAGAAAGAGAAGATCGCTACCCGCAAAAAGATCCTCAAGAAGCTCTTCATGCTCAGAAGATACGAGTCAAGACTGTAATTCAGTCCTTGGACAGGGCTTTCGCCCTGTCATCCACAACAACCCTCCCTAACATTATCCACCATAACTTCATAAAATTAAACTATTCATTCCATCCGCGCATATACCATTTTAATCAAAAGGGGCGGTATCATCGTGGTTAGCATAATCACCATAATAACTGCCGCATAGGTTTCCGTACTGAAGATGCCGCTTGTCCGACCGATCTCGGCAAATATCAAACCCACCTCTCCGCGCGGTACCATCGACAGCCCAACAATCAGACGCTTTTTAGAGGGCAGTGAGCTCAGAAAGTAGGGGATGAGCATCTTGCCTATGATAGAGACAAGAAGAATTGTACCAGCAAAAAGCCAAATGTGCGAACTTGCCCAATCAATCTCACGTAAATTGACAGAGAGCCCGACAGCTACAAAGAAGATGGGCGTAAAGAGAAAGATAATGGGGCGCATCTGATGCTCTATACGCTGGGAGAAGTTTGACTCTTCCCCTATCGCCGCACCAAACGGCAGAAAGAACCTGCGTGAGAGTGCCAGACCCGCAGCAAAGCCGCCAATAATTTCCGGTGCTCCCATAAGGTGTGCAAACCATGCGAAGAAGAGTACCAAAGAGATGATGGAGACAGGAATGAGCCCCGGATACCCACTCTCTTTGTCAAACTTCTGAATCAGCAGTGCAATCAGTTTTGCCGCTACAGGAGCTAGAACAAAGAAGGTGACAATGAAGAGAAAGACTTTTCCTGTATCGACCAGATTGATAGCACCGCTTTTTGAAAAGTCATACAGAAGCGCCAGCAGAATGACGCCGAAGATATCGTCAAGCACTGCAGCACCAAGAACGATCTCCCCTTCGTGGCTCTGGTGTTTTTTCAGGTCTTTCAGTACCCTCACCGTGATACCAATGCTGGTTGCGGTTATCGTACCCCCTATAAATAGGGAGGTGATCAGATTCAGGTCAAAAAGATAGAAACCAACAGCCGTACCAAGCACAAGGGGCAGAAAAAAGCCGCTGGTTGCGACAATGACCGATACCGTTCCGCTGCGTGTGAGCTGCTTGATATTGGTATCCAGCCCCACATCAAACAGAAGCAGTATGATACCGATCTCAGCAAGTATCTTGATTGTATCGTTCAGCGCTACCCATCCCAAAAGGGAGGGACCAAGGAAGAGTCCGGCAGTCAACTCACCTAGAACGGGAGGAAGTCCGGCACGGGAGAATATCTCCCCAAAGAGCCGGCTTCCAATTAAAATAAACAAAAAGATGAGTAGAAATTCGTGTGCCTGCATGGGAAAAATTATAGCATAGTTTCAAGACCATATCCGGCAACGACAATGCTCTTTGTTGAAAAAGGCTTCTGAAATCTTCTTCTAACTCAATGCAAATTATCCTTCTTTTCGCTAAAATAATCTCAACTATTTTTCAAAGGGTATCCCATGACATTTACCGCACCCCTGCAACAGAACAGCATCAAGATCATGCTCCTTGGCTCCGGAGAGCTTGGCAAAGAGGTCGCCATCGAGGCGCAACGTCTTGGCATCGAGGTCGTTGCCGTAGACAAGTACAAGAACGCTCCTGCACACCTTGTAGCCAACCGCAGCTACGCCATCGATATGCAGGATGAAGCTGCCGTACTTGAGCTCATCGAAAAAGAGAAACCAAGCTATATTCTTCCCGAAGTAGAGGCCATCTCCATTGCCGCACTCTTTGAAGCAGAGAAGCGTGGCTACCATGTCATCCCCAACGCCGAAGCAGTCAACAAAACGATGAACCGAAAGAACATCCGTGTCTTTGCCGCCGAAGAGCTTGGACTGAAAACCTCCAACTATGAGTTTGTCACCACACTGGAGGGACTCAAAACTGCAGCAGATCGTATGGGCTTTCCATGTGTCATCAAACCGGTCATGAGCTCCTCGGGTCACGGACAGAGCATTGCCAAAACACCTGATGATATCGAAAGATCGTGGGAGATCGCCAAGGAAGCACGCGGAGATGCAAGTGAGCTGATCGTCGAAGAGTTCGTACCGTTTGACTATGAGATCACCCTGCTGACAGTACGCAATGAAACCGGTACGGTCTTCTGCGACCCCATCGGTCATATACAGCAGGACGGTGACTTCATCCTCTCCTGGCAGCCGATGCCGATGAGCGAAGCAGCCCTGCAAAAAGCCAAAGAGATCGCCAAAGCGGTTACAGACGGACTTGGCGGTCGCGGGATATTTGGTGTGGAGTTCTTCGTCAAGGGTGAGGAGGTCTACTTCTCCGAACTGAGCCCGCGTCCACACGATACAGGGATGGTCACACTCATCACCCAGAGCCAGAGCGAGTTTGCACTGCATGTGCGTGCCGTGCTCGGTCTGCCGCTTGAATTTACCACCTACGGTGCGGGAGCATGCGGTGCCTACAAAGCCAAGCATGAAAGCCACAACCCCAAACTTGAGATCCCGGAAAGGGCCTTTAGCGATACCTCTTTTGTCCGTGTTTTCGGCAAACCCGAATCCCATATAGGCAGACGTATGGCAGTCAGCCTTGTGCTCGATGAAGATATCGAGCATGCCAAAACAAGAGCCAGAGAGATCGTTTCACAGATCGATGACCACTAAACAGTTCACCCTCTCTCTTCCCCCTTTTTCACGGGGGATGCACCTTATCACCGACCGTATCAATACATTGATAGCAGGGCAGATAGAAACTGGTATTGCACACCTCTTTCTGCTGCACACCAGTGCCTCGCTCTGTCTCAGTGAGAATGTCGACCCTACGGTACGAAGCGATGCAGAGACATTTTTAAACGATCTTGTTCCTGAAACCTACCCAAAATTCCGCCATACCTATGAGGGAAGTGACGATATGCCTGCACACCTTAAAAGTATGCTTCTTGGTACGTCATTGACAATTCCCGTAACACATGGTAAGCTTCATACAGGTACCTGGCAGGGTGTTTACCTCTATGAGCACAGAGACCATGCCCATAGCCGAAATATCGTCATTACCCTACAAGGAGAATAATATGCGCAAACAGATCGTCATACTCGACACCGAAACGCTGGGCGAAGATCTTGACCTTACGCCACTTGAACAGTTTGGAGATGTCACCCGTTACAAAAACACCCTTCCTCAAGAGACATTTGATGTCATCAAGGATGCACACATTGTCATCAGCAACAAGGTGGTGCTGACCAGAGAGATGATGGAACGCTCACCCCGTCTGGAACTGATCTGTATTGCCGCAACCGGTATGAACAATGTCGATCTAGACGCTGCAAAGGCACTCAATATTGTCGTCAAAAACGTTGCCGGCTACTCTACCCCCTCTGTGGTGCAGCACACCTTTGCCATGCTCTTTTACCTGATGGAGCATCTGCGCTACTACGATGGTGCGGTACAGACAGGACTGTGGCAGATGTCCGGTCTTTTTACAGACATCACCCATCCCTTCCATGAACTACAAGGCAAAAAGTGGGGTATCATAGGCATGGGTGCTATCGGTCAAGAGGTGGCAAAAGTCGCCAAGGCATTTGGTGCCGCAGTAAGCTACCACTCCACAAGCGGTCAGCATACTGATCATCCGGACTATCTGCATCAGCCTCTTGAAACACTGCTGAGCACCAGTGATATCATCTCTATCCATGCACCGCTTACAGACAAAACCTATGCGCTCATCAATGAAACCAACCTTCCACTTCTCAAAGAGAGAGCCGTACTGCTCAACCTCGGACGCGGAGGCATCGTCAATGAAACCGACCTCGCCTACGAACTTGACCGCCGTGAGATATACGCAGGTCTTGATGTACTCAAAAAAGAGCCCATTGACACCGACAACCCCCTCATGCACATAGAGCACAAAGAGCGTCTGCTCATCACCCCACACATCGCATGGAGCAGCATCGAATCGAGAAAACGCCTCCTGCAGGGTATTGTCGAAAACATCAAAACCTACCTGGAGAACACAAAGTAAAATGAAAGCCCACAAAATAAAAGCGTTGCAAAGCAACGCATACCAAAACTATTCACTATTCACTATTCACTATTCACTCACATCTACCAAGGCAAAGCCATGGTAGATGTGTTGGTTATCGGATCAGGCGGTGCAGGTCTCTCTGCCGCACTCGCCGCCAAGGAGGCAGGTGCTTCGGTACTTGTCGTAGGTAAAATGTATCCTACCAACTCCCAGACCTCAATGGCGCAAGGGGGCATGAACGCAGCGCTTGGTAATGTCGAGGAAGATCACGTCTCACTGCATATCGCCGATACCATCAAGTCAGCTCACGGGCTCTGTGATGAAGATATGGTACGCCATATGTGTGCCGATGCACCCAAGACCATCGATTGGCTGGAAACCCTCGGTATGCCCTTCTCACGAATAGAAGCATCGCACAGCGATGCAAACCACAACTCTTCACTCTTCACTCCTCACTCCTCACTAAAATCTGTCGCCCAGCGACAGCTCGGCGGTGCGAGCGCCAAACGCGCCTGCTATGCGCAGGACTATACCGGACTCAAGCTGCTGCATACACTCTATGACAACTGTCTAAAAGAGGGGATCGCTTTTTTAGATGAACACTTTTTGCTTGAATTGATTGTCCCTGACGATACTATCAAGGGTGCCGTTGTACTTGATATCCGAAGCGGTGAAGTCAAACAGATCGATGCCAAGTCTGTCATCATCGCTACAGGCGGATACGGGGACATCTACCACAGTTACACCACCAATATGTACGGTGCATCTGGAGACGGCATCGCGGCTGTACTGCGTGCAGGCGGTGCGGTAAGCGATATGGAGTTTGTGCAGTTTCACCCTACAGGGCTCAAACATTCAGCCATTTTAATGAGTGAGAGTGCACGGGGCGAAGGGGGATACCTTGTCAACAGCAAACAAGAACGCTTTGTTGATGAGCTAAAACCTCGTGATGAAGTGGCTCGTGCAATCTTTGAGCAGTTGCAAAAGAAAGAAGAGGTCTTTTTGGACCTACGTCATTTGGGGGAAGAGAAACTCGTGACACTGCTTCCGCAAGAGGTAGCACTTTGCAAACTTCACGAAGGTGTTGATCCTGTCTCGGAGCTTGTCCCCATCAAACCTGTCACACACTACACCATGGGCGGTATCGATGTGGACTATGCACTGGAGGTAAACGGTATCAAGGGCTGTTTTGCCGTGGGTGAGTGTGCCAATGCCAAAGTCCATGGTGCCAACCGTCTTGGGGGCAATTCACTGCTGGAGATCACCGCCTTTGGGCGATTTGCAGGGGAAAATGCCTACAAACATGCCGTCTATGCCAGCAGCAAACCTGCCAATAGCAGCGTATTACACGCGTGCCAAAAGAAGATAGAGAGACTCTTTACTCAGGAAGCTCCGACCAGTTTCTATACCCACCGCAAAGCACTTGGCAAACGCTTTTATGAAAACGTGGGTATCGTCCGCACTGAAGCGGGGCTGACTCAGGCACTCGAAGAGGTGGTCGCCACCCAAGTCGCACTCAAAAAGATGGGTATCCAGGACAGATCCAAAACCAACAACCAAAATCTTATAGAGTTTCTGGAGTTCGAAAACGCTCTCATGCTTGCCCCTACCATCATCTCTGCCGCACTGGCAAGAAAAGAGAGCCGCGGGGCGCACTACCGAAGTGACTATCCGCAGAGTGATGATACCCATTTTAAAAAGCATATCATCTTACAGTGGAAGGATAAATAATGATATTACACAATTTCCGTAGAATGTTGTACCCTTACAACACCGATATCATAAATAGTACAACGATCTCCTTCTCTGAGAAAAGGTGTTGTGGAGGCACAACACCCTACGCCAAGAAAGGATTGTGATGCAGATAACTATCAAACGAGACAAAGACTTTGAGGATTTTAAAATTTCCGAAGGACTTACCCTCCTTGCCGCACTCTACGAGATCAAAGAGCAGCACGATCCTACCCTCACCTTCTCAGCAGGGTGCCGTGCCTCAGTATGTGGTACCTGTGCTGTACGTGTCAACGGAAGAGAAGAACTCGCCTGTGCCTACAAACCCAAAGAGGGTGACACCGTTGAGCCGCTGCAGTACCACCCCGTATTGAGAGATCTTAAAGTCGATAAACAACAGGCAAAAACAACGCTTCAAAAAACACAAGCGTGGTTGCACAACTATACGGAAGCTGTATTAACCCCCAAAGATGCACATTTGACAGAAAGACAGACGGACTGCATCCTCTGCGACAGCTGCTACTCAGCCTGCCCTGTCTTTGCAGTCAACCCCGACTTTCTGGGGCCTTTTGCACTCACACGCGCCTACCGCTACACGGTGGACAGACGTGAAGGTGAATCCAAAAGTATTGTCGATGCCGTACAGCAAAACGGTGTGTGGGACTGTACCCTCTGCGGCGAATGTACAGCCGTCTGCCCAAAAGGGATCGACCCAAAAATGGACATTACCATGTTACGCGGGGAGTCTCTCAATCACGGATACAGCGATCCAAGCTTTGCAAACCAAAGCTTTGGCACGCCGGATTTTGGAGGAGGGTTTGGGTTTGACCCCAATGGCGGGTTTTAGTTCTCAAAGGCACTTTGTATTTGGGAAGGGATCTTTAGAGGTCTCACTGTTTTGGCATCCACAAAGACCCACTCTGTTTTACCCTCACAAATAACCACACCATCTTTGATACGGCTGATCTCGTAACGACGGGTAGAGAGAATTTTACCAATATCCTCTATCCATGTTTTCATTTGCAACATATCATTTTCAAATGCAGGTTTTTTGTACTCGATATGGTGCGATTTTGCTACCCATATACCGCCATATGCCAGACAGACTTCATGCCCTGCACCTACCGACTCCGAGTGCTTTGTTGCCGCTTCGATCATCCATGAAAGGTAGGTAACATTGTGGACATGACCGTTAAAATCAATGTCCGACGGCTGTACAGAGAAACTGTACGTAAAGGAAGAAAGATTAGATGTCACGCGGATCGACAATCTTCCCGGCGATCGCACTTGCTGCCGCCACAGCGGAGTTTGCAAGATATATCTCGGAGGTTCTTGCACCCATACGACCGACAAAGTTACGGTTGGTCGTCGCTACGCAGCGTTCTCCATCACCCAGTATTCCCATATAGCCACCCAGACAAGCACCACAGGTCGGGTTACTCACGACTGCACCCGCTTCGATGAGGGTATCGATGAGCCCTTCATGCTGTGCCTGCATCAAGATCTTCTGGGTTGCGGGAGTGACGATCATACGGGTATGTCTGGCGACACGCTTGCCTTTGACAATCTCAGCAGCGATGCGCAGGTCTTCAAGCCGTCCGTTGGTACAGCTGCCGATCATCACCTGATCGATCTTAAGATCATCTGCTACCGCCTGCTCTACGGGCTTGCCGTTGCTTGGCAGGAATGGATAGGCAATGACCGGAGAGAGATTCGCCATATCAATAGTGATCTCCTGTACATAGTTTGCATCCGCGTCAGAGTAGTGAAGCTTCGGTTCACTTCTCAGTCCGCCGTTTGCTTCAGCTCGTTCGTCGAGGTACTTCTGTGACACCTCATCAATAGCGAAGATACCGCTCTTGGCACCTGCTTCGATCGCCATGTTACACATAGAGAAGCGGTCGCTCATGCCAAGATACTGCACACCCTCTCCGGTAAACTCGATTGCTTTGTAGAGTGCGCCATCCACGCCGAGGATACGAATCAGCTCAAGGATAATGTCCTTGCCGTAGATGTGCTTACCCGGTTTTCCTACCAGGTTGACCTTGATAGACTCCGGTACTTTGAACCAGTTGCCGCCCGTAATGATAGAAAAGGAGATATCGGTACTCCCCATCCCTGTCGAGAAGGCACCGAGTGCACCGTGTGTACAGGTGTGGCTGTCTGCTCCGATGATCACATCACCGGGGATCACCAGTCCTTTTTCAGGCAAAAGCGCATGCTCGATCCCCATATCTTTTTCATCGAAAAAATACTTGAGGTCATGCTTGTAGGCAAACTCACGGCTGATCTTCGCCTGGTTGGCAGAGGCGATATCTTTTGCCGGGATGTAGTGATCCATCACAATGGCAAAGCCGTCAGGATTGGCAAGTTTCTCTGCCCCGCTCTCTTCAAAGGCTTTGATGGAGATGGGGGTGGTAATGTCGTTACCGATGGTCATATCGATCGGCACTCTGACGATCTCACCGGCATAGACATCACGCCCGGCATGCTCGGAGAAGATCTTTTCTGTTATCGTTTGTCCCATAGGAAAATCCTTAAAATTGTTATCATTAATTGCGCGAATTATAGCAAAATAAAGTTATGGTAGAATTTCATTAATTATTCAAGCCTCATTACCAACCTGCTCGTTGGGAATGCATATCTGATATTTTATTCAATTTGGTGCCTGATTACGCACCCTACGGGAAAACTATGAAACTCACCGAACTGCAAGCCATCGCCAAACGTCTGAGCAACTTCACTTTCATCTCTCGTGCAAGACGTGTCGAGGACAACACCATCGAGATCGTCTTTGACAAAAAGCAAAGCTACTTTTTCAATATGACCCGCGGGCACAGTTTTGTCTACAAAGCCCCCAGCCAGCGTCCGCTTCAGGGCTACAACGCACCCTTTGACACACTGCTGCACAGCCTGCTTGCCGGCAGCAGGCTACTTGAGGTCACTGTGCCGGGAAATGACCGCATCCTGCGATTCAAAATTGCACCTAAGAGCGCCTACAAAAACCAGACGGTCTATCTCCAGCTGGAGTTTACCGGCAAAAACACCAATGCCATTCTGCTCGATGAGAATGAAACCGTGATCGAAGCACTGCGACACATCGACGGACAGCAGTCGTTTCGTGTGGTACGCCCCGGGGTGGAGCTTCTGCCCATTCCCCGTAGGGTGCTGTCCCCTGACAGCACCGATCACCACAACAAAGAAGAAGGTATTGTCGGGGGACAGCACCCTTCAGATATCGATCTACTTTTAGAGAAACGCTATCAGACCATACAACAACAGCGCCTTTCCCAACTCAAGCAGCAAAAGCTTACCCAGACAGCCAAAAAGATAGCAAAGCTGCAAAAGGAGATAGACAAACTTCCCAGTCCCCAGAAACTCGAAGCGCAGGCAGACACCTACGGCACCTACGGCAACCTCATCCTTGCCAACCTCTACCAGATTAAACCCTACGACACCAAGCTCAAAACATGGGATTTTGAAGGCAATGAAGTAACAATCCCCCTGCCCAAAGATATCAAGGTAAACCGTTTGAGCGACCACTACTTCAACCTTGCCAAACGCGCCAAGAACAAAGCCAAAAACATCCACA
Organism: Sulfurovum sp.; assembly: GCA_026983515.1. Lineage (GTDB taxonomy): Bacteria > Campylobacterota > Campylobacteria > Campylobacterales > Sulfurovaceae > Sulfurovum. The sequence goes on from JALWHT010000161.1 coordinate 22,671, forward strand.
TCGAAAAAGAGAATCTCCAGAGCAAAAAAAGCTTTTATGAAAATATCCACTACGCTATCACACAAGCCAAAGAGCCCTACGAGCTGGAGCTTCTGGTACCAAAACGGGGCAAATCCCAGCGCAAAAAAGAGAAGATGCGTGAAGGGGAACTCTTTTGGATAGAGGACTACAAAGTGCTTGTCGGACGCAACGCCAAAGAGAATCAGGCACTGCTCAAAGCTGCCAAGAGCAACGACATCTGGATGCACACCCGAGAGATCCCCGGATCGCATGTCATCATCCGCACCGACAAGCAAAACCTACCTGACTCCGTCCTACAGGCTGCTGCCAAACTCTGTGTGGACTTCTCCACAGACCAGCCGGGCAACTATCTTGTCGACTATACCAAACGCAAATTTGTCAAGATACAGGAGGGCTCCAACGTAGAGTACGACAAATACCAGACCATCCCCGTGCTCAAAGAAGGGGTGGAAATACGCATTTAGCTGCTCCTATAATTATATTGACTAAAATTGATGACAAAAAGCAAAATAGTTTTACTAAAAATGCCCAAAAAGAGTACTTCACCTCAGTGCGCAAACTCCACACCCACTACAATGACTGGCATTTTGGTGCTGCCGCGTTCTTTGGCAGGCGCGCTTTTGCCGTAATGAATGACGGCTTCAAACTTCAGCACCACGCTATGGAGTTTGACAGAACCTATGCAGTGGGAGTAGGAAAAAATATCGGCAATGCCGTAGTCAGACTCCAATACATCTACCAACGCGCTACAGAGCTGCCTATACAAAATGCAAATGTCGAAGTGAGAAATATCAGACTGCTTTTGAATTATAAATTTTAGAACCTTTCATCCGATAGACGCAACGAGATCGGCTTTACATCTTTTAAATCGCTATTTTGTTTTTTACCTTTTTTTGATAGAATAGTTTTATATTTTTATAAAGGGTATGATTGTGGTAAAAAAAGCTTTACGTATTGTAAGTATACTTATGTATATCGCAATCGTAAACATAACTGTTTATCAAGCTCAATCCTTTGATAAAGCAACTTGTGAATATATTTTAGAGTGTGAACAAGAAGCCCAAGAGGATAACAAGGATTCGATAGATCAGTTTGTCGATCTTTCACTCTTTTGTTTTGACTTGTTTTCAAACCAGGAAACCTTCTTTTCCTATCACTTAGAAAATTCCATCTCCTCCCCAGATATCCCCCACAAACCCCCTATCGCCTCTTAACATTTTTATTTAATCTAAAAATATTACTACAATGAAGTTAATATAACCGAACAATACATAATTAAGGGGTTTGCTATGCTCAAAAACAGCGCACTGTTAAATGGAAATGAGGTTTTTAAAAATAGTTATTTTAAAAAGCATGAAGCCGAATTGCTTGATTTGGCTAAAAACGGACAACATCCAAAAGCACTCTTTATTGGATGTGCCGACTCACGAGTTGTTCCAAATCTTATAACGCAAACCAAACCGGGAGATTTGTTTGTTTTGCGAAATGTCGGAAATTTTGTCGCTCCCTACAAGCCGGATGAGGATTACCACGCTACGGCTGCCGGGATAGAGTATGCGGTAACGGCGCTGGAAGTCGAGGAGATCATCATATGCGGGCATACTCACTGTGGGGCTATCGCATCACTCTATAACGACATCGAGGAAAAAGCCTTCATCCATACGAAAAAATGGCTCTCTTTGGGAAAAAAGGCGAAAGATACGGCGATACTGGCAAAACCTGAGGCCCCCAAAGAGGAGCTTTTAAGGCTGACAGAGAAGCTCTCTGTCGTATTTCAAATAGAAAATCTTTTGACCTATCCCTATGTGAAAAAGGCAGTCGCTAAGGGACGAGTGCACATACACGGTTGGATATATGATCTCGAAAGTGGAGAGATAGAGTACTACGATCCAGACGAAAATACTTTTAAATTACTTTCTAAACTGCAATCACAAGGAGAAAAGCAATGACAAAGTTGTTTGACCCTAAAACACTTAAAGGGGATATATTCGGTGGTGTAACTGCCGCAGTGGTAGCTCTTCCTTTGGCTCTTGCCTTTGGTGTACAATCCGGTATGGGTGCGATATCCGGGCTTTACGGGGCGATCGCTCTTGGTTTTTTCGCTGCACTTTTTGGTGGGACAAGCACCCAAATTTCAGGACCTACAGGACCCATGACGGTAGTCTCTTCTGCTATTATCGCAGGTGAGATAGCGACATACGGTTCGGTCGAAGCCGCCATAGGGACAATTGTCGCTACATTTGTTCTTGCCGGAATCTTCTTGATTCTTATGGGGGTATTTCGTATAGGACAGTATATTCGCTATATGCCCTATCCCGTAGTTTCAGGATTTATGAGTGGAATTGGTTTCATTATCATTATTTTTCAGATTTTTCCATTTGTCGGAATGAAATCTCCGGGAACAATTATAGATGTTTTTGCCAATATCGGCTCCATTGCAGAAGGGATGAATGTTCAAGCACTTCTTTTAGCAGCGGCTACATTGGCGATAATATACCTTTTTCCAAAAGTAACAAAGGCGATTCCATCCACGCTTGTGGCACTGATCATTCTTTCGATCGTTTCAACGATGATGGCTTTAAATGTTCCTATTATCGGTAGTATTCCAAAAGGTCTGCCCGATGTACATATAGACACTCTTTTAGGTATGGACTGGCACCATCCGATGGTTCTCATCATCCCTGCTCTTACACTTGCTGCTTTAGGAGCCATCGACTCGCTTCTAACTTCGGTTGTGGCGGACAACATGACAAAAACTCAACACGACTCGAACAAAGAGCTTATCGGTCAAGGCATAGGAAATGCCGCTGCAGGGCTAATCGGCGGCCTGCCCGGTGCAGGAGCTACAATGAGAACAGTTGTCAATATCCGTTCAGGTGGGAAAACAAGACTTTCGGGAATGATCCACTCCGTAGTGCTTCTTGCCGTTTTGCTTGGAGCAGGTGCATATGCAAAACTTATTCCATTACCGGTTTTGGCGGGGATTTTGGTTTCTGTAGGTATAGGAATAATTGACTACAAAGGTTTAAAACATATCAGACATATACCTCGTGCCGATGCGGTAGTAATGATACTTGTGCTCATTCTTACCGTGTTTGTCGATCTGCTTCAAGCGGTGGGAGTCGGTTTGGTGCTTGCATCTTTGCTCTTTATGAAACAGATGGCAGACTTGGCAGAAGCAAAATCTGTAGGTGATACGTTATGTAGTGATGCGATAGGGTTGATTGATGAGAAAGAGATTCCCAAAGAGCTGAAAAAGAAAGTTTATATCCAACATTTCGAAGGACCGATCTTCTTTGGTTTTGTTTCTCATTTTAAATCGATTATCCAAAATCTACCAGAGGTAAAATATGTGATCTTTAGAATGGAAAATGTACCTATGATAGATCAAAGTGGAATGTACGCTCTTGAAGATGCCGTTTTGGAGCTTGAGCAAAAAGGGATAGAGGTGATATTTACCGGTCTTCAGGAGCAGCCGAAAGATATGCTGGAAAATATCAGACTCATTCCAGACCTTGTCTCCCGTGAAACAATATATGAGCACTTCGAAGATGCGATAAATGCATTAAAAGAAGAAGTAACATGACAAGATGAGTAACTTTTGCAGTTTGTGCAGTGTTCGTCCTTTTCGATTCGAACCTGCACTCACCGTTCACATGCATTATCTATTCACTAAAGTAACTCGATTTCTTTAGTTTGATAATTCTTATCAATATTAATTATAGGTTTTTCAACCTTTCTTGCACTGAGGAGAATGCTTACAATAAAGAGACTTAACGGGTTTAGCCCCTCCTAACGCAAAAACTGCTATAATCAATGCCTATAAGAAGCAAGGACAGGATCATGATCAAAATATTTACAGACCATCAAGAGCGCTGGCTGACAGGCATCGGATTGTTGGCACTGGTAGGATTCATCGGATGGATGGACAGTTTTTTTGTCATGTGGGCTTTTTTGGGGGTCATCTACATCTTTGCGTTTTATGAAGCAATGAAGCTCTTCAGACTGGTAGGTCCTTCTGCCTATTTCTGGGCGGCATTTTTATGGATGGTTGCTTACTTCTACCCAAATCCTGACGATCTATTCTACTTTGTCGCAATCATTTTCGGTGCCTCCATCGCCTACTTTCACAACTTCGACAAACGGCTGATTCTGCCTTTTCTCTACCCGGCTGCCGGCATCTTCTTTTTCCTGATCCTCTATGACGATTTTGGTATCGAAGCGATGTTCTGGCTGCTGGTCACCGTAGCACTGACCGATGTGATGGCATTTTTTACCGGCAAAGCGATCGGACGTACCAAGTTTTCGGACACCAGCCCCAACAAGACACTCGAAGGGGTGATCGGCGGTATTGTCTTTGCTACTGCCGCAGGTACCTATGTGGGGCTTTATGTAGCGCCGGGGTGGATCGCCTTTCTTGTCACCCTGCTTACCTCTATCGCTTCGGTATTTGGAGATCTGTTTGAAAGTTACCTCAAACGTGAGGCAGGGGTCAAAGACAGCGGCGACCTGCTCCCGGGTCATGGCGGTATCCTTGACCGTATCGACGGCTATCTCTTTGGCGCGCCGATGATGGTGATCGTGCTTAGAGCGTTTTTATAACAAAGAACGCAAAATGAACAAAGTCCATTTTACTACGTTAACACTGAGTTTGCTTCAGCAGCAGGCTCACGCGACTAGTCGCGTTCTGGAGTAAGTCCCATGTCTATTGTTCTTCTTGGTTCCACCGGCTCCATTGGGGTCAATACCCTCATCATTGCCAAACGCTACAACATTGAAGTGGAAGCTCTCGTTGCGGGGAACAACATCGACCTGCTCAACAAACAGATCACCACATTTGCTCCCAAAATGGTTGCCATCGCCCACGAAAAAGACAGGGCGCGTGTCAATCACTCCGATGTGCGTGTCGGCACAGAGGGTATCCTCTCCATTATAGAGGAGGCACAAAGCCCTACTGTGGTCAATGCACTGGTTGGCTACACAGGTCTTGCTCCTACCCTCAAAGCAACCCAACTTGGCAAAAAGGTTGCCCTTGCCAACAAAGAGTCACTGGTAGTTGCCGGTGCGTTTATCGATATGGGTCTGATCACCCCCATCGACTCCGAGCACTTCGGGCTCTGGTACCTCATGAACAACCGCCCCTTCTCCAAGCTCTACATCACCGCAAGCGGCGGAGCCTTCAGAGAGTGGGAATTGGAGAAGATGAAAGATGCCATCTTCGCAGACGCCCTCAAACACCCCAACTGGTCGATGGGAGACAAGATCACCATCGACTCGGCGACCATGACCAACAAACTCTTTGAACTCCTCGAAGCCAAGTGGCTCTTTGGCACTGTCAACATCGATGCCGTCATAGAGAAAAAATCGATCATCCATGCACTGGTGGAATTCATCGACGGCTCCACCACCGCCCATTTCGCCGGTGTGGATATGAAGCTTCCCATCGCCTTTGCCCTCAGAGAAAAGGTGACAGAGCCCATCCTTCCAGCGGTAGATCTGCTTGGTATCGGAGATCTCTCCTTTGCACCTATTGAAGAGGCACGTTACCCTATCTGGAGCATCAAAGAGCACATTTTAAAATATCCTCACCTTGGTGTCGTCGTCAATGCCGCCAATGAAGTTGCCATTGAAGCATTCAAAAAAGAGCAGTGCAGTTTCTTTGGGATGAGCGATATTGTGCTGGATGCCTACAGACATTTTGAAGATGTGGTACCAAAAAATATCGAGGATATTATTGAGATTGATAGAGAGGTCAGAGCCTATGCAACAGCCCTATAGGGTGTTGTCCCCTGACAACACCACATATACATTCATGTCTCATTGGTGCTGTGAGGGCACAGCACCCTACGGAGGTAAGTATGAGTCGCTATAACAAGACTCTCATATTGCACGGTTGGGGCGGCAGCGACTACCCGCACTGGCAGGCACATCTTGCTATGGAAATAGCCAAAAACTACGGTACAGTCAGCTTTCCGCTAATACAGCACCCTCACTACCCCTCCAAAAACCGCTGGATCAAGCAGCTCAAAGCCATTTTGGAGGATTTTCGTCCCGATACAGTCGTCTGTCACTCATTAGCCAATACCCTTTGGTTTTGGCTCTGTGAAGAGGGCATCGCTCCGGTAGAGAGGCTCTTTATGGTTGCTCCGCCCAGTTTACAGACCGATGAACACATCATCAAAAGCTTCTTCCCCTGCCCTTTACCCCAAGAGCTGCACGCCAAAGAGGTACAGATGTTCGTCTCCGACAATGACCCTTGGATCAGTGTAGAAGAGGCACAAAAGATCGCTGCACACTATACTATTCCACTGGAGATACTGCACAATGCCGGACATATCAATACCGACAGCGGGTTTGGGAAGTGGGAAACGATAGAAAAACTTGTTATAAGGGAAAAAGCATGTTAAATACCCGTAGGGTGTTGTGCCCCCACAACACCGTGAATTTGGATAGTGTTTTGGTGTTGTCAGGGGACAACACCCTACAGGAGCACAGATGATTTTAAGTATCGAAAGCTCCTGCGACGACAGCTCCATCGCTATCACCGAGATAGATACCCGCAAGGTGCTCTACCACAAAAAGATCTCCCAGGAAGCTGAGCATGCCTGCTATGGCGGTGTGGTACCCGAACTGGCATCACGTCTGCATGCGGTAGCACTGCCCAATATCCTTGAAGAGACCAAACCCTACTTTGACCGACTCAAAGCCGTTGCTGTCACCAACCAGCCCGGACTGGGTGTAACCCTGCTTGAGGGGATTGCTATGGCAAAGACACTGGCAACACTTCTGCATATTCCGCTCATCCCTGTGCACCATCTCAAAGGGCATATCTATTCACTCTTTATCGAAAAACCGACCCGTTTTCCCCTGCTGGTACTGCTGATCTCTGGCGGGCATACGATGGTGGTACGTGTTGAAAGCTTTGAGAAGATGGAGATACTGGCAACCAGTATGGATGACAGCGTGGGAGAAAGCTTTGACAAGACTGCCAAAATGATGGGACTTGGATACCCCGGTGGTCCCATCATCGAACAGCTTGCAAAAGAGGGGGACGAGAATCGTTTTGACCTTCCTGTACCGCTTCGCAACTCCAAACTGATTGCCTTCTCCCTCTCTGGACTTAAAAATGCCGTCAGACTTGTCGTTGAGAAACTTGGTGGTGCAGAGGCAATGAGCCATCAGGACAAATGTGATCTTGCTGCCTCCTTCCAAAAAGCGGTCAAACTGCATCTGCTTCAAAAGAGTAAAAAAATCTTCAAGTCCGAGCCCATCAAAGACTTTGCCATCGTTGGCGGAGCCTCTGCCAACCTCTACCTTAGAGATGCCTATGAAAATCTCTGCCGCGAGTTTGGCAAAACCATGCACACCGCACCTTTAGAGTACTGCTCGGATAATGCTGCTATGATCGGGAGATATGCACTTGATGCCTATGAAAGAAAACTATTTATCGATCCGAATGAAATCAATATTGCAAGCAATAGAAAATTGGAAACAGGACAGATGCTGTAGGGTGTTGTCAGGGACAACACCCTACAAAACAACATATACATCACAGAAACAGGGATACTCCTTTCTATGCAGGAACTACCGGAAAAGAAATAAAGCCTGCAAATGCCCGTATTATCACGCTTCCTATAAGTTTATTTCGATAAAATATATATAATCTATACCCCAAAAAACGGAGTTAAAAATGGCAGAATACGGCGCTGGTAATATTAAAGTCCTCAAGGGACTTGAAGCAGTTCGAAAAAGACCGGGAATGTATATCGGTGACACTTCCACAAAGGGGCTTCACCACCTTGTGTATGAAGTAGTCGACAACTCCATCGATGAAGCGATGGCAGGATTTTGTGATACCATCAAAGTCACCCTTACCAAAGCCGGTTCGGCGATCATCGAAGATAACGGACGGGGAATTCCTGTAGCGGAACACCCTACCGAGAAGATCTCTGCCGCGACTGTCGTTCTGACAGTACTGCATGCCGGAGGTAAGTTCGACAAAGATACGTACAAAGTTTCAGGCGGTCTGCACGGGGTTGGGGTCTCCGTTGTCAACGCCCTTTCGAGCAAATTGCATTTGACAGTTTTCCGTGACGGAAAAATTTACGAGCAGGACTTTGAAAAAGGCATACCGCAGGGGCTTCTTGAAGTTACCGGCACAACACGCAAAACCGGTACCAAAATCGAATTTTGGCCGGATGAAAGCATTTTTACAGAAAGTATCGAGTTCCAAAAAGAGATCCTGATGAAGCGATTCAAGGAGCTCTGCTACCTCAATCCGCGTATCACCATCGAATTCAAAGATGAACGAGACGGCACCAAAGAGAAGTACCACTTTGAAGGGGGTATCAAGCAATTCGTTGAAGACATGAATAGCAAAAACCCTATCTCGACTGCACAGTTTTTTCAGGGGAAAGCAGATGATATCGAAATCGATATCGCACTGATGTACAACGACTCCGACAGCGAAAAGACCCTCTCCTTTGTCAACAATATCAAAACCCCTGAAGGGGGAACCCATGAGGCAGGGTTTAGAGCCGGACTGACCCGCTCACTCTCCAGCTATATTGCCAAAAATGCCAATGCAAAAGAGAAAAACACTAAGATCACCGGAGACGACTGTAAAGAGGGGCTTGTTGCCATTGTCTCCGTACGTGTACCTGAACCACAGTTCGAGGGTCAGACCAAAGGTAAACTGGGCTCTAGCTATGTGCGTCCGCTGGTACAGAAGTTTTTCACTGAGAGATTCAACAAATATCTCGAAGAGAACCCCATCGAAGCCAAGGCGATCATGGCACAGGTATTGTTGGCTGCCAAAGGGCGTGATGCCGCCAAGCGTGCACGTGACCTTGTCAAACGCAAAGACTCCATGAGTGTCGGTACCCTGCCGGGCAAACTGGCAGACTGTCAAAGCAAAGATCCCGAAATTTCAGAAATCTACCTCGTCGAGGGTGACTCTGCGGGCGGTTCGGCAAAACAGGGACGTGACCGTGTCTTTCAGGCCATTCTGCCACTGAAAGGTAAAATCCTCAATGTAGAGAAGGCACGTCTTGAAAAGATCCTGAAATCTGATGAAATCAAAAACATGATCACAGCTATGGGGTGTGGCATCGGCGATGAATTCGATGAAGAAAAACTACGTTATCACAAAATTATCATCATGACCGATGCCGACGTCGACGGGAGCCATATCCAGACACTACTGATGACCTTCTTTTTCCGCTTTTTGCGCCCGATCATCGAAAAGGGGTACCTCTACCTTGCACAACCACCACTCTATCGCTACAAGAAAGGCAAGAACGAAACGTATCTCAAGGATGACAAAGCACTCAACGACTTTCTTATCGAAAACGGTATCGATGTCATCGAAAGTGAGACGATGGGACGCAACGACCTGATTGACCTGTTCAAACTGGTCGCCTACTACCGCATGACCCTCAAAGAGATTGAAAAGCGTTTCGCACTGGTAGAAGTACTACGTTATATGATCGAAAACCCAGATGTGGTCGGTACAGACAACAAAACACTGGCAGCAACGATTGAAAAATACATTACTGACCTTGGATACAACATCCTCAACCGCTCGGTAACGGACGATCGTCTCCACTACTATGTGCAGACCAACGACGGTCTTGAAGAACTTATCATTGATGATGTACTCTTTACCAACCCGCACTACAACGAAGCGATCCATATTCACCAAAAGATCCAGGAACACATTACCGATGAGTTTAAAGACAGAGACCTGCTTGAACTCTTCGCACAAGTTGAAGCCAATGCCAAAAAAGGTGCGTACATCCAACGCTACAAAGGTCTTGGTGAAATGAACCCTGAACAGCTCTGGGAAACAACGATGACACCGGAAAACCGAAGCCTGCTGCAAGTAAGAATCAACGATATGGAAGAAGCGAGCGAAACCTTCACCCTCTTTATGGGTGACGAAGTAGAACCACGTCGTAATTACATTGAACAGCATGCCAAAGATGTCAAACACCTGGATGTCTAATGCTCCTCTCCGAACTTGAAGAGCGCGAACGACGCTTTAAACTGGCACTGCGTGCCGGGATTCCTGTCGTTCTGCTCATTTCTCTTGTATTTTACAGCATCTTTTTCCGGGATCACAGAATCTCGTTTGACACTGAAAACGCTGTACTCTTTGGAAGCCTGCTGTTTGTAACAGTCTATTTTATCTACTTCCTAATGGAGCTCGGTGTCAAAGAGAGCCTTCTCGATCAAACCACCCAGGGCTTTAATGAACGTGCTTTTGTACAGAAAATCAAACACTACCATCCTAAAACCCTTGTACTGCTGATTGTAAACAACCTTGCTACCATCAATGAAAACTACAGTACCAAGAGTGTTGACAAACTCCTGTTCCATATTATTCATGCGCTGGATAGAGAACTAACAGCCAACGGTATGAAAAGAGCACTTATTGCAAGGCGGTACGGTGCAGAGTTTCTGATCGCTATCAATACGGAAAACCAGGAAATTGAATCTGTACTCAAAGCATTTGTCGACAAGTACCGTACCATAGACAATATAGATATCGATTATGCCTTTGCAATCATTACCAATATTGGAAATGATCTTGAACAGGATATAGTACGATTGAAGGATATTATCAATGTACAGCACAAAACCGATGTTGTACAAGACTCCAAAAAGCTTTCCGATACAGAGCAAGCCGTACTCGAAGCATTGCACAGCAAACAGTTCTCCCTGCTTTTCAGACCGTTACAAAGTACCCGTACAGGACGTATTGATATTTATGAAATTTCAGTCCGGCTTCGCTCAGACAGTATGGGTGAAATTCTTCCCAAAGTATTTCTTCCTATCATTAACCGCCTTGGTGAAGGACGAAACTACGACCTGGCACTCTTTGAATATATTTTGGGCTTGCTGCCACTGATGGATCATCATGTCTGTTTTTCTTTCAACCTTTCTCCATTTTCTCTACGTGATCGCAATTTTCAAAAGGTTTTCTTTGCATTGCTCGAAGAGAGTAAACTCGATCCATCCCGTATCATTATAGAGTTGTATGAACGTAAAACACACCATGATCTCAGCGGCTACCTGGAAACCCTCAAACGTTTCCGATCCAAAGGGGTACGCATCGCCATAGACAATTTCGGTTCCTCCAATGCCTCTATGGAATATATGAAGCATTTTCATTTTGATGTGGTACAGTTTGACAGAGACTATGTGACCAAGCTTGATGACAGCAAAACCGAAGCCATGCTGCGCTCTCTTGTGCAGATGGCTGATGAACTCGGCATTATTACTGTAGCAAAATGGGTTGACAAACCGGAACAGAAAGAGAAACTCTCCAAGATGGGCATCCATTATCTACAGGGGTTCGGTATTGCCAAAGCACTTAAAGAAGATGTACTTATCAAAAAATACAATTAAAGGACTATGATGAAATACGGAGAAAAAGAGATACGCGAATTTGACATTAACAATGAGACAAATTTTTGGCCAAATGAAAATGAAAAAAACTATACCATTAACATTGAACTTCCGGAGTTCATGTGCCTCTGCCCCCGTTCAGGCTACCCGGATTTTGCAAAACTGACACTCACTTACGTCCCAGACAGTAAGGTTATCGAACTCAAGGCTCTCAAGCTTTACATCAACTCCTTTATGTACCGCTACATTTCACACGAAAATTCCGCCAATGAGATTTTCGATACACTTTACAGCAAGCTCCAGCCAAAATCAATGAAACTCGTAGCAGACTTCAATCCCAGAGGCAATGTCCACACCGTCATCACCATCGACTCGGAGACAATGTAAAATATGTCAATCTGACATCAAAAAAACCTCTGCTCTGTGAACTTGCTATCATACACCATTCCATACCAAAGGAGTCGTATGATTGCTTTTACAGATGTCATGGGACGGATACGAGAAGTGCTAATGATCCAAACAGGTCGTACTAAAATTAAAGACAGAGAGATCGCACTTGCACTCGGCCTTGACCCACAATACTTCGCTGTTATCAAACGCCGCAACAAACTTCCCTATGAGGCACTGGCACACTTTTGCAAAATACACCGAATCAGCCTCAACTGGATCCTTTTTGCGCAAAATCCACGTCATTTGACCTAACAATAATTTATAGCTATAATAAAGTGTACATTAACCAAAGGAAGAAAAATGAGCAAACTTGATGAGAAGATTGTGCTTTATACCAAAGCGGCACAAGACCTCAATCTTGGACTGGATGACGCATTTATCGCAGCAGTCACCAAAGGACTCGGACCATCCATCCACAATAAAGATGCCGAGACAGTCTCCTGTTCAGACAGCAGTGAACTCGAAACGGTTAAAAAGAACTTCCTCATCAAAAAACTTGGACTGGAAGATTCTGCTAAGCTCGATGATGCCATCAAATCTGTTTGTGAAAAGATGGGTACATCCAACCGAAACAAATACAGAGCGCTCTTTTATGCCCTGCTTACCAAAGAGTTCGGCAAAGAGTCTGTTTACGCATAGAGCTATATCTTGATGAAGAGCACATAACGCTGCGCTTCATCATTTTTGCCAAACCCTACCACTTCCATGCCACTGTATTGTGCATTGACGTTTACCCTCACCTCATACATCATCACATCTATATCGGCTATCAGAAGCGACGGAATGACCTCTCCTACCGTAATCTCATCTTTACTGTTCTCTATACCAAACTCCAGCACCCTTTTTGTCTCATCAAGCCCAAACGATGTCAGTTTTGCCTCTCCAGCATAGATAAGTCTGGAAGGATCGTCCGGATCCTCTTTTAACAGCCCTGCAGTAAAAATATAGCCTTCTGCATTGCTAATAGATTCACGAATATCTTCAATGAGATCAATCACCACTTTCATAACATCGTTTCCTTTAGTTTTTATAGTGGTATTGTACCAAAATGAGCAGTGAGTAATGAGCAACTGAAGAATTAGAAATTTATTTTTAACAAATTGTACTTAGATTTGTGGGTTTTGGTAAAGGAGCTTGCTTATAGCAAGTGACTGCACCTATCCCGCAAAGATAGAAGTAAATTAAGAAAAATTTCGCTGTAGTTTGCTATAAATTTGAAGGTTGTAGTGAAGGAGCATACGCCCAGTACATGACTGAGCCACTCCTTCAAAGATGCAGTGAAATACTGCGAAAGATTAGCTGTTACGCTTTTCGATGATTTCCTTCGCCACATTCTGAGGTACTTCCTCATAGTGGTCAAATTCCATCGCATACGTTGCACGTCCTTGTGTCATAGAACGCAGGTCTGTAGAGTAACCGAACATTTCTGAAAGCGGTACGAAAGCGTTCACAATTTTGTTACCCGCTCTGTCATCCATACCGGTAACGTTACCACGTCTTTTGGAAATATCTCCGATAACGTCACCCATGAAGTCTTCAGGTACTTCCACTTCGACTTTCATCATAGGCTCAAGGATTACTGGATTTGCCTCTTTCGCACCTTCACGGAATCCCATAGATCCGGCAAGTTTAAACGCCATTTCAGAGGAGTCGACATCGTGATAAGAACCGTCATAGAGGGTTACCTTGACATCTTCTACAGGATACCCTGCCTGGATACCTCTTTGCATTGCTTCCTGGATACCTTTATCAACCGGCCCGATAAATTCTTTTGGAATCACACCACCTTTGATCTCATCCACAAATTCATATCCTGAACCTGGCTCAAGCGGCTCAAGTTTAAGGTAAACGTGACCGAACTGACCACGACCACCGGACTGCTTGGCATACTTGTATTCTTTGTTAACCGCTTTACGGATTGTTTCACGGTATGCAACCTGAGGTGCACCTACTTCCGCTTCAACTTTAAATTCACGTTTCATACGGTCAACAATAATCTCAA
>JALWHT010000162.1 GCA_026983515.1 Sulfurovum sp.
ACCCCGATACAGGCCGCATGATCGTCATTGAGATGAACCCAAGGGTCAGCCGTTCTTCTGCACTTGCATCCAAAGCAACCGGTTATCCTATTGCAAAGGTTGCAACCCTGCTTGCAGTGGGCTATACTCTTGATGAGATCACCAACGACATTACAGGTACCCCTGCCTCTTTTGAACCCGTCATCGACTACATCGTTACCAAACTGCCGCGCTTCACCTTCGAAAAGTTCCCGCTTGCAGACTCTACTCTTACCACTGCCATGAAGTCCGTTGGAGAAGTCATGAGCATGGGAAGAACCTTTAAAGAATCTTTCCAAAAAGCACTTTGTTCCCTTGAAACAGGTCTCATCGGGTTTAACCCTGTAAAGTGTGATGAGGAAACTCTGCTTCGTGAAATCCGCCGTCCCAATGCAGAACGTATGCTATACGTGTATGAAGGTCTGCGCCGCGGTATAAGCGTTGATGAAATTTTCGAACTCTGCAAAATAGACCGCTGGTTCCTCTACCAGCTTGAGGAGCTTGTGGAAAAAGAAAAAGCAATGGATGTTTCACTGCTGACCAATGCAAAGCTGTTGCGCAGTGTCAAAGCCGACGGCTTCTCCGATGCCATGATCGCAGAAATAATCAATAAAAAAGACGGGCTCTCTCTGACAGAAAACGACATTTACAATGCCAGAGAAAAACTCGGCATCAAGCTTGAGTACAACGAAGTTGACACCTGTGCGGCAGAGTTTAAAGCCCTTACGCCGTATCTGTATTCTACTACCAACATTACCGAACTTCCGCAAAACCGCGCAACATCTCAGTCCGATGAGAAAAAAGTGCTTGTCATAGGCGGTGGTCCGAACAGAATTGGTCAGGGGATCGAGTTTGACTACTGCTGTGTCCATGCTGCATTCGCCCTGGAAGATATGGGTATCAAGTCGATCATGTACAACTGTAACCCCGAAACTGTCTCGACCGACTACGACACCTCCGACATCCTTTACTTCGAGCCTATCGATTTTGAGCATGTCAGAAATGTCATCGAAACAGAAAACCCTGACGGTGTCATTGTTCACTTCGGCGGACAGACACCATTGAAGCTTGCCAAGAATCTCACAGCTATCGGTGCAAAGATCAGCGGTACCTCTGCAAAAGTTATTGACCTTGCCGAAGACCGTGAACTCTTCAGCAACTTCATCGAAGAGCTCGGACTCAAACAGCCTGACAATGGTACGGCATTTGCCAAAGATGAAGCAATGGCCATTGCCAACCGTATCGGCTACCCGGTACTCATCCGTCCAAGCTTCGTACTTGGCGGACGCGGTATGCGAACCGTGTACAACGATGCCGAACTGCGCGAATACCTTGAAGAGGCAGTCAGTGTCTCCAATGAAGCGCCTGTGCTCATTGACAAATTCCTCGACAACGCTATTGAGCTCGATGTCGATGCCATCTGTGACGGCAAAGATGTCTACATCGGTTCGGTCATGCAGCACATTGAAGAAGCGGGGATCCACTCGGGAGACTCTGCCTGTTCCCTGCCGCCGGTCAGCATTTCAGAAGCGTTGATAGAAGAAGTCAAAGAACAGACTGCTGCGATTGCACTCGGGCTTGGTGTTGTCGGGCTCTTAAACATCCAATACGCCATCCACCGCGGTGAGATCTACCTGATCGAAGTCAACCCGAGAGCTTCACGTACCGTTCCGTTTGTATCCAAAGCTACCGGTGTACCGCTTGCCAAAGTTGCAACACGTGTCATGGTTCAGGGCAACCTTAAAGAGGCACTGAAATTCTACGACACCTTTAATGTCGTCAATTTCGACAAAAAGATCATGGAACCAAACCTCAAAAACCACATTGCGGTAAAAGAGGCAGTCTTCCCGTTCAACAAACTTCCGGGTTCTGACCTCATTCTCGGGCCTGAGATGAAATCGACCGGAGAAGTTATGGGAATTTCCGAAAACTTCGGCATGAGTTTTGCCAAGTCACAGTTTGCTTCAAAGAACAACATCCCGCTTGAAGGAAAACTCTTCCTTTCACTGACAGAAATTGACAAGCCGTATGCCGGTGAGATCGGGAAAATGTTCGTTGAGCTAGGTTTTGAAATCGTTGCTACTTCCGGTACCCATACGGCACTCGAAACAGCAGGCGTTCCTTCTACCAAAGTACTCAAAATCAGTGAAGGACGCCCCAACATTGACGACATGATCCGAAACGAAGAGATCGCTTTGGCCATCAACACCAGTGACAACAAGGCAAGCAAAGCAGATGCGAAGACCATCCGCCAGTCTGTACTTTCCAACAATGTTGCCTACTTCACCACCATCGCCGCAGCACGTGCTACGGCACTGGCCATCAAAGAGCTCAAAGCACATGATGGCTGTGTAGAGCCCAAAGCCCTTCAGGACTACCTTGCCTAAAATGCAAAGAGAAAGCTTTGCCGCAGGCAACCTTGTCTTTCTCACCTCTACCGACACCACTGTCGGTTTT
>JALWHT010000163.1 GCA_026983515.1 Sulfurovum sp.
TATCGGCCAGTACAATACCGAGCCCTCCTTTGAGTTCTCTGTCCATCCAGCCGATGGTCGAGGGTTTTTTTGCTTCAAAGCCCAAAAAGGCAAGGTAGGTCAGCAGCAGTGCCAGCAGTTGTGCGTAGGGCAGATGCAGGGTAGCGGCAACGGAAAGTGCGACCATTATGGCAAACCAGATGCCTGCTGCCTTGTCAATGGCAACAGTGGCAGCCTCTCCACCGTGTGCAAGAAACTTCCCGCTTTCAAATACGGCAATGATCGAAAGTACAAAAGCAAGCATGAAGAGTGTTTGCATGCCTGCGGTGTATACAATGGCGGTACCGATACACAGTGCGAGCAGTGAACTGACTGCATCGGCATAGCGGCCGAGATTTCCTGTACCCAAAAAAGTAACGAACAGTTTCTGCATGGTCATTCCTTATGTCAGTGATGAAGTCTGGTAGAGTTCAATGAGTTTGAGATAGAACTGCTCCTCGCTCTGCTGCTCAAGCAATCCGGAACCCGGCATGAGTGAATAGTGCATCTCTTGAAGGTTTTCAAAACGTTCAGGGAAGAGGGAAGCAAGAATGTTAGCCGATACCTCTTTGCGCACCAGTATGGAGGGCGGGATGAGACCGCTTTGGATCAGCTTCATAATCGACTCACTGTGATAGTGGACATGGTGGTGCTGTCCGTGTGGGCAGGTGGTGGTACTGACAAGTGTTTTACAGGTATCACAATAGACATACTCATCGACAGTTTTGATATCGATGTCAATGTTTTTGCAGTGGTCAAAGACCGAGTTAAGACGGTTTTGGTCATAGTAGAGCCCCAGCCCGCCGTGGTTTTTGCCTACGACAAGCTGGTGACAGCCGTAGTTTTTGGCAAGCAGTGCATCGAGAATGAGTTCGTTATAACCGGCAAAGATGTAGGTGTTCTCGAATGGAAGAATGAGTACCTTGTTACGTGGAATGAAGTTGTCGATGAAGCGGCTGAGTGCTTTGTATCGGATGTCGTAGCGCAGACCTTTGTTGGTAAAAGGTTTTCTCAGAAAGATCACCAGGAGGTCAGAGTCGGTGATCGCCTGTCGGATCATACGCTCATGGGCACGGTTAAGCGGATTGGCAGCAATCATCATAGAACTGACAAATTTCGCACCGGTACGGGTAACCATCTGGTTGATACGTTTGATATTGTCTTCGATGAGAGGGTATTCGACCCGGTAAGGTCCTGAAACTGCTATTTCACCCAGTCGGGAAATGGTATTTTTGACACCCGGATGAGAAGGGTCTGATGTACCGTAAATATTTTGCAGACGCTGCTTCGGGTCAATAGGAAATGTCTCTTCAACAGTGAGTTCGCCGACTTTTTTGCCTTCATTGATAAGGTTGACAACTTCACCTTTTTTCAGCGTCTGGAGAACTTCTTTGTTTTTTTTGCCTCGGGGCGCAAGTACAAAAGCAAAAGGAAAAGGCACGCCTTTGTAGAACTGTGTTTTGTCTACTTCTCTTGCTTCGGCTTCATTCATCAGCCCATCAACAGGTGAGATGAGTCCAGCCTGTACCAGTGCGAGTGTAGAGAGGGCTTCAGTATCGATATAAAGTGATTTGTTTGTTGACATGGGTGATCCTTTTATCCCTATTTCTTTTTAAAGAGACCGTATTTTTTACGTTTTTCCCACAGGCTCTTACGCGAGATACCAAGCTTTTTGCTAAGCTCTGTGTCGGGAAATTTGTACTGAAAACTGTTGACGATGAATTTGACATAGTCATCGATGGTAAGAATTTCGTTCTGGTCGTAGAGTTTGGAGTCAGTATTGAGCTCAATGGTGTTAAAGTCGCTTTCAAGCTCCGATGTCGTCGAGAGGATGAAGTCGTATTTTTTGAGTTCATCGAGAAGAAATTCTCTGTCAGCTTTTTTGAGGGTATGGATTTCGGTAATATAGAGCAGGGACTTGGGACTTGCCTGTTCAAGCTTCTCTTTCCATTCTTTGTTGCCAAGAGGGATAAATGTCAGCAGTCGGTCATTCTTGTGTGCATACTCAAAGACAATTTTGTCGGCAAGCCTCTGGTAGTTGGTCTGAATTATCAGCGGTGTGGAGAGCGTGTCGACATCGAAGTCGGTCTCGATCTCTTTGAGGAGGTTCTCCATATACTCCTGGTAGAGACGGGTATGCTTTTTGAGCTCCTGGTACTCCTGGTAGTGTTCGATCTTGCGCAGTAGCTCTTCGATCATAAAGGGTTTGACAATATAGTCTTTGGCTCCCAGTTTAAGTGGTTCTCCTACAGTGTCATTGTTGATGTAGGAAACCATCAGAATGATGATCTTGTCTTTAAACTGGGTAATCAGCGGCGTAACGTTTTGCCCGGGGAGGTTGGTTGAGAGCAGGTAGACATCGCCGTTGCTTGCCATTGCCTCCTTGATAGAGCTGTAAATTTCCGTTTCAAAACCGTTTTCAGCAAGTTTTGATGCAATGCTTT
>JALWHT010000164.1 GCA_026983515.1 Sulfurovum sp.
TGGTATCGACTGATGCGATGGCAGCCGCCTATGAGAACATTGACAGTAAACTCAGAGAGGCACTCAAACTGGCGTATGACCGCATTGAAGCGTATCATCAGAAGCTGATGCCAAAAACATGGATGGAGAGTGAAGAGAGCGGTACGGTATTGGGACAGAAGGTTACGCCTGTAGACAGAGCAGGGCTCTATATTCCCGGCGGCAAGGCTGCCTATCCCTCTTCACTGCTGATGAATGTCATCCCTGCGCAGGTAGCGGGTGTCGAGGAGATCGTAGTTTGTACACCAGCTCCGGACAATGAACTCAATGAACTTTTACTTGCAGCATGTCACCTCTGTGGCGTAAAGAAAGTCTTCAAAGTAGGTGGTGCGTCAGCGATCGGTGCAATGGCGTACGGTACAGAAACTATTCCAAAAGTCGATGTGATCACAGGACCGGGAAATATCTTTGTTGCGACTGCCAAAAAGCTGGTTTATGGTGAAGTCAATATCGATATGATTGCAGGGCCGAGCGAGATCGGCATTTTGGCAGACAGTACGGCAAGAGAGGACTACCTTGCTATCGACCTGCTCTCTCAGGCGGAGCATGACGAGATGGCAAGTTCCATCCTCATTACGACTGACTCCGAACTTGCCAACAGAGTCAGTGACAAGGTAGAAGCATTCCTTGGCACACTCAGTCGTGAGGAGATAGCCAGAAAGTCTATTGAAGAGCGTGGTGCCATCATTGTAACACAGGATATGGATGAAGCGATCGACCTGATGAATGAGATCGCTCCTGAGCACCTTGAAGTGATAACGGAAGATCCGATGGCACTGCTGGAGAAGATCAAGCATGCCGGCGCGATTTTCCTTGGCGAGAACACCCCAGAGCCTATCGGTGACTACATTGCAGGACCAAACCATACACTTCCTACCGGCGGTACAGCGAAGTTCTATTCACCCTTAAGTGTGGAGAACTTCCTTAAGAAATCATCTATTATCTCCATGTCCAAGCAGGGGATACAGGAGATAGGTGAACAATGTGCGATGATTGCCCATACTGAAGGGTTGACGGCACATGAGGAGAGCGTGAGGATACGATTGAAACAATAAGATGAACTTTTTCGAAAAATTAGTCGTAGATATTGCTAAAAGTTCTGTTAAAGGCATTGCCAAAAAGACGATGAGTGAAAAAGCATATAAAAGAACTTCTATGGTTTTGACGTTCATATCTTCAATTCTCGCTATTGTAGTAATAGGATATTTTGTTTTTTTGCTTATGGTGTTTAGTGGTTATCATGGAGGATAGATAGCTTCCAAGTATAGTCGTAGGGTGCTGTCCCCATACAGCACCCTACATTTTGTGATACAATAAATATTGGCTTCAAAACCAGATGGTTGTAAAAAAACAGATGTAAACTTGGATGATATGGAACCTCGTAAAGGTATTGACTGGTGAGTTGTGGTTGAAAATGTGGTGCGGATGAGAGGACTCGAACCTCCACGGGATTGCTCCCACTAGAACCTGAATCTAGCGCGTCTACCAATTCCGCCACATCCGCATAACAGGTGAAAAAGAGAGTAGTGGCGCGGCGGACGAGACTCGAACTCGCGACCCCCTGCGTGACAGGCAGGTATTCTAACCAACTGAACTACCGCCGCACCGTAACCTTGAAAGGTTGAAAAGAATTGTATCTAAAAAAAATTAAGATACGATGGTGGTCGCTACAAGACTCGAACTTGTGACATCTACCTTGTAAGGGTAGCGCTCTACCAACTGAGCTAAGCGACCATAAAAATGGCGACCCCTAGAGGATTTGAACCTCTGTGACTACGATGAAAACGTAGCATCCTTGGCCACTAGATGAAAGGGTCATCTAGATCCAAACAGTCACATTGTATATGGTGGTCGCTACAAGACTCGAACTTGTGACATCTACCTTGTAAGGGTAGCGCTCTACCAACTGAGCTAAGCGACCAACGGAGTGAGTGTTTTGGTGGTGACCCGTCTAGGATTCGAACCTAGGGCCCACTCCTTAAAAGGGAGTTGCTCTACCGACTGAGCTAACGGGTCACAGTAAAATATAAAGTGTTGTAATGGCGCGGCGGACGAGACTCGAACTCGCGACCCCCTGCGTGACAGGCAGGTATTCTAACCAACTGAACTACCGCCGCACATTACGAAATGGTGGTGACCCGTCTAGGATTCGAACCTAGGGCCCACTCCTTAAAAGGGAGTTGCTCTACCGACTGAGCTAACGGGTCACACGTCTTATGCAGGTTTTCTGAATAAGTGGACGGAATTATAGCCAAGAGTCCCTTTGTTGTCAAGTGAAAAACTGAAAAATAAAAAAAAATTTTAAATTTTTAGTTTTAAAGCAAGTTTTTCAATGGCAAAAGCAACTGACTGCTGTTGTACTGCTTCACGGTCTCCTTTAAAGAGACAGTGGTATATTTCTTTGTCTTCCGGTGTCAACACACCGATGTAGACAGTACCTACAGGTTTGAGGAGGGTACCGCCGGTAGGCCCTGCAATACCTGAGACGGCAAGGGCGTAGTCCGCTTCTGCCATTTTGACAATACCGTCAAGCATTTGCGAAACACACTCCTCGCTTACCGCACCGTAAGTATCCAAAACCTCTTTCTCCACACCGAGCCAGCGGTGTTTAATTTCGTTGGAATAGGTAACACACGAGCCGCCCAGTATGGCAGATGCCCCTGAGATGGAGGTAAATGCGGCAGCGATACGCCCGCCTGTGCAGCTTTCTGCAAAAGTGATACTGTTGCCTTTTTCCGATAGATGCTTAATAATTTTTTCTGTTAAGTATTTTATATTTTCCATAAGGAAATTGTACCGAAAGTAGCCTCTAATGGACATTTGGATATAATCCCCCGATAATATACACGCTATGAAGGTATTATCAATTATGGATTACAAAGAGACTCTCCTCCTGCCCAAAACAGACTTCCCGATGCGCGGAAATCTTCCCTCAAACGAACCAAAACGGTATAAAGCATGGTTTGATGCCGATATTTACACTCAAATGAAGACTAAACGTGAAGATGCCGAGCTCTTCACCTTGCACGATGGCCCACCATATGCCAACGGTGATATCCATATCGGACATGCACTCAATAAGATCCTTAAAGATATCATTCTGAAATATAACTATTTTCAGGGCAAAGCGGTACGTATGACCCCGGGCTGGGACTGTCACGGTCTGCCTATTGAACAGAAAGTCGAAGAGAAACTCGGAAAGGCAAAGAAAGAGGCGATGCCTACTGAGCAGTTCCGTGCACTCTGCCGTGAGCATGCTGCGAAGTTCATTGATATTCAGCGTGACGGTTTCAAGTCACTTGGTGTCATTGCCGACTGGGAGAATCCTTATGTGACGATGGATTTCAAGTTCGAAGCGAATATTTACCGTACGTTGTGCGCAGTAGCCAAGAAAGGACTTTTGGTGGAGCGTCACAAGCCTATTTTCTGGTCATGGGCGGCTCAGACGGCACTGGCGGATGCGGAGGTGGAGTATGAGGACAAAGAGGACTACTCTATCTATGTCCATTTCGAACTCTCCGATGCGGCAAAAGAGAAACTTGACATTCATGGCAAGGCAGGGCTTGTTATCTGGACGACGACACCGTGGACACTGCCTGCCAACAGCGGTATCTCTATCAACCCCGATGAGATGTATGTATTGACCGGTGACGGGCATATTGTCGCAGAAGCACGTTACGATGCGATGATCGAAGAGGGTGTCGTAAGCGGACACGCTTCACGCAAGATTGCTGCAACAGAGCTTGAAGGGCTGCTGGCGATCAACCCGCTCAACGGCCGCCCTTCCAAAGTGGTGCTTGGCGACCATGTCCTGATGGACGGCGGTACAGGGTGTGTCCATACCGCACCGGGGCACGGTGAAGATGACTACAAGGTAGGGCTCAAGTATGGACTTGAAGTGATTATGCCGGTTAATGAAAAAGGACTCTATGATGAGTCGGTTGTCGGACTGAATCTGCTGCCGGAACCTGAAAAGTTTGTCGGTATGCACATCTTCAAAGCAAACGAGCCGATTTTGGAGCTGCTGGGTGAAAACCTGCTCAAGGTTAGCAAATTCACCCACTCCTACCCGCACTGCTGGAGAACGAAGAAGCCGCTTATCTACAGAGCAACCAACCAGTGGTTCATCTCTATCGATGATAAGCCGGAAGGTTCGGATGATACGCTTAGAGAGAGTGCCCTCAAAGCGATAGAAACGGTCAAGTTCTACCCTGAAACAGCGAAAAACCGTCTCAAGCCGATGATTGAAGGAAGACCTGACTGGTGTATCTCCCGTCAGCGAAGCTGGGGTGTGCCTATCGCTTTCTTCAGAAGCAAAAGCACCAAAACGGTTATTCTTGATGATGAGGTACTGGAACATATTGCAGCACTTTTTGACGAGCATGGTGCGGATGCGTGGTATTCGATGAGCATTGCGGAGCTTCTGCCAGAAGGCAGCAAGTACGATCCGGATGATCTGGAGAAGATCGAAGATATCCTCGATGTCTGGTTCGACAGCGGTTCGACGTGGAACTCCGTACTGCTCTCAGGCAACTATGATGCAGGCAACTACCCCGCGTCACTCTATCTTGAGGGAAGCGACCAGCACAGAGGATGGTTCCAGTCTTCACTGCTGCTTAGCAGTGCGATCAACCACATCTCTCCATACAAGACGCTCATTACCCATGGCTTTACGGTCGATGAGAAGGGTGAGAAGATGTCCAAGTCCAAAGGAAATGTCGTAGCACCCGACAAGGTCATCAAGCAGTACGGCTCGGAAATTCTGCGTTTGTGGGTAGCACTGAGCGACTACCAGAGCGATTTGAAGATCAGTGACGGCATTTTGAAGCAGACAGCCGAGCAGTACAGAAAAATACGAAATACTTTCCGCTTCCTGCTGGCAAATGTCAATGACCTGGAGAGACCGGTTTCAGAAGAGGCGTACGGTGAACTTGAGAAGTGGATTTTAAAGAAGGCGGGTGAGGTATTTGCTTCGGTCAAAGCAAGCTACGATGCCAATGATTTCCTCAAAGGTTTTGCAACGCTGAACCACTTCATCACCAATGAATTGAGTGGTATTTATATGGATATTACCAAAGACAGGCTCTATTGTGAAGCAAAAGACTCTGAAGTAAGACGTGCAACACAGACGGCGATGCTGCATATTGCCAAGGCAATGTTGGGGTTGGTTGCGCCGGTACTTACCTATACCAGTGATGAGATTCTCGATTATGCACCGGCAGTGTTCAAGGGCGAGATGGAGAATGTCTTCGATCTGATCTATGAATCTGTACCTGAAGTTGCCGGTAGTTTTGATGACACGCTTCTGATGGAGGCACGTGAGAAGTTTTCCGAAGCGATCGATTCACTGAAAAAAGAGAAAGTCATTAAAGCTACACTGGAGCTTGAGATCGCAGGAGACAGAACACTCTTCGCTATCAGTGATGACAAAGACCTTGAAGACTGGTTTGTTGTCTCTGCGGTAAAAGCCCAGAGCGAAGGGGAACAGCTTGCCTCTTTTGAGGTTGAGGGAAAAACCTTTAGTGTACACAAGGCAACTGCACACAAGTGCCCGAGATGCTGGCGTTATACAGCACCGGCGGAAGAGACACTGTGTGAACGCTGTAGCGGGGTTGTAGCATAATGTTTGACCTCAGTCAGCCTATTTCGATGAGTGTTATTGTCGGATCGATCGTCTTTATTTTGGGATTGGTCGGTATCGGGCTGGCAGTTGTGGCATACTATAAAAAAAAGTTCGATATCAAGTAAGGAAACATACGTGATCACACTCAAAGAGGCATTGACGAAGAGTAAAGAGGAACTGGCAACACTCACTGAAGAGCTGGAAGCCAAAGCAAAAGTGAGCGGTTTGAATGCTTATGTGGGCTTCGAACGTTCCGGTGAGGGTGCGCCCATTCTCATCAAAGACAATATTCAGGTAGAAGGATGGAGTGTTACCTCTGCTTCGAAGATTTTGCAAGGTTATATTGCACCCTACGAGGCGACAGTGATAAAAAAACTCAAAACCAAAGGGATGATGGCATTTGGTCGTGCCAATATGGATGAGTTTGCCATGGGATCTACTACTGAGAGCTCCTTTTACGGCCCTACACTCAACCCACACGGTGAGAACAGGGTACCGGGTGGAAGTTCTGGCGGTTCGGCAGCAGCGGTTGCCGGAGGCATCGCCATTGCCGCACTGGGGTCTGACACAGGCGGCTCCATCCGTCAGCCTGCAGCTTACTGCGGCTGTGTCGGGATGAAACCGACCTACGGACGCGTCAGCCGTTACGGTCTGGCAGCTTATGCTTCCAGTCTCGATCAGATCGGTCCCATTGCACAAAATGTTGAAGATGCTGCCATTTTGTACGATGTGATCAAAGGGCATGATCCCAAAGACTCTACCAGTGCTGATTTTGAGATTGAGGATATCGCCAACAACCTTGATGCGGATGTCAAGCTGACCATTGCTGTGATCGATAATCACGTAGCTGAAGCAGATGATGAGATTCAAAAAGCGTTCAACGAAACAGTTGCCAAACTTGAAGCGGCTGGGCACACCATTGTCCATAAGGAGATGAGTAATACTAAGTATGACATCGCTACTTACTACATCGTCGCAACAGCTGAAGCGGCGACCAACCTGGCACGCTACGACGGCATTCGTTACGGCAGACGTGCAGAGGCCAAAACGACTGAGGAGCTCTTTTTCAACACACGAAGCGAAGGGTTCGGCGAAGAGGTCAAGCGTCGTATTTTGCTGGGTAACTTCGTGCTCTCAAGCGGCTACTACGATGCCTACTACGTCAAGGCACAGAAGGTCAGACACCTGATCCGTGACGAGTACAACAAGATCTTTGAAGAGGCAGACCTCATTCTTTCTCCGGTCGCACCGGGCGTGGCACCGAAGCTGGGCTCTATCCATGATCCGCTTGAGATGTACAAGTCGGACATGTATACACTCGGGGTCAACCTTGCAGGGCTGCCGGGGATTTCGCTGCCGGTTGCCAAAAATGACGAGGGGATGCCCATCGGGCTTCAGCTGATTGCCAAAGCGTTTGATGAGAAAACACTCTTTAACGGTGCTGCAAGCATGGAAAAAGCAGTAAACTATACTAAATAACATAAAGGAATATACTATGAGAATCAAAAAAAGAGCATTGACATTTGAAGATGTACTGTTGGTACCGCAGCACTCTACCGTTTTGCCAAAAGAGGTGAGCGTCAAGACACAGCTTACACGCAGGGTATCTCTTAATATTCCTATTGTCTCCGCGGCGATGGATACCGTTACCGAATTTAAAGCAGCCATTGCTATGGCGCGCCTTGGGGGTATCGGTGTTATTCACAAAAACATGGATGTCACTACGCAGGTACTTCAGGTGAAGAAGGTTAAGAAGAGTGAGAGCGGTATTATTATCGATCCTATCTTCATCGGACCGGATGCAAGTGTGGCAGAAGCAGATGCGCTGATGGGAGAGTACCGCATTTCCGGTGTACCGGTTGTCGATGAAGAGAAGACGCTTATCGGTATTATCACCAACCGTGATATGCGTTTTATCACTGATATGTCACTGCCTGTCAAAGAGGTAATGACCCCTGCGCCGCTGGTAACGGCGAAGAAGGGTACCACCCTTGAGGAAGCAGCGCAGGTACTTCAGAAGCACAAGATCGAAAAGCTGCCTATCGTTGATGAAAACGGCAAGCTGACAGGGCTTATTACCATCAAAGATATAGAAAAGAAAGAGCAGTACCCAAACGCCAACAAAGATGAGTTCGGACGTCTCAGGGTTGCAGCGGCCATTGGTGTTGGTCAACTTGACCGTGCAAGAGCTTTGGCTGAAGCCGGTGTCGATGTGTTGGTACTTGACTCTGCACACGGACACTCTCAGGGCATCATCGATACAGTGAAGCTGATCAAAGATGAGCTCGACGTCGATGTGATTGCAGGAAACATCGCAACGGCTGCAGCAGCGAAAGATCTCATCGATGCCGGTGCGGACGGTGTTAAAGTGGGTATTGGACCAGGATCTATCTGTACGACACGTATCGTTGCAGGGGTTGGTGTACCGCAGATCTCTGCCATTGATGAGGTAGCGCAGGTAGCCAACGAACTTGGCGTGCCTGTCATTGCCGATGGTGGAATCAAGTACTCCGGAGACGTGGCAAAAGCGCTTGCCGTGGGTGCGAGCTGTGTGATGCTTGGCTCTGCTCTTGCAGGCACCTACGAAGCACCCGGAGAGATGATCATCTACAACGGAAGACAGTTCAAAGAGTACCGTGGCATGGGAAGTATCGGCGCGATGACCAAAGGAAGTACCGATCGCTACTTCCAGGAAGGAACTGCCGCGGACAAACTGGTTCCCGAAGGGATCGAGGGACGTGTACCTTACCGTGGAAAGATCGCCGATGTAATCCACCAGATGATCGGCGGGCTACGCTCCTCTATGGGCTACTGCGGCTCAGAGAGCATCAAAATGTTCTGGGAGAAAGCGGAATTTGTCGAGATCACCTCTGCCGGACTCAAAGAGTCACACGTACACGATGTAACCATTACCAAAGAGTCTCCGAACTATCACGGGTAAATCTTTTTCTTCCTTCATGTTACCACGGTTTACGTGGTAACATATACTCCAACGAAATGATATAAAACACCTTTATAAAGTATGTTATAATATTTCAAATGCAATAGAAGGACATACTATGAGGATAAATGAGATTAGTGAGGAGGCGCTTGCGTTGTCGCCGAAAGACCGATATCTGATAATTGTGAAGCTTAATGACAGTCTCAATGTTTCAAATTCCGAAGTAGAGAAAGCTTGGATTGAAGAAAGTATAGATCGTTCCAGGGCTTATGAAAGAGGTAAACTGGAAACGGTAGCATACGAAGAAGTTTTTGGGAAATGAAACATCTCCTTTCGACACTGGCTTTAAAAGAGCTGGAAGAAGGAAAAGCATACTATAACCTCCAAAAGGTTACATGGGGAGATGAGTTTGAAGAGACTATCCGAAACAGCATAGAAGAGATTTTTAAAGTGCCATACCTTTATCCGGTTATTGCTGCACCCGTTTATCGTAAAGTTATAAGCAGATTCCCTTATAATGTTTTTATCGCGTAGATGATGATGCAATAGTGATACTCTCCATAGCCCACCAGTACAGAAAACCATTCTACAAAATTGAAAAAAAGGAAGAATAATGCACGAACAGACCATAGCGATACATGCAGGATATGAAAAAGATGCACAGGGTACGATGGCGGTACCAATCTACCAGAGTACGGCGTATGAGTTTCGAGATACCGAGCATGCAGCCAACCTCTTTGCGCTCAAAGAGCTTGGCAACATCTATACCCGTCTGATGAACCCCACTACCGATGTCTTCGAAAAGCGTTTTGCTGCACTTGAAGGTGGTGTAGCAGCCATTGGTACGGCTTCGGGAATGGCAGCGATCTTCTATGCCATCGCCAATGTGGCCGAAGCAGGAGACAATGTAGTTGTCGCCAAACAGGTGTACGGAGGAACAACAACGCTGACGGGACATACCATCAAACGTTTTGGCATCGAGACACGTTATTTTGACGTGACAAATCCGGGTGAGATAGAAGCACTTATTGATGAGAAGACAAAACTGATCATTTTCGAGAGCATCACCAACCCGAGTATCGATGTGGCGGACATCGAAGCTATCGTTGCCATTGCTGACAGTCACGGTGTACTTACCTGTGTGGACAATACTGTGGCAACACCGGTGCTGTGCAAGCCGCTCTCTTATGGTGTTGACTTGACAGTGCACTCGACAAGCAAGTACACGACAGGGCAGGGGCTCGCACTTGGAGGCATCATTGTCGAGCGTGAAAATCTTGTTGAAAAGATCAAAAGCAATGCACGCTACTACCACTTCAACGAGCCTGATGCAAGCTACCACGGTCTTGTCTACAGCGACCTGCCGCTGCCGCTCTTTACACTGCGTGTGCGTCTGGCATTGCTGCGTGACCTTGGTGGTGCACCGAGTCCGTTCAATTCCTGGCTGCATATTCAGGGGCTTGAAACCCTGCCACTTAGGATGAAGCAGCACTCGGCTTCGGCACTGGCCATTGCCCAGTTCCTTGAAGCGCATCCTAAGGTTAAACGTGTTAACTACCCCGGTCTCAAGAGTTCACCGCAGCATGGACTCATAGAGAAGTATTTCAAAGACGGTATGGCAAGCGGTCTGCTTTCATTTGAAGTCGAAAACAAAGAGATGGCGCAAAAGATTGCCGACTCGACTGAAATATTCTCAGTAGTCGTCAACATTGGTGACAGCAAATCGATCATTACCCACCCTGCAAGTACGACGCATCAGCAACTTTCTGCGCAGGAGCTCATCGATGCAGGTGTTCCGGGAGGGTTGATCCGATTAAGTGTCGGGTTAGAGGATACGCAGGATTTAATTGAGGATCTCAAAAAAGCATTGAATAATGTATAGGATGTGTAAACCCGCACCCTACGAAAACAAAAGTCCAAATTAGATAAAATACAGCATTAATTGAATCCGATACCAAAGCAGCATATGAAAATAGAGACCAAAACCGCACATTTCAGCTCACCGCTCTATCTTGAGAGTGGACGTATTATTGAGCCGTATGAGATCGCCTACGAAACGTACGGTGAACTTAACGAAGACAAAAGCAATGTTATTCTGGTCTGTCATGCACTCAGTGGTTCACATCATGCAGCCGGGCTTTATGAAGGTGAGAGAAAACCCGGATGGTGGGATGGGCTTATCGGTGACGGCAGGGCGATCGATACGACGAAGTATTTTGTCATCTGTACCAATGTCATAGGCTCCTGCTTTGGCAGTACAGGACCGATGAGTGAAAGCTACCCCTCGCTTGAACCCTACCGTCTGAAATTTCCGGTCGTGACCATCAAAGATATGATACGCGCGCAGATGCACCTGCTCTCTGACCTTGGTATCTACCATGTGCGTGCCGTTGTCGGCGGTTCGATGGGCGGTATGCAGGCCTTGCAGTTTGCCGTAGATTATCCAAACTTTGCCGATGATATTATCTCTCTTGCGGCTACCTATGCGACACGTCCATGGACAATTGCCTTTAACAAGGTGGCCGTCGAAGCGATTCGTCGTGATCCGCGTTTTAAGCATGGTAACTATGAAAAAGATGATTTTAAGGAAGAGGGACTTGATGGGCTTGCTATTGGGCGGATTGCGGGGCATATCTCCTATCTTTCACCTGAGTCTATGGACAGGAAATTTGGGCGAAACTATGTCAGTAACGATGGTCTCTTTGAACTTTTCGGGCGCTATGAAGTTGAGCGCTATATGGAGTACAACACCAATAACTTTGCACGTATTTTCGATCCACTGAGCTATCTTTATATTGTCAAGGCAATCAATACGTTCAATCTGAGTCGCGGTTACGATTCTTTGCATGAAGCGATCAGTCGTATCAAGGCACATGTGCATTTGATCAGTTTTTCATCGGATTACCTCTTCTTCCCTTCAGAAATGGCGCACATTGCCAAGATGCTTGAGCGTAACGGTCAGCCATACACTTATCTTGAGGTAGACAGTGACTATGGGCATGATGCCTTTTTGGTAGAGTTGGACAAGTTTGATTATCATATCAGAGACGTGTTGAGTGAAAAATTAAAAATTAAAAATTAAAAATTGTGGTATGCTTTCTTTCAGAAAGCTTTTATGTGATGAAAGGGTGGCATGAAAACAGAGACATTTGAAGAAAAACTGGCGTACTCGAAAGAGCTGCTTGAAAAGCTGATGAAGCCGGAGATTACGTTGGAAGAATCAGTGAAGCTTTACGAAGAAGGGCTTAAAACCATTAAAGAAGCCCAAAAACTTATTGAAGAAGCGAAGCTGAAGGTTTCCGTTATTGACCAGCAGAATCAAACCATGGATGAAGTCTGATGGCCAAGCAGCTTGTTGTTGCCGCATTGCAGCTGCCCACATTGGGGATGAATGCAACCCGTCTGGAATTTTACCTCAAAAAGGCAACCGAGCGGGGTGCACAGGTGATGCTGCTTGGGGAGTATGTACTCAACCACTTTTTCAAAGAGCTTGCGACCATGTCCCGGGGAATGGTGAAGGCGCAGACAAAGAAACATCTTGAACTTCTCAAGGCATTTTCTGTCCGTTACGATATGGTATTTGTCGCTCCTATTGTGCTGGCAAAAAAGGATGGCTACTACAAAACCATCGTTAAAATCACACCGAAAAATACGCGCTACTATGAACAGCAGATATTGATTCCATACGAACACTGGAATGAAAAATCCTTTTTCTCCAATAAGATCAAACCGCTTAAAGATCCGATGGTGTTTAAACTCAAAGGTTTCAAAATCATGGTTATGGCAGGCTATGAGATGCATTTTGATCCTTTTTGGCAGAAAGTAATGGAAAAGAAGATTGACCTTGTACTGCTTCCTACTGCTTCTACGTTCGGATCACACAACCGATGGCGTGAGATCATCAAAACCAAAGCTTTTTTACATGGCTGTTTCATTTTACGTGCCAACCGACTGGGAGAGTACAGTGACAATGAGGTAAAGTGGAAATTCTACGGTGATACGATGCTTGTTTCGCCTGAAGGAGAAGTAGAGATGATGCTTGAAGACAAAGAGTCGATGCTGGTGGAGGTCATTGATAAAAAAGAGATAAGTGAACACCGCAAAGCATGGCAGTTTGAAAAAGCACTGAAAGAACATGAAGCGGCCAAGGATGAAAAATGACACCAGAAGAGTACTTTAACCGACAAATTCAGTTATGGGGTGAGGCAACACAAAAGAGCCTTCAACATAAAAAGATTGCTATTATCGGTTCCGGCGGACTTGGCTCTACACTTGCCATGGCACTGGGTACTTCCGGTATCGGCGTGATCCATCTAGTTGATTTTGATATTGTCTCCAATCACAACATTCACCGTCAGATCGCTTTTACACTTGAGGATGAAGGGAAGAACAAAGCTAAAACTGTTGCAGCACTGCTGGAGCGGAAGAATCCTTTTGTCAAAGCGGTGGCGTTCGATATGCGTTTTGAGGAATTTAGGGAACTTGGCAACGCTTACGACCTGATTCTTGATGCAACGGACAATCTGCCGATACGGGGTGAGATTGACAGATATGCCAAAGAGCAGGGGATGCCGTGGGTGTATGCAAGTGTAGAAGAGTTCAATGGACAGGTCTGTTTTTTTGACAAGGCAGACTTTCAGATATTCAACATTTCCGACCACAAGCCGGGCGGTATAGCCGCGCCTATCGTCATGCATATCGGTTCGCTTCAGGCAAATCTGGCACTGCGCTATCTGGCGGGGTTGCCTGTTGCAAAAGACAAACTCTACTATCTGTACTTTGATAAAGACGGTGAATTGGTGACACAAAAGTTCGGCATGCCCCAAAAAAAGCCTGAAGCTTTATAAAAACATGTTCTTCAATCTACCGCTAAAAGGTTTTGAGGTATAATTTTTACATTCCAACAATAGGAGAGTGTAAGTGAAACAAAAATGGATGATTCCTATAGCTATTTCAGCTCTTTTTCTGATGACTGCCTGTACACAGGAGACACAGAACTCTTTAAGCCGTTCACTGCAAAATTGGACAGGTACCAACGGTGTACTCGATGTCTATGCGGGAGACAAACTCGTGCATCGTTTTATTAAAATTGATAAAATTTCGACTGCATACGGTACCAATGATGGGAAAGCAAGACCCTACCGTTACGGATATGGTATTGATGACGAAAATTTCAATTATAAAAAAGATCCGGGTGAAAAGAAAGTTTACTTTGAATTTTCAGATTACTCCACCTCCTATATTTTCTATGAAAGAAATACAAATTAATTTAAAAGGATAAATCAATGAGATTTGTAAGCACAAAAGATGCCCCAGCGGCAATCGGACCCTATTCTCAGGCAATTATTGCCAACGGCCTTGTCTATACCTCAGGGCAGATCGCACTGATGCCTGATGGCAAGATGGAAACACGAGGAATTGAATATCAGACAAAGCAGGTACTCAAGAACCTTTACTATGTTCTCAAAGAAGCTGGAGCAGGGTTTGAACATGTCATCAAGACAACCATTTATTTGGCGGATATGAATGATTTTGAAAAGGTCAATGAGATCTATGCGCACTACTTTGGTGACCACAAACCCGCACGCAGTACCATAGCAGTAAAGACACTCCCCAAAAATGCATTGGTAGAAATAGAGTGTATTGCTTTTGCAGATCAGCTGGTTGATTTCGGATAATCTTTTCCGTTTTCAAAAAATATTAAACATTGATTGGGTATAATCACGAACTTTTTTAAAATACACAGATAGTAAAGGGTTTGCAATGTACGCAATCATTAAAGCGAGCGGTCAGCAGTTTAAGGTTCAAGAGGGTGATATCATCTGTTTTGACAAGATGGGTCTCGAGCCAAAAGCAGCGGTCGAGTTCAAAGAGGTTCTTGCGCTTGATAACGGAGAATTGACAGTAGGGACACCTTTTGTAGAAGGTGCTGTTGTCAAAGGTGAAGTGATCAACGAAGGTAGAGACAAAAAAGTTATTACCTACAAGAAAAGAAGAAGAAAAGATTCAAAGCTCAAAAGAGGTTTCAGAAGAGACTTTACCAGAGTTAGAATTACAAAAATCGCATAATCAAGGTAAGGAGATAAGATGGCACACAAGAAAGGTCAAGGGTCTACCCAGAACAACCGTGACTCCGCTGGACGACGTCTCGGCGTTAAAAAATTTGGTGGTGAAAAAGTTATTCCAGGTAACATCATCATTAGACAAAGAGGAACAAAAGTCAAGCCCGGCAATGGTGTAGGTATGGGAAAAGATCATACAATCTTTGCACTCGTAGAGGGTGTTGTAAAGTTTGAAAACCACAGCAGAACACAGAAAAAAGTTTCTGTTATCCCTGCATAAGTTTCATACTTTCTTCTGTTCCGGCTTTGCCGGAACAACTTCACTTAACATTTCATCACTTCATTTAATATTTATCTATTTTGACAAACACACTTATCAGTCAGTTTCGATAATGAGTAAATCTCTGCATCGCCGCCTACCGGCAAACCATCCACGATAGTAATCAACATCATCATTGAAAAGTCTGTGTGACTTGGTATAATAGCCTTTGGCTGTTTGGCAGCCGTCACGAACGCCTCTTTTGTAAAGCGGGGAAAGGTTTTTACCAAAGCTAATACCGCTGCAGGTATATCCGCCAAGGTATTTAAGTTGTGCAGAGTGTGTAGATGTAGAAGCGCATCCTGCAAGTAAAAGGGCAAAAATTGCTATCATAGATTTATTCTGTATGCTGTTTGTTTCTTTTCCCATTTTCTTCTCTTATATTTCTTTTAAATGATTATATCAAAAGTGTACGAATTTGGATATAATTGCAGCAATCTTTCTACTGTCCGATATATCGTGGCAGTATTTTTTGAAAATTTTTATAAGAAGTAAGGCATAGAAATGTTTGTAGACAGTGTAGAACTGACCATCAGTTCAGGAAAAGGCGGTGCCGGAGCAATTTCGTTTTGGACGGAAAAGTTTGTCATTAAAGGCGGACCGGACGGCGGTGACGGAGGACGTGGAGGTTCGGTATTTTTCAAAGTTGACAACAATACCGATACGCTTTCCGGGTTACGAGGGCGAAATCATATTAAAGCTGAAAACGGCCGTCCGGGAGAAGGGCGCAAAAAGTATGGACGCAAGGGTAAGGATGTGACCATTACTGTACCTCCCGGAACGGTGGTTATCGATGCTGAAACGGGTGAGGAGCTGCTTGATCTTGTAGAAGAGGGACAGGTAGTCAAGTTTCTTGAAGGCGGCAAAGGCGGTCTTGGAAATATGCATTTCAAGAGTTCAACCAATCAGAGACCTACCTATGCGCAGCCGGGACTGCCCGGGATTACCAAGCATGTACGTCTGGAAATGAAACTCATTGCCGACGTAGGACTTGTAGGCTACCCCAATGTCGGTAAATCAACACTCATTGCTACGCTTTCCAATGCCAAACCGGAAGTAGCCAATTATGAGTTTACGACACTCACACCCAAACTTGGTGTCGTCCATGTGGGTGACTACGATTCCTTTATGATGGCAGATATTCCCGGTATTATTGAAGGAGCCAGCGATGGACGAGGGCTTGGGCTGGAGTTTCTGCGCCATATTGAACGTACCAAAACCCTGCTCTTGATGATCGATGCTTCAAATTACCGTGAGATGAAATATCAGTACGAGACCTTGCTGGTCGAGCTAAAACGTTACTCTGAAACACTGGCGACACGAAAACATGCCATAGCAATTACAAAGATCGATGCTCTCTCTTCTGATGAAGTGAATGAAAAAACAGCGCAGTTTCTTTCCGATATCGGATTGGAGTCAAACAAGACACTTGCCAAATACAAGGCCGACAGCAACTACCTGAATTATGGTTTTCAAACGGATTTTGGTGTTGATTTACCCGCAAAAGCGCCGTTGTTTGTGCTGCCTATCTCCTCTGTTGCACATCTCAATACCGAAGCACTGCGGTACGCACTGGCAGATTTTGTTAAAAGTGTTGAAGCCGAGGAGAAAGCGGCAAATGAGGAGGCATAGATGCGTCTGGTGATAAAAGTAGGCTCTCATGTCCTGACAGAGAATGGTAGTGTCGCCAAAGAGCGTATGCTTGCACTGGTCTCTTTGATTGCCAAACTCAAAGAGGCTGAACATGATGTAATTCTTGTCAGTTCCGGTGCGGTAGCGGCAGGGTACAGCCAGTTGAAACTCGACAGAAGTTCTGTCTCCAACCGTCAGGCACTTGCAGCAATAGGGCAACCTCTGTTGATGAAGATGTATCAGGAGAAGTTTGCACGTTACAGGATGCTCTGCTCACAGATACTGCTCAGTGCAGATGTATTTGACTCCAGAAGGGCGACGGCACATGCCAAAGAGGCGGTCGATGCCCTGCTTAAAAACCATGTTGTCCCTATTATCAACGAAAATGATACGGTCAGTATCGATGAGCTTGTTTTTGGTGACAATGACAGACTCTCGGCACATGTGACACACTATTTTGATGCATCGCTTTTGGTGATCCTCTCAGATATTGATGCCTTCTATGACAAAGATCCCAACTGCCATACTGATGCAAAATCGAGGAAAGTGGTTACACACATCAGTGATGCCGAGCTTTGTGCGGAGCATACGCCCAACAATGAGTTTGCAACCGGAGGCATTGTGACCAAGTTGCAGGCGGCTGACTTTTTGATGCAGCACGGCAGAGAGATGTTCCTTGCCAGCGGGTTCGACCTTGATGATGTATCTGCTTTTCTGCTTGAGAAAATGCATAGAGGGGGTACACTCTTTACTTCAAAACAGCAGGAGAAGTGATGAAAAAGATTGTTTATATGGGGACACCCCATTATGCTGAAGCGATTTTGCAAACACTTATTGAAGCCGAAGATATGGATGTGACGCTTGTGCTTACACAGCCTGACCGTCCGGTAGGGCGCAAAAGGATGCTTACGCCGCCGCCTGTGAAGGTGCTGGCTCAAGAACATGGTATTGAAGTGCTGCAGCCAAACAGACTGAGTGATGAAGGTGTGGTAGACGCAATAGAAGCACAGCATCCCGACTTTATTGTTGTGGCAGCCTTTGGGCAGCTATTGCCCAAAAGTGTGCTGGATATCGCCCCTTGTATCAATCTGCATGCATCACTGTTGCCGCAGTACCGTGGTGCTTCACCGGTGCAGCAGTCGCTGCTTAACGGTGACAAAGTGACCGGTGTGACATCGATGCTGATGGAGGAGGGGCTTGACACGGGGCCGATCCTTGAAAAAATTCCCTTTGAGATCCCCGAAGATATGCGGTTACATGCCCTAATGGCACAGCTGACAGAAGATGCCTGCAAATTGACATTATCGACACTGCGAAACTTTGAGAATATCACCCCTCAGCCTCAGGATGAAAGTAAAGCAACACTTTGCAAGAAGATACGCAAAAGTGACGGGGAGGTGGACTTTTCAGATGCAAGGGAAGTCTACAACAAATATCGTGCATTCGAGGGATGGCCGGGCATCTTTGCCGTCAACGGTACGAAGTTTGATGATGTATCACTGCTTGAAGAGGCTAAATCCCATGCGCCCTTTATGATTCTTGATTTCAAGGATGAAAGTGTCGATGTAGGATGTGCCACAGGCAGTCTGCGTATCGGAAGCATCCAGCCGCCGTCAAAAAAAGCAATGAGTGCCAAAGCATACTGTGTAGGACGTGGACTTAAAAAGGGTGATTCTCTGCTATGAGGCAACGTGTCGGTGCTTTTGACATATATGTGTTTGACAAACTTCCCTCGACACAGCGCTATCTTGTCGATGCGTTGAAAAAAAACAAAATTACAGCACCCGCAGCGGTGATCTGCAAAGAGCAGGCAGATGGTATAGGCAGTCGGGAAAATCAATGGGAAGGGATGGAGGGAAACTTCTTTGCCTCTATTGCTGTTCCGCTGTCATTACTCCCTGAAGACCTTCCGCTGGCTTCGGCTTCTATCTACTTCTCCTTTTTGATGAAACAAGTGTTACAAAAAGAGGCAGAGTCAGTGTGGCTGAAGTGGCCAAACGACTTCTACACCGAATCAAAAAAAGCAGGCGGTACGATGACACAAAAAGTTGGAGATATACTGGTGTGTGGGATGGGGATCAACCTTAAAACGGCACGAGAACCCTATGGTACGCTTTCTCTGAAAACGGATGCCCGGAAGGTTCTTGAATGCTATCTTAAAGCACTTGAAAAGTTCCCGGAATGGAAGCAGGTTTTTAGTGAGTATCGGGTAGAATTTGAAAAGAGCAAAGGGTATTCGGTGCACATTGAAAACCATAGAAAGAGCCTTGAGAATGCGCAGTTGTGTGAAGACGGCTCTTTACTTATCGAGGGGAAAAAGGTATATAGTTTAAGATGAGTGAAATAATCAGTATAGCCAACCAGAAAGGCGGCGTAGGAAAGACAACGACAGCAGTGAATCTTGCCGCATCACTGGCAGAAAGAGGCAAGAAGGTACTGCTGCTCGATATCGATCCGCAGTCTAACGCCACTACCAGTCTCGGCTTCAGCAGAAATGACTACGAGTACAATATCTATCATGTACTGATCGGCAGCAAGAAACTCTCTGAAGTGATTCTAAAGACCCAGATCAAAAAACTCGATCTCGCCCCATCCAATATCGGTTTGGTGGGTATTGAAAAAGAGTTTTACAACCCGAAAAAGAAAAACCGGGAATTGGTACTGAAAGAGAAGATCAAAGAAGTATCCAAAAAGTATGACTTTATCATTATCGACTCGCCACCGGCTTTGGGTCCTATTACCATCAACGCACTTAGTGCTTCCGATTCAGTCATTATTCCGATACAGTGTGAATTTTTTGCACTTGAAGGTCTCGCGCAGCTGCTCAATACGGTCAGTCTGCTGAAAAAGACTATCAACCCGAAACTGAAGATCAAAGGTTTTTTGCCGACTATGTACTCCAAACAGAACAACCTTTCCAAGCAGGTATTGGCAGATCTGTCACACCATTTTAAAGATAAACTCTTCCACATGAAGAAGAACTCTAAAGAGTGTATTGTTGTACCGAGAAATGTCAAGATCGCCGAGAGTCCCAGCTTTGGAAAACCTGTTACCGAGTATGCCTCCGGTTCCAAAGGCTCGCTTGCTTATCGTGATCTTGCAACTGTGATTGCCAGAGGATAAGAGATGGCACTGGGAAGAGGATTGGGAGATATACTCTCCGAGGTTGAAGAGGCGTATGAAAAGGATCTCAGCGGCATAGACAGTTTTGAACTGGAAGCACAGGGTGCAAAGGTTGAAGAACTTCCCATTGAAAAAATCACCCCCAATCCCTTTCAGCCGCGTAAGCATTTTGATGAAGCTGCACTTAAAGAGCTTAGTGCCTCAATCAAGGCACATGGGCTTCTACAGCCAATTGTCGTCATTGAAAAAGAAGATGGCTACCTGCTGATAGCGGGAGAACGGCGTTTACGTGCCCATAAACTGGCAAAACTTCCTGTCATAAAAGCGATTGTAGCCAATGTTGAAATTGATGAATTCCGGCTGCGTGAACTTGCACTGATTGAAAATATCCAAAGAGAGAATCTCAATGCAATCGAATTGGCAAACTCTTATGCCGAGTTGATCGAAGTTCATAAGATTACGCATGATGAACTGGCTGAAATTGTGCATAAAAGCCGTTCACAGATTACCAATACGATGCGTCTTCTCTCCCTTGGTGACTATGCGAAAAAACAGCTTTCTGAAGGCAAGATCAGCCAGGGACATGCAAAAGTACTTGTAGGCCTGGATGAGAAGCGTCAGAAGATCATCATCGATTCTATTATCGGACAGAAATTGAGTGTACGTGATGTAGAGAAGATGGTCAAACAGAATAAAAACATACCTTTTAAAAGCAAGCCAAAAAACGAAAATATCCTCAAAGCGTATGCAGATGAAATTGATGAAATGCTGCCGTTCCCACACAAAATAAAGTCTAAAAGTATAGAGATCTCTTTCGAAAATACACAGGATGTTGAAAAGTTCCTTTCTTTCCTCAAAAATCATTAAAAATTAACCCTTATCTCATCTATAAGATGCTAATATAATGCGAAATTACTAGAGGAGTTTGAATGCTTGACATACACGTAGGGCTGATGGTTTTCGTGTTGGCGCTCTTTCTGACCCTTCTTGTCGTTTTGAATCGAATGCTGTTTCAACCACTGTTGAAATTTATGGACGATCGTGATCGTACCATTGCAAAAGATTTGGAAGCGGCAAAGGGTCTGAGCGGCAACAGCGAAGAGCTTAAGGCCAAAGCAGAAGAGAATCTTAGCAGAGCTAAGAGCGAAGCTGCCGCGATTAGACAGAAAGCCGTCGAAGAAGCAAAAGCTTCGGCAGCTCAGAAAGTCGAAGCCAAACAGGCAGAACTGGACAAAGCCTATGCAGAGTTCGCTGAAAAGCTGGCAGAAGAGAAAGAGAATCTTAAAAATGAGCTTCTTTCACAGATGCCTCTTTTCAAAGAGAGCCTCAAAGCCAAGTTCAGCAAGCTATAGGAAGGATGGATATGAAGAAAAAACTGTTACTTGTATCTTTGCTTGTCCTGCCTGCGGTGCTTTTGGCAAGCAGCGGACACGGAGAGGAAGCAAGCCGTTACTTTGCACAAACTGGTAGAGAGAGTGACTACTGGCCGAGGGTGATCAACTTCACGATCTTTGCCGCACTGCTCTGGTACCTTTTGGCCAACCCCATCAAATCTTTTTTCAAAGAAAGAAGTGAAGGGATCAAATCGAAACTGACTGAGATCGAAGAGAGACTCAAAGCAGCCAAAGAAGAACAGCAGGAAGCACAGGCGCGTCTTGATGAAAGCATCAAGAAAGCCGAGCAGATTGTTGAAGATGCGAAAAAAGAAGCTGTAATACTGGCTGAAAAAATCGCAGCAGCCAATGCACAGGAAGTTGCGGCACTTGAGAAACAGTACGATGAAAAAATCGAACTCGAAGAGCGTAAAGCGACACGTGAGGCGATCGATGAAGTATTGAGTGAAAACATTACTACTGAGGATATTCTGCTTGACAGTGCCAAAGTGGTCGATATCATTTCAAAGAAGGTGGCGTAAATGGAAGAGCTAATCGCAAAACGATACGCAACGGCACTCTCTTCTGCAACAAAAGATGTCAGTGCAGCAACAAAGGCGTTGACAGTACTGAGTGAAGCGATTGACAATGAAGAGATTATGTCGGTACTCGCATCTCCGATCATTGATGCGGAGGAGAAGACAGAAATGATTATTGCGGCTCTCGGCAAAGCAGCAGATGATACACTGAAAAACTTTATCCGTATTCTCAGTGAGCATAAGAGACTGACACTGATCCCCGTGGTCGCAAAGGTACTCAATGCAGAATTACAGAAGGCGGCCAACAAGTATGAAGGTGTGGTAACCAGCAGTGACCAGCTTGAAAAAGAGCAGCTTGACAAACTGGAAGATACGCTTGAAAAGTATACTGGTGCACAGATCAAACTGAAACAGAAGAAGGGTGACCTTGACGGTCTGCGCGTTTCTGTGGAAGATCTTGGTATTGAGGTGAACTTCTCTAAGCAGAGAGTCAAAGAACAACTAATCGATTTCATCAAGAAATCATTATAAGAAAGGAGTAGCAGTGGCAGTAAAATTGCAAGCGGACGAGATCAGTTCCATCATCAAAGAGAGAATCGAGAATTTCGAGATTGATGTCGACATCAATGAGGTAGGAAAAGTAGTAGGTATCGCAGACGGTATTACTACTGTATACGGACTTAACAGCGTAATGGCTGGTGAAGTCGTTGAGTTTGAAAACGGTGCGAAAGGACTCGTACTGAACCTCGAAGAGGCAAATGTCGGTGTTGTTGTACTTGGTACAAGCGCAGGGATTAAAGAGGGAATGAGTGTCAAAAGACTTGGCCAGCTCCTTAAAACTCCTGTTGGTGACAGTCTGATGGGAAGAGTGGTCAACCCACTGGGTGAACCACTTGACGGAAAAGGTGCTGTTGAAGCGACTGAAGAACGTTTCATTGAAGAGAAAGCACCAGGAATCATGGCACGTAAATCTGTCCATGAACCGCTTCAGACAGGTATCAAAGCAATTGATGCACTGGTTCCGGTAGGCCGTGGACAGAGAGAGCTGATCATTGGTGATAGACAGACAGGTAAAACAACTTTGGCAATTGACACCATCCTCAACCAGAAAGGTCAAGATGTAGTATGTATCTATGTTGCGATCGGTCAGAAGCAGTCAACTGTTGCAGCAACAGTGAAAAAACTTGAAGAGCACGGTGCAATGGATTATACAATTGTTGTGAATGCCGGTGCAGCAGATTCTTCAGCACTTCAGTTCCTTGCGCCATATGCAGGTGTTACAATGGCGGAGTACTTCAGAGACAACGGCCGACATGCTGTCATTTTCTATGATGACCTTTCCAAGCATGCGGTAGCGTATCGTGAAATGTCATTGATCCTCAGACGTCCTCCGGGTCGTGAGGCATACCCTGGTGATGTTTTCTATCTTCACTCAAGACTGCTTGAGCGTGCAGCGAAACTCAATGACGAACTGGGTGCAGGTTCAATTACTGCATTCCCTATCATTGAAACACAGGCGGGAGATGTTGCGGCGTATATTCCGACAAACGTTATTTCCATTACTGATGGTCAGATCTTCCTTGAGACAGATCTCTTCAACTCCGGTATCAGACCGGCGATTAACGTTGGACTTTCTGTTTCACGTGTCGGTGGTGCTGCACAGATCAAAGCAACCAAGCAGGTTTCCGGTACACTGAGACTTGACCTTGCTTCCTTCCGTGAACTGCAGGCATTCGCACAGTTTGCATCTGATCTTGATGATCACACAAGAGCACAGCTCGAGCGTGGTCAGAGAATGGTTGAAGTACTGAAACAGGGGCCATACTCTCCAGTACCGATCGAGAAGCAGGTAGTTATTATCTTTGCCGGTGCAAACGGTTACCTTGATGACATTCCTGTCAGTGCGGTAACAAAGTTTGAAGCTGAATTGATGCCATTTATGGAAGCAAAATATATGAATATCCTCGATGCGATCAGAAATGATAAAAAGATCACAGACGAGACAGAAGCAGCACTGAGAAAAGCGATCGAAGATTTCAAAGCTTCTTTTGAAGCGTAAGAAAGGCTTGTTATGGCTAATTTAAAAGAGATTAAGCGTAAGATTGG
Source organism: Sulfurovum sp. (assembly GCA_026983515.1). Classification (GTDB taxonomy): domain Bacteria; phylum Campylobacterota; class Campylobacteria; order Campylobacterales; family Sulfurovaceae; genus Sulfurovum. Next base: position 23,758 of record JALWHT010000164.1, read on the forward strand.
GAGTGTTAAGAATACTGCCAAGACTACCAATGCAATGAAGCTTGTCTCTTCTGCCAAGTTGAGAAGAACAGAAGAGCTTGCAAGGCGTTCACGTGTGTATGCTGCCAAGCTCACCGAACTGCTCAATGAGATTGCGCAGAAGATGCAGAAAGCGAATGTTGACGGATTGGACAATGTCTACTTTAAAGAAGTAGCCAATCCAAAAACGGTTGACATTGTCTTCATTACAGCGGATAAAGGTCTTTGTGGCGGTTTTAACGCCCAGACGATCAAACGTGTCAACCAGATGATTGCTGATTTTAAAGCACAAAATATCAAAGTACGTCTCAGAGCAGTAGGAAGAAAAGGGATCGACTATTTCAAGTTCAACAATGTTGAACTCAATGATGAGATTGTAGGCCTTTCTGCAGCACCTGACTATGCCCAGGCAGCAGAGTTCATCACAGAAGTTGCAAATGCATATGTCAATGGTGAAACAGACAAAATCATATTGGTGCATAACGGATATGTCAATATGATCAGTCAGGAGATTCGTGAAGACCAGGTGCTTCCGGTTGATCCATCCAAACTGGAATTGTCAGAAAAATCTACGTCGGAACTGGAAGTAGAGCCTGATGATGATGACACACTGCTTGACGCACTGGTAAAACGATATGTTGAATATACCATGTACTACTCACTCATCGACTCGCTTGCGGCAGAGCACTCTGCCCGTATGCAGGCGATGGATGCGGCAACCAAAAATGCCAAAGAGATGGTGAAGACACTGACGGTTAAGTACAACAAAGCAAGACAAGAAGCGATTACGACTGAGCTCATCGAGATCATCAGTGGTATGGAATCAATGAAATAAGTAGAGGAGAAGTAATGACAGGTAAAATAGTACAAGTCTTGGGTCCAGTAATTGATGTGGATTTCACAGACTATCTGCCGGAGATCAATGAGGCACTGGAGACAGTATATACATTTGACGGTAAAGAACACAGACTGGTTTTGGAAGTTGCAGCACAGCTCGGTGACAACAGAGTAAGAACAATTGCAATGGATATGAGTGAAGGTACAGTAAGAGGACAGGAAGTCAAAGCGACCGGCGCTCCGATCAAAGTACCTGTAGGTGAAGAAGTACTCGGACGTATTTTTAACGTTATCGGTGATACTGTTGATGATGCAGGCCCATGTGAAGCAAAAGAGTATTGGTCGATCCATAGAGATCCGCCGCCATTTGATGAGCAGAGCACCAAAACAGAAGTATTTGAAACAGGTATCAAAGTCGTTGACCTGCTTGCGCCGTATGCAAAAGGTGGTAAAGTCGGACTCTTCGGTGGTGCGGGTGTTGGTAAAACCGTTATCATTATGGAGCTGATCAACAACGTTGCAATGAAACACAGCGGTTACTCAGTATTTGCCGGTGTTGGTGAAAGAACACGTGAAGGTAACGACCTTTACTATGAAATGAAAGAATCCAACGTTCTTGACAAAGTTGCACTCTGCTACGGTCAGATGAGTGAACCTCCGGGAGCACGTAACCGTATTGCACTTACCGGTCTTACAATGGCTGAGTACTTCCGTGACGAGATGGGTCTTGATGTTCTGATGTTTATCGATAACATCTTCCGTTTTGCACAGTCTGGTTCCGAGATGTCAGCACTTCTTGGACGTATTCCTTCAGCGGTGGGTTATCAGCCTACACTGAGCCGTGAAATGGGTGCGCTACAAGAGCGTATTACATCTACGACAAAAGGTTCGATCACTTCTGTCCAGGCAGTTTACGTACCTGCGGATGACCTGACTGACCCGGCACCTGCATCGGTCTTTGCACACCTTGATGCGACAACGGTTCTGAACCGTTCAATTGCGGAAAAAGGTATCTACCCTGCGGTTGATCCTCTTGATTCAACTTCAAGAATGCTCGATCCTCAGATTATCGGTGAAGAGCATTACAATGTTGCACGTGGTGTTCAGCAGACACTTCAGAAGTACAAAGACCTTCAGGACATCATTGCGATTCTGGGTATGGATGAACTCTCTGAAGATGACAAACTGGTTGTTGAGAGAGCAAGAAAGATCGAAAAATTCCTTTCTCAGCCGTTCCACGTTGCTGAAGTATTTACAGGAAGCCCAGGTGTATATGTAACACTTGAAGATACTATCGAAGGCTTTAAAGGGCTTCTCGAAGGTAAATACGACCATATGAATGAAGCGGCATTCTACATGGTAGGAAATATGGCTGAGGCTATTGAGAAAAACGATAAGATCAACGCTAAGTAAGCTTAGTTCTTGTCTGATAAAGGATATTTATGGAACTAATGAAGCTTGAAATCGTCACACCCAACGGTGTGATCTTTGATGACGAAGTCCGACAGGTCACGCTTCCCGGTTCTGAGGGTGAGTTCGGCGTGCTTCCAAAGCATGCGACACTTGTCTCTCTGCTCCAGGCAGGTGTGATCGAGATTGTCAAGGCTGACGGATCGAAAGTGGCTGTGGCGATCAACTCCGGCTATGTCAAAGTAGACGAAGAGAAGACAACCTGTATCGTGGATGGTGCCGTAGCGCTTTCCGGTGAAGATACAGACTTGGCTCAGGCACTCAGCGAAGCGAAAGAACTGCTTAAAAAAGCAGAATCTTCGAGTACAGTGATTGCTGCAGCGGTAAGCAAAGTCGAAAATATAGGGAAATCTCTCTAATTTGGGCACACTTCTTCACTACTTCACAGGCAGCAGTGCGATCACGATCTTCGTGCTGCTTGTGCTTTCACTCTATTTTATTGCAACGTTTTGGATTTTTCTTGATCGTTATTTTCTTTTAAAATCACGTATCGCTGCAGAGGCACGTTCTCTCAAATCACTCTATACAGGTCAGTCAAAATCAGTGGCTATCAATTCACTTATTTTTACTTATCTGGCACGCGTGAACAAACCGAACAAGGCAATTTTGGAAGCAGCAGTTTCCGATGCCATCCGTGTTTCTACCAAAGGTTTGACATGGCTTTCCATTATTGCATCAACTTCTCCGTTCATTGGTCTTTTCGGAACGGTTATCGGAATTCTTGAAACATTTTCAGAACTCGGCGGTCAGTCTTCAGCATCACTCAATGTTGTTGCACCGGCCATTTCGGAAGCGCTGATCGCTACGGCGGCGGGTATCGCTGTAGCAATCTTTGCCTACACCTTCCATTTGATCTTGAAGCGAAAGGCGTATGAACTCTCTTCTTTGCTGAACTCGCAGTCGGAAGTCATTCTTTCCCAAACCGAGGCGTAGCGTGTTTTCCTGGGATGACAATCCGGATTTGAACATTACACCGCTGGTCGATGTGATGTTGGTACTTATGGCTATTTTGATGATCACTGCCCCTACCATTACATATCAGGAGCAAATCAATCTGCCAGAAGGCTCCAAGACAGTGAAGGTGGTCAAACCTAAAACACTGACGATTCGTATGGACAAGAACCAAAAAATTTATCTCAATAAAGAGACATATACTCTGGCAACTTTTGCGGATGATTTTGTCAACCAGTCTTCCAGGCTTGACAAAAACAGTGAAGTCTATATTCGTGCTGACGAGCGACTCCAATATAGAGATGTAATGTATCTGCTCAAGACAGTCAAAGCAGCCGGTTTTCAGAAGGTTTCTCTTATTACCCTATGAAAGAGAAAAACTTGAGGTTTATCTGGGGAGTGGTTGCTGTAGGCATCTATCTCTTTGTGGTTTCTTTGCTGTTGCTATACTTCAACTATCATGAATCGGAAACAAAAAAGCATTATGTCAAGAAAGATGAACATCGTATACAGGTAGGCTTGAGCGCATACCGAAAGAAAGTGCTTCCTAAAATGCATAAAAAGAAAGAGAGTAGAAAAAAGCAGGTAAGCAAGCCGAAAAAAACGCACATGAAACGGGCAAAAAAAGTGCAGAGTCATAAAAAAGTGATCAAAGAGCAACTGGTTAAAAAGCGTATCAAACGAAAAGATATCAATGCAACCAAGCTGAAGCGACGAAACACAAAAGATCTTTTTGCTTCCATCAAAACACCCAAAAAGAAGCCAGTCATCAAAACTACCGATAAGCCGATCAAAAGCAAACCCAAGAAGCAGCTTTTTGAGATGAAAGATGTACCGATGTCAGCTTCAGAGAGAATTAAATATTCACTCAAGAAACAAAAATCCTATGACAGCGGTGTGGAGGAGAGTTATCTCGCCAAAGTACAGGAGATGCTTGAAGCATGGCCGGCACAAAGTGATTTTGCTGGAGAGAAGGTGAAAGTACACTTAAAAATCGATCCGACCGGACACTTTGAATTTGAGATCAAGAGACGTTCACAAAATCCGGCATTTAACCGGGCATTGACGGAATTTCTTGAACAACTGCAGGAGTTTGGTTTTGGCCCGCACAGAGGATCACGTACCTATCTTTTTGAAGCTGAGTTTATAGCAAAAGATTGATTGTCTCTGAGTGTGATGTAGTGAGAAAAGAGATGCTCCCGCAGATGCGGAAGCCGAAAAAGAAGATTACTCTGCTTCGATGGTTCTGTCGTAGAGTTCCTGAACCGGTCTTTCGTTGTCGACATAGTATTTTCTAAAGGCTTCAATCTGCGCTTTGGAAGCTTCGACAGGCTGCTTGAGCAGGTACCACTGTACATTCTCAGAACATGGCGGTGTTGTCAGCGAACCAATGTAGTGATAATAGTGCTGCGTATCTTTTGGCAGCAGGCTTTGCGGATCGATCTTGATCTCTTTGCCTACGTTGTTGATGATCTTGTCAAGCATAGAATTTTTCTTGCCTTCTTTGAAGAAAACAGCAATGACAGCCAGCTGCTTCGTTTTTGGGTTTTGGTGTACAAAGTGTGCAACCATGTCATAGCGCTTTCCGTTGACGGTATGTTCACTTTTTCCGTGAAAGTGGAACTGTAGGAGTCTGAATTTTTCGCCGTTGAGTTCGACAGTACCGCCAACTTTCGGTGTGACTTTAATGGAGTGACCATTGTCGATGACTTTCGCCATTGTATGGACATCTTCATTAAGATGCAGTTTATAGGTAGGTTTGAGGTTGACAGTTTTCCCCGGTACGATATTGATGGGTGACTGTGCATGGCCTCTTGCGCATGTTTTGCTGAATTCACCCCAGTGGGTCGGTCCGTTCTGGTTGTAGTCCCAGTATTTTTTGCCTTCGTGTTCATGTGCTATTGCAAACGTTGCCAATAGTGATGCCGCTGTAAGTGCCAAAGTGATTTTTTTCATGGGTTTTTCCTTATGGTGGATTGTATTATACATAATAATTATAGGTGAAACAGATTGAAGATAGTGTAAGATTGTTTAAATAACCGGTCTCAAATGCAAAAAAAAAGGTTATTTATAAAAAAAGGCAAATTTATTCAATTATTCTAATTGAATAAAACAGTTTAGTTAAATATAAAGTTTCATACTGTAAAATTTGAATGTTTAAACATTTCTGCACAAAGCTAAACTGTCTGTGAGGGCAGGACGGAAAGTTATGGGTCTTCTCTCCGAAGATCGCCAGACTACTCAGAACATCATACAAAATAATTGCATTGTTACGTAATAGATATTTTAAGGAGGAGTATTTTGAGTAAAGTAATGGCCGTATTGGCATTTGGAGCATTGAGCGTAGAGTCTGTTTATGCGGGAGGTAATGTTGCCCCGACAGAAGATCTTGTCCCGGTTCCTGTAATTGTAGAAGATTGCGGGTTTTATGTAGGGGGTGGTGCTTCGTTTCTGAACTATAATGAAGAGTACAGTGATGGTGTAACTGCTAATGTTGATATGAATGGTATTACATTGATCGCGGGTTATCAATTTAATGAATATATCGCAATAGAGGGTCGATATATTACAGATATAGGAGGCTCCGATGAGGACTGGAGCGACGGTAGAACAAGGACAGATACAAACAATGATCTGTCCAACCTTGCCCTGTACGTCAAACCAAGCTATCAGTTTGGAGACTTTAAATTGTATGCGTTACTTGGATATGGACAATTTTCATATCAATACAAAGATACAGAAAAACAGAGTGAGAGTGGTTTTCAGTGGGGATTGGGAACAGGGTATAAACTCAATGATAACTGGTTGGTATTTGTGGACTATACAAAGCTGTATGATAATAGAGGTTTTGATAACTATCTTTCAGATGCCGACTATAATGCTGATGCTTGGACAGTAGGTGTCACCTATTTGTTCTGATATATGTCGAGGTTTGAAATTTGATGTTTTTAAAAGTTTTTAGAAAATGAATAAAAGGGTGTTAAGAAATGAAAAAAATAGTTAGTATAATCTTGTTGATAAGTAGTTTTACAGTGGTTGCAACGGCAAGTTCGATCATTATGGAGAGTGGATATATACAGGTGGGAGTGAGTGATGACGGTACGTTTGGTGTGGGAGGTACTAACCCGCCAGGTATATTGTTTGATGAGAATGGTACAGGGAATTATGGTGTGGATGACTATCTGACACCAGGTAGTCCATGGGAATTTTTTACACTTGAAATCACAGCTGACACTAATGTGACATATACGAATAATAATGCTTCGGAGACATCCCCTGAAATGCCAACCTCTATTACAGGAGATACACACCAAGTAACTGCTACATCTGAAACACCTGATGGTCTCTTAAGAATGGTGCAGACATATACTTTGGAAGAGGGTTCTAAAGTACTTAAGGTCGATGTAACTATTGAAAATATCTCTGATGCAATATTGGAAAATGTAAAGTATGCTCGGGGAATTGATCCAGATGTTGATTTTATTAATTATGATATATTTGAGACAAACAATACACGAGGATATGACGGAAGTGCAGATGGTTTGCCTGTTTTCCCTGTTACAGATGTTGTAATTGCGGAAGGAGTAATGACAAAAAAAGTAATTTCACTACTCTATACCGGTGAGTTCTCTCATAATACAAATATTGATTCTAGTTGGGGTGTATTGCCAAGTAAGATTCTTGAAGGGCAAGATGATGGCTATGGAGATTATACAATTAATCTTGCTATAGACTTGGGAGCAATGGAACCTGGAGATGTCAAAGAGTTTAGTTTTGACTATGTTCTAGGTAATGACCTGCCGGATCTTTCAGGAATTTTGCCTCCACCAATAGAGCCCGTGACTCTTGCAAATGCAACATCATATAATGACAACTCTCTGACATCGCAAAATGGTTCAGCTCCAGCTTTCAATATGGGAAGTATATTGGTAATATGCTTTATGTTTGTTCTTCTGTTCTACAGGAAGAGGGTAAGTAGAAGGAGTTGAAAAAGAGTCAATTTAGCAGTTCTATACCGTCACTTATGATATTTTTGATGAAATATGTGGCGGTCTTGGCTACACTTCTTTTTATTTTTTATCTGCCTATTTCTTATAACTTCTCTTTTCTTCTTGATTTCCACACATCGTTGATTTATGATACTGTTGTAAAAATTTTGCAAGTGTTTGATGAACCGTTTGCGTTTTACCGCCACAGTATTGGACTACCGAATGGTTTTGTTATCGATATCGTCGATGACTGTAATGCGTTTTTACCATTTTTGATCTTTGTGGGCGGTATAACAGTCTTGCCTCTGAAAATGCTACAGAAAAGCATTTTTATCGTTACAGGATGGATTTTAATGATGTTTTTAAATATCATTAGAATCGTGGTTATTGTATGGATTACATCATTTGATAAGCATCTTTTCTCCACAGTACATGATATTGTATCTTTTATTTTTATTGTGATTTTTACAATACTGATATATGGGATTTTTATAAAATTTGAATATTAAGAACTTTTAAAAAATATATACTATAAAGTATAGTTCAAATGTTAGCATACAGTATTGCACCCATATACCCCACAACTGAGTGTCTATTGCCAGTTGCCGCGGCACTGGTTCGATAGTCAAGCAGCTTGCTGTGCAGCTTGAGAGCCTTGGCGGCAAGTACCATGGCTTTAATACCGATCTCTCCGCATGCTTCACACTTTTGCAGTCTGTTGTAGTCAAAGTCTCGAACACCCAGAAGACAGTTTCTGTCGATGGCTTCAGCCTCTTTGAGAGGGTGGAAGTGGCTGAGGTCGGAGCTGATGATGACAGCATTGTCTTTGTCCTGTAGCAGGGCTGTGATAATGTTCATCAGGCTTTTTACGGGAATATCGCTGTAAATGAGTTCGATGACCTTGCGGTGGGGGAAGTAGTGCTGTAAAAAGGGCATCTGTACTTCGGTGGAGTGCTCTTTGGCGTGTGCTGGTGGTATGAAGCCGATGTTGAAGCGTTTTGCCAGAGCGAAAAGGTAGGGGATGTCGATGTCAAGGTTGCCGCAGGGGGTTTGGTAGTGTTCAAAAAAACTGCCCGATATCCCTTTAAAATAGACATGGTGGCTTGGACCTATGACGATGAATCGTTTGGCTTTGCTGGGTGCCAGAAAACGGTAGGCGAAGTTGGCAGTATATCCGCTAAAGATGTAACCTGCATGCGGAACGATGACAGCCCTTGGTATGATTTTTCTGGTTTTGGGTGCAATGTCAAGCGTATCGAACTTTTGGTTGAATGTCCGAAACATCGCTTTGAGCTTTTGGCAAGAAGCCGGATAGAAAGTACCTGCCACCGCCATTTTGCGAAGTGCTTCCACGATTGACTCCTTTTGAATGTATTTGTTATAATTTTACCACAATTGTATGCTATGATAACGGTATTTCATTGTATGACTTAATAGAGTGTTAATGCCATACTGATACAATGTACAAAGTTTTATAAAAGCAGCCTCTTGAGTTGCTGAAAAGGATTGTTGTTGCGTTTTCTCTTACTGTTTCTGCTGACCCTTAATCTCTTTGCCGTCGATGCGACGCTGACTATTGAAAAAGACGTTGAACAGCGTACCAAAATTGCGGTAGAAGACGACTCTCCGCTTCCAAACGAGCGTGCATTTAAGATTTTCCTTTCAGACTTGAAGATCTCGGGGCATTTCCTGGCAGACGATACGCACCGTCAGGGAGATTTTACGACAACGGTGATAGATCCGGCGCTGAAGTCCAGAGAATATCTGCTGAAATTTTCAATGTCCAGGGCACAGGGAACGAAACTCTCTGTCAAACTCTTCAAAACGGCAAACGGTACGATGCTCTTTAAAAAGAGTTACGCCATTGGCTCTTCTGCAAAAATGCCTTTTCTCATTCACAAAGCAGTCTATGACATCAATGCCGTACTCAAGTATCCCTCCATTGACTGGATCAACCGTTATGTGGTCTTTGCACGCTATACGACACCCAAACACAGTGAGATTGCACTTGCAGACTACACCTTTACCTATCAGAAAACGATTATCAGAGGTGGTTTGAATCTCTTTCCAAAATGGGCTGACAGTCATCAGCGCAGCTTTTACTATACCTCTTTTAACGGTGTGGTGCCTACACTGTACCGTCTGAACATTTATAGTGGTACCAAAAGCAGGGTAGCTTCTTCGGAAGGGATGATGGTTTGTTCTGATGTCAGTAAAGACGGCAAAAAAGTGCTTTTGACGATGGCACCAAACGGGCAGCCTGATATATATGAACTGAACCTCTCAACAGGTGAAAAGACACGTGTGACACGTTTCAACGGTATCGATGTAGGCGGAAAGTATGCAGAGAGTGAAAACAGTGTCGTATTTGTCTCCAACCGTCTGGGGTACGCCAACATTTTCAAAAAGCCTGTTCACGGTTCGGCCGTTTCACAGGTAGTGTATCGCGGGCGTAACAACAATGCCTGTGATGCCTTCAACAATAAAGTTGTTTACGCAAGCCGCGAGAGCAGCAGTGCATTTGGCAACAACACATTCAACATCTATTTGACATCAACTGATGATCCTGCTTCACGGCCACTGACAACAACCGGCAGTAATCAGTTTCCGACCTTCTCTTCCGATGGTTCGGTTGTGCTGTATCTCAAGCAGCTTGGCGGCCGTACTTCGGCAGGCTACATCAACCTCTACTCAAAACAGAGTCAGCTCTTCCCGGTGAACGGGAACAGAATTCAAGCAATAGACTGGTAAAAGGAAAATACAATGAACAAAACGCTTTTGACACTCTCTACACTGGCACTGCTGATGCTCAGCGGCTGTGGACAGCCTGCTCCAGGCGGCATTGGCGGCAGCAACATTTCCGATGCGGATACGGTCAGTATTGACGAGGGGCGCTACGGCAACAACGGTACCTACAACAGCAGCAGCGACGGTTTTCAGTCAGTCTACTTCAATTTTGATGACTATACCGTTCCCGGAAGCCAGGAAGGAGCCATTTCCAAAGATGCAGCCAATGCGCAGCGTGTAGGAGGAAAGATAAAAGTTGAAGGGAACTGTGATGAGTTCGGTACCGATGAGTACAACTATGCGTTGGGTCTCAAACGTGCCAAAGCGGTTAAAGATTCACTGGTGATGCAGGGTATTCCTGCCTCACGTATGGTACTTGTCAGTTACGGTGAAAGCAACCCTGCTTGTACGGCACAGACAGATGCGTGCTATGCACAGAACCGAAGGGTAGACCTTCGTCTGGTGAAGTAAATGCGTAAGCTGATGGTAGCCATGCTGCTGACTGTAGGTGCACTGATGCCGCTTACCGCAAGCAGTGACCTGGCGATGCAGAACCGTCACACCCTGATGCGTTTGCAGCAGATCGTCATGGAACAGAATGAGCGCATTGATGGGCTTACGTCACTGATAGAGGGGCTCAATGTACAGATGGCACAGCTCAAAGAGGCGCAACGGCATCCTGCGTCTTCCTCAGATAATAATGAAACAGTTGCATTGATCAAAGAACTTGGTACGATGATCGACAAGATCAACAGTACCTATGTCAGCAAGGCTGAGTTGAAAAGAATATTGGGTTCGAAGATGCCTGAAACAGTGAAAGCGGCTTCCAGAGTTTCGGCAAAGCAGCCCTCTTTAAGTCAAACGGCACCTGCCAAGCTCTACAGTGAAGGGGTACGTTTCTTTGTCAAAAAACGCTATGACAAAGCGCAGGAACGTTTTGCCATCACTGCAAAAAAGGGCTACAAACCTGCGGCTTCCAATTATTATCTTGGTGAAATCGCCTACTATACAAAAAGATATGGTGATGCCCTTTTTTACTATAAAAAGAGTGCGAGTCTTTACGATCAGGCAAGCTATATGGATGTACTGATCCTGCATACGGCGATTTCTCTGGAGAAGACTGGGCAAAAAGAAAAGGCAAAGGTCTTCTTTCAGAATGTGATCGATAGTTATCCTGATACTAAAGCGGCGTCTATTGCCAAAAAGAGATTGAAGGTTCTCTGATGCGTATATTTTTCAGGTTCCCGCTTTGGCTGCTGCTGCCGATGACGCTGCTGGCAGATGTAGAGTATGACCCGAATGCGCCGATGGTACCGCTCACGTATGAGCTGGTACCCATTGAGAAAACAGTATTTGAAGTGGTGAATCTGAAAAACGGAGAGAGCCGTATTGTTGACTTGACAGGAAAAGATTTTATTTTGGTTTCTGTCAGAGAGCCGGGCAGTGACGGCCGTTTTTATGCAGTAGACCGTGACGGCACGGTATGGTGGAGTGGCCCGGTGACTTCCGGAGCACCGCAGTTTCGGAGTCCGTCAGGTGTTTTCCATATTATTCAGAAAAAGCGCCATCATATGTCGACACTCTATCCTGAAGACAACGGGGTAAACAATATGGATTTTATGATGAAAT
>JALWHT010000165.1 GCA_026983515.1 Sulfurovum sp.
AGGCGAAAAAACACCTCAAAGTATTTAGTGAACTGTGTAATATTCCACTTTCTATCCATGCCAATGCCGGGCTGCCCCAAAACCGTGGGGGGTATACCTACTATCCGATGGGACCGGACGAGTTTACTGAAAAACAGCTGGAGTTTACCGAATTTGACGGGGTGAGTTTCCTTGGCGGTTGCTGCGGTACAACACCGCAGCATATTCAGGCGCTCAAAAAAGCGGTGTCCACGCTCAAACCAAAAGCACCGTCTGGCTCCATCAAGCCAAGTATCGCTTCACTTTTTAACACGGTCGACCTCTTTCAGGAGCCGGCGCCGCTGCTCATTGGAGAACGCAGCAATGCAACAGGCTCCAAGGCATTCCGTGAACTGATCATTGCAGGTGACTACGAGGGGACACTGACAGTTGGGCAGGCTCAGGTACGTGACGGGGCGCACTGTCTTGATGTCAACGTCGAGTTTGCAGGACGTGACGGTGCGAAAGATATGCGTGCAGTCATGGAGCTTTACAACCAGAAGATACCTTTGCCTCTGATGCCGGACGCAACCCGCGTCAATACGATGGAGGAGGGGCTCAAGTGCATCGGCGGCAAGCCCATCATCAACTCGGTCAACCTTGAAGATGGGGAAGCGAAACTCGATGCAATCTGCGGCCTGGCAAAAAAATATGGTACGGCACTGGTTTGTCTGACCATTGATGAGAAGGGGATGGCAAAGACCAAGGAGGAGAAGATAGCTGTTGCCGAACGGCTTTATGATCTTTGTGTCAACCGCCACGGTATTGCGCCACACAACCTGATCTTTGACGTGCTGACCTTTACAGTAGGTTCAGGTGATGAGGAGTACCGTGATGCTGCCATCCAGACACTTGAAGCCATACGTGAACTGCACAAGCGTCACCCCGAAGTGGGCTCAACACTGGGACTGAGTAATATCTCGTTTGGTCTGGACAAGAATGCCCGTATGTATCTTAACTCGGTCTTTTTGCACCACTGTATCGAAGCGGGCCTTACCTCTGTCATCATTAACGTTAAGCATATTATTCCTCTGAGTAAAATGAGCAAAGAGGACATTGAAGTATGTGAAGAGCTCCTCTTCCACCCTGACGATCAGTCACTCTTTAAGTTTATAGAACACTTCTCGGACAAAGTGGTTGATACCGAAGCAAACGATGAAGAATATGAAGCGATGAATGCTGAAGAGAAGATTGCGAGGCTTCTAATGGATGGGGACAAGGAACGGATGATTCCGCTGGTTGAAGAAGCGCGTAAAGAGATCCACCCAGACCGCATTGTCAACGAGATACTTATCGATGCGATGAAAGTGGTCGGTGAACTCTTTGGAAGCGGACAAATGCAGCTGCCGTTTGTACTCCAAAGTGCAGAGACGATGAAAGCAACCGTCGACTATCTTAACCCCTACCTGACCAAACAGGAGAAGGAGACCGATACGACACTTGTCATTGGTACGGTCAAGGGGGATGTGCACGATGTAGGTAAGAATCTGGTTGATATTATTCTCTCCAATAACGGTTTCAAAGTGATCAATGTCGGTATCAAAACCGAGCTTGAGACCTATCTGGATGTGATGAAGGAAAAAGAGATCCAGGCCATCGGTATGAGCGGGCTGCTGGTCAAATCTACCGCTGTTATGAAAGATAACCTTGAGACAATGGCCGAGATGGGGTTGACTATTCCGGTACTCCTCGGCGGTGCGGCACTGACACGTTCCTTCGTAGACGACTTCTGCCGACCGATATACAAGGGGCCTATTTTTTATTGCCGTGATGCTTTTGACGGGGTAGTGGCGATGAGCCGTATTGAGAAGTACAATGAAGAGGTTAAAACCAATCCTGATGCTGTGCTTGAGACAAGACTGGCAGGCGATATGGTTGAACGTACCCAAAAGAAAGAGAAGAAAGAGGTGGTCATTCCGCCGTTCGAAGAGATACAGCTGCCGGAACCTGTCGATATTCCCACCCCGCCGTTCTGGGGACGCCGTGTTTTGCAGAAAGCCGATCTTGACCTTGATACGGTCTTTGAGTGGGTCAACAAAAAGACGGTTATCAAGATGCACTGGGGCTACAAAAAGGGAAAAATGGACAAAGCAGAGTATGAAAAGATGCTCGAAGAGAAGGTTTATCCTGCCTATGAACGTCTCAAACGTGAATTCATTGAAAAGGATCTCTTTGAGCCGACGATCATCTACGGTTACTATCCGGTGCGAAGCAACGATCAGGAACTGCTGGTTTTCCCTGAAATTGAAGGGTGGAATGTCGATGCCAATGCCAATCGTGAGCCTTTCAAAGAAGTTGTAGGACGTGCGGAGTATGCGTTCAGTTTTCCAAGACAGCGCAGAAAGCCCTACCGTGCGCTCAGTGATTTCTTCAGACATGAGCGGCACGACGTGCTGGCGATCACCTGTGTGAGTGCGGGCTCGAAGTTCTCAGCCTATGAGAAGGAGCTCTACGATGCCGGAAAGTACCTCGAGTACAATATGGTGCACGGCTTCTCGGTAGAGTTGGCAGAAGCATTGGCAGAGGTAGCGCACAAACAGATCCGTATCGACCTTGACAGACTGGGCAAAGATGAAAAAGCAAACCTGCGTGATGTTCGGATGAACCGCTATCCCGGTGCGCGTTACTCCTTTGGCTACCCCGCCTGTCCGGATCTGGAGCAAAGCCGCATTATCTTTGACCTGTTGAAGCCTGAAGAGTTTGGTATAGAACTGAGTGAAACGTTCCAGATCCACCCTGAACAGAGTACCACCGCACTGGTAGTTCACCATCCAAAAGCGACCTACTATGCTGTGTAGGATGATGTGATGGAGAAGAAAAAGGTTCCCTGCCGCTATTGCAAACAGGACGTGGAAAAGGGGATACGCCGCTGCCCCTACTGCGGGACGCACAACCCCTCCATGAATGTCAAACAGGCGTTTGTCTGGACGGTAGGGTTTATTGTGTTTCTTTATTTTACGGCGTTTGTCTTGAAACAGTTTCAGTAAAACGGTATTGTTCTATCGTTATGGCTCACAGAGCAATACTTTTGTAAAACTTTGGTAGAATAGCATCAAAAAGCAGAGATAACTATGGAAATACAAAAAGGCATCTACCGACACTACAAAGGCAATGAGTATGAAGTGCTGATGGTGGCACGCCACTCAGAGACTGAGGAGCCGATGGTAGTCTATCGTGCACTGTATGGTGACTATGGGGTATGGGTAAGACCCTATGAGATGTTTATACAGAAGGTGGAAGTAGGCGGAGAGATGGTGGATCGGTTTACGTTTTTGTATGCGTAGTATCAAATACCTTCCATCCTCCGTGCTTCAAAACGTACAAGCTGTTCGTTGGAGAACTTGAAGGAGAGTTCAATCGGACGGCAGCACACTTCACAGTCTTCAATGTACTCACTCTCCTCTTCACTCGGGTCAAGCACCATCGAGATGGTCTCCCAGCAGTATGGGCAGGTAAAAAAGTGTTCCATTATTCTTTCCTTTTACTATCACTTTTCTGAAACCATTTTGTCAGCCAGTTTGGCAACGTACACCCGCTGCAGTTGCCTGTGCGTTCACAGCGGGCCACTTGAATGTTCCGCCAGAGCATAAAGGCAAATCCGACCGCGATGAGAAGCTGCAAGGCTGCCATATTGTAGTAGCCCTCTACGAGGTTTTGGATGCCCATGACGAGGAAGAGGATGGTGATGATGAGGCACATATTTGGTTCCTGATTTTTATGTGATTGTATTATACTTCTTTTGATTAAACAAGCTTTTATAGTAAATCTATGTTTTCTTCCTACTTTTTTAGAAAAAGTAGGCAAAAATCGTCACTTTTGCAATTGTGCGGACGGTGCTTTATGCGCCTTGCTTCGCAAATATGGGCGCATACACACCTGCACAAAAGGTGCAAAAATGACACAAACATGAAGAGAAGTAAGTAAAGGAATGAAATGTCAAAAATTATTGAGTATTTTGAGAGGTTGACGCAGATACCGCACTGTTCGAAGGAGGCGGAGGGGCTGTATGATTTTCTGGTAGCGTTTGCGAAGGAGAGAGGGTATGAGGTAGAGGTGGATGAAGCAAAGAACATCTATGCCTGCAAAGGTACGCCAAGACTCTGCCTGCAGGCGCACTACGATATGGTCTGTATGGGGAAGGCACCGCAAATAGAGACGTATGTCGAAGAGGGATGGATGAGAGCCAAAGATGCCTCTTTGGGGGCGGATAATGGTATGGCAGTGGCGATGATGATGCAGCTGATGGAGGAGGGAAAGGTGCTGGAGTTTCTCTTTACCTCCGATGAG
Source organism: Sulfurovum sp. (assembly GCA_026983515.1). Lineage (GTDB taxonomy): Bacteria > Campylobacterota > Campylobacteria > Campylobacterales > Sulfurovaceae > Sulfurovum. The sequence goes on from JALWHT010000165.1 coordinate 4,306, forward strand.
GAGATAGGGCTCATCGGTGCCAATGCGCTGGCGTTTGACCTGAAAGCGGAGTATATGCTCAACCTTGACAGTGAGGATGAGGCAGAGGTCTATATAGGGTGTGCCGGAGGCGCGGATATTACGGCATTGAAACAGGATGTGTATGTAGAGGGAACGGGTACCTGTTATGAGGTTGCAGTTAATGGACTGCCTGGTGGACATTCGGGGGTAGATATTGATAAAGGTATCCCTTCTGCCATCAAGGTGCTTGGCAGCTACCTCAAAGAGGCAGGAGTGACACAGCTTGTAAGCCTCTATGCCGGTGAGCGGCGCAATGCCATTCCTGCCAATACCGTTGCCATTGTCAGAAGCGAAACGCCGCTTGAAGCCAAAGGAGAAGTGAGAGTACGGGTGCTGAATGAATCTCCGGATATTCTCAAAGAGGGGGCAAAGGTCATTGAACTTATCAATGTATTCAAACACGGTGTGCATGAGATGAACGAGGAACTTGGCATCCCCCACACCAGCATTAACCTTGCCATCATTACCGCAGATGAAAAGGGCGGCTTGCAGATAGAAACAAGTGCCAGAGCGATGGATATGGAAGCACTTGACAGTTTGACGCAAGAGACGGTTGCACTCTTTGAACGGTACGGCTTTTTAACGAAGGTCGAGGACAAATACCCCGCCTGGAAGCCTGATGTGACCGGCTTTACCAAACTGGTCAATACCAAGATGCGCGAAGTGTTTGGAGAGAGTAAGCTCATGGCGATCCATGCCGGGCTTGAGTGCGGGGTGATTGCCCAGAAGTATCCGCGGATGAAATTTGCCTCTATCGGCCCGACCATCCGCTACCCGCACTCGACACGGGAGATGGTGAAGCTCGACTCGGTAGAAAAAACCTTTGAGGTTCTGCAAAAGATCATTGCAGCGATGTAGCCACGCTATACTTTGAAGCTCTCCATTGTTTTACAGTAGGGTTTCATAAAGCAGTCATCACATTCGGGTTTGACAGCCTTGCAGCGGTAGCGCCCAAAGAGTACCATCGCCTGATGGAGCCGGTGCAGATCGGTTTTGAACTTCTTTGTCAGCTCCTCTTCACACTTAAGGGCAGTTGGGGCATCGCAGAGTCCAAGGCGGTGTGCAACGCGGTAGACATGGGTATCGACCGCCATGAGGTTGGCACCGGTGTACTCTATCATTACCACATTGGCGGTTTTTTGCCCGACACCTGCGAGTTTGACAAGCTCATCGCGCTCAAGCGGTATCTTTCCGCCATAGTTCTCGACAACACTTTGTGCCATCTTGATGAGGTTCTTGGCTTTGTTGTTGAAAAAGGAGCAGGTGTTGATGTATGATTTGACCTCGTCAAGGTCGGCATTGGCAAGTGAAACGGGGTCAGGGTAGCGTTCAAAGAGTGCAGGGGTAATGATGTTGACCCGTTTGTCGGTACACTGAGCCGAAAGCATCACGGCAATGAGCAGTTCGTAAATGTTGCGGTAGTTTAGTTCCGTTACTGAATCTGGATAGTGTTCAAGGAACAGTTTTTTAATTGCTTCGATCTCTTTTTTTGTCGCTTTTTTTACCTTTTTAGCCATAGTGACTCAACTCCTTAAAAAAATCTTAGCATAACGCGTAATTGTTAATGAATTGTTTAACTATAACAGATATACTAACTCTACTTATAATTTTTAACTCAAAAGGACAAGAGTATATGTTAAAACTTGCAAAAACTTCACTAATCGCAGTGGCTGTTATGGCAACATCCGTTGTTGCTTCGGACATTCTGGTGACCGTTAACGGACACAATATTACCAAAAAAGATGCCGAGGCATTTGTAAGTGCGACATCGCCAAATGCACACTACGAGCAGTTGACGCCTCAGCAAAAAGCGCTGGTCAAGAAGACACTGGTTGAAAAAGCACTCTTTGCAGAGGTAGCGAAAAAAGAAGGCATTGACAAGACTCCTGAATTCAAGCGTAACATGGAGAAGATCGGTAACGAGCTTGCCGTGAACATGTGGATGAAGAAGCAGATGGACAATGCTGTTGTCAGCGACAGTGAAGCGAAGGCATTTTATGACAAGAACAAAGATAAGTTCAAAATGCCGGAACTTGTGCATGCAAGACATATTCTTGTGAAAGATGAAAAGAGTGCCAATGATATTATCAAGCAGCTCAAAGGGCTTAAGGGTGACAAGCTGAAGGCGAAGTTCATTGAGCTGGCTAAAGCAAAGTCTACCGGTCCGTCAGCAGCAAAAGGTGGTGATCTCGGTAAGTTCAAGAAGGGACAGATGGTTCCTGCTTTCTCAAAAGCGGTCTGGTCGCTCAAGCCGGGTGAAATTACAACCAAACCGGTAAAAACGCAGTTTGGATACCATGTAATCTACCTTGAAAGCAAAGAGGCACCCAAGACAGTTCCCTATGAAGCGGTTAAAAGCAGAATCATTGCATCACTCAAGCAGCAGGAATTTGCAAAGAAAATTGCGGAAATGGCAAAAGAGCTGAGAAGTAAAGCAAAAATTGTCGATATGGAAAAAGACGCAAGCGTAAGCAAATAATTTAGAGTCTTGGAGGGGGAGGAGAAATGAAACGATCGTTTATAGCGCTTGGCGTTGTTTGTCTGCTTGGTATTTCACCGGCAATGGCTGACCACTTGAAAGACAGGTTGAGCGGCATGCTTAATGAGAAAGATGATACGCCTGGAATGGTGAATCTCAACGGCCTCGGTATGGGAGCAGGAAGACCTGCCAAACCTGTGAGCCGGTCTGCAAAAGCAGTTGTTGCTACGGTCAATGGAAAAAAAATTCTTAAAAAAGAGGCAGATGCTTATCTTTCCGAACGTACCAAAGGAAAGGTAAAAGATTTTGACCTTCTGCCAAACAAACAGCGCCTGGCACTGATTAAAGAGATGTCGTTGCCGCTTGTTTTGGCAAATGAAGCAAAAAAAGGCCTCTCCAAAGAAGAGGCAAATGCAGTACTTTCCCGTTTATGGATGCAGAAAAAAGCAGCCGATCTCAATGTAAGCAATGAAGCGATTGCCCAGGCATACGAAAAGATCAAAGCACGGGCAAAAGCACAGAGTGCACTTGCCCAGGTTCCTCCCCTTGAAAAAATCAAAGACCGTATTAAAATGCAGATTGCCGAACAGCAGATTGTGAAAGATCTGATGCGTGGTGTACAGGTTCGTGTGGAACCGAATTCGGATACGGTTGCAGGATATGCCGGTATGATGGCGATCAGTGTGGATGATGTGAATAAAGCACTTCAGATCATGACCAAAGGCAAAGCCACATGGGCGACATTGCCTCCCCAGGATAAAGTACGTGTACTGGAGATGGTCGCACCAAGACAGATGATTGCATTAGCAGCCAATAATCAGTTGAGTAAAGTACAAAAAGAGAATGCGCTGACTAACTACTGGATGCAAAAACAGCTTGCCAATGTATCGGTGAGTGATGATGCGGTCAGGAAGCGTTATGCTAAGATCAAAAAACGGCTTGTAAAATCGAAAAAGAAGTTACCGCCTCTTGAAAAGATCTCGCCGGCGCTGAAGCTGGAAATTGCCAAAGAGAAACTGGTAAGTGATCTGATGAAGCATGTAAGCATAAAACTTAAATAAACCAAACAGAAATAAAGGAACATATAACGATGTCAACAAAAGTGATGGATGCCATATCGGCAGGTGTTGTAACCGGTGATGACCTGCAGACACTTTTTGCGATTGCAAAAGCAAACGAGTTTGCCATTCCGGCAGTCAATGTAGTCAGTACCCCTTCGGTCAATGCAGTGATGGAAGCGGCTAAAAAGGTCAACTCTCCGGTGATTGTTCAGTTCAGTAACGGTGGTGCAGCATACTATGCTGGTAAGGGTATTGATTCAAAAACAGGAGCAGTGCTGGGTGCTATTTCCGGTGCACAGCATGTGCATACGCTTGCGGAAGCGTACGGTGTGCCTGTTGTACTGCACACGGATCACGCAGCACGTAAACTGCTGCCATGGATCGATGCGCTGCTGGATGCAAGTGAAGCGCATTTTGAAAGCACAGGTAAACCGCTTTTTTCTTCACACATGATCGATCTTTCCGAAGAGCCGCTTGAAGAGAATATTCAGACATGCAAACGCTATCTGGAGCGTATGAGCAAAATGGGTATGACCCTTGAGATCGAGCTGGGTATCACCGGCGGCGAAGAGGATGGTGTGGACAACAGTGATGTGGACAACGCACTGCTTTATACACAGCCCCAAGAGGTTGCATACGCGTATGAAGAGCTTTTGAAAGTCTCTGACAAGTTTACTATTGCCGCATCCTTTGGAAATGTCCATGGGGTCTATAAGCCAGGCAATGTCATCTTGCGTCCGGAAATTCTTGACAACTCCCAAAAGTACATTGAAGAGAAGTACAACACTGCACCAAAACCTGTCAACTTCGTCTTCCATGGCGGTTCGGGAAGTGAACTGAAAGATATTCGTGATGCTATCAGCTACGGTGTGATCAAGATGAATATCGATACCGATACCCAGTGGGCATTCTGGGACGGTGTTCGCGGTTATGTGGCAAAATACCACGACTATCTGCAAGGGCAGATCGGTAACCCCGAAGGTGAGGACAAACCGAATAAAAGCTACTACGATCCTCGCAAGTGGCTGCGTGCCGGTGAGGAGTCGATGGTCAAGCGCCTTGAGCAGGCTTACGAAGATCTCAACTGTATTGGGCGGAATTAACACACGTAGGGTGCGTAATCACGCACCTTTATATTGATGCTTACATTAAATCTTCCTTCTCCTATCCAACCTGTCACTTTTGAAAACCATACCTTTTATCTCAAACGTGATGATCTGATCCATCCCGATTTTTCTGGAAACAAAGCCCGTAAATTTCACTACTTTCTTACCCATGAATTTCCTCATATTAACAAGGTTGTCTCTTATGGCTCCGCACAATCCAATGCGATGTACTCTCTGTCAGTATTGGCAAAGATGAAAGGGTGGCAGTTTGAGTATTATGTAGATCATGTTGCCGATTACCTGAAAGAGAATCCTCATGGAAACTATAAAGCAGCTCTTGAAAACAGAATGATAATTAGGGAGGAGGGAATAGGGAGCAGGGAGCATTTTGGTGATAATGTTTTGTTTATAGAGGAGGGTGGTCGGCAGCAAGAGGCAGAGTATGGTATCAGACTTTTGGCTCAAGAGATTATTGAATGGCAAAAAGAGCAGGGTATTGAGGATTTTAATATCTTTCTTCCTTCCGGTACAGGTACGATAGCTTTATATTTACAAAAGGCATTATGTAAGGAAGGTGTTGTCGGGGAACAACGCCCTACAGTGTATACGTGTGCCTGTGTTGGAGGGAGTGACTATTTGAAAAAACAGTTTACTATGCTTGAAGCCGATAATAACTGCCATCCAACGATACTTTCATTACCCAAAAAACACCATTTTGGAAAACTTTATCGAGAAAATTACGAAATTTGGCTAAAATTACAACAACAAACGGGTGTAATTTTTGATTTGCTTTATGACCCGCTTGGATGGCGTACTTTGCTTGCTCACACTCAGGTATTATCGAAACCCGTTATCTATATACACCAGGGCGGAGTATTGGGGAATGAAAGCATGCTGCCAAGATACAAAAGAAAATATGGTATGTAGGGTGTTGTACCCTTACAACACCAAATGTAATTAGGATGACACAATGAAAATATTTTACAGCAACGACGATACATTTGAAGCCAACTTCAACGAGCTTCTTGAGCGCGGGAAGATGGATATCGAGGGGGTGACGGGCATTGTTTCCGGACTTCTCAAAGAGATACAGACAGAGGGTAACAAGGCGCTGCGTGCGCAGATAGCACGTTTTGATCGCTGGGAGCCACAGAGTGACGAAGAGCTGATGGTATCGACTGATGCGATGGCAGCCGCCTATGAGAACATTGACAGTAAACTCAGAGAGGCACTCAAACTGGCGTATGACCGCATTGAAGCGTATCATCAGAAGCTGATGCCAAAAACATGGATGGA
>JALWHT010000166.1 GCA_026983515.1 Sulfurovum sp.
CGGCGATACCGGTACCACCCATACCTCTTGCTTTAGTGCCAACGGCGATAAGTGTATCTCCGTTTGTTGCGTGAAGCATAGTTGAAGCCACGAGTGACAGTGTAATACCGGCAGTTACTTTTGTAAAGATACTTGTTTTCATGTTTTTTCCTTGTTTTTATTTTGGTGGAAGTAGTATAGTAAAAAATATTCTTAATGTCAAGTATATGAATGGATTTACTACAACTATATATTAGAGTTATGATATAGATTACTCATTTTAAACTTATCTTTCAATTTATGATATATTTGTTTCATTTTATGATTATTGCAATAGAGTTTTTATCAGATGGAATATGGTATTGTCTGTACTTGGATTTATTGGTTTTTTATATAATGTATATATAAATATAAATTTGATTTGATAAAAATGAAAGATATAGAAGAAAGAGAATTTTACGTTAGGATATAATGTTTTAGTCAGGATTCCTGGTCAAACCAGGAATAAAAGGGAAACATGCGCTATATTTTACTCAATATAAACTGTTCCATATCTGCAACAACTTCATCAAGGCTGCGTTCACCGTCAATGACATGCAGAAGGCCTTTTTCTTCATAAAACTTCTGAATGGCAGGCAGTGGTTCGGTGTAAATTTTCATACGGCTTTCAAAGACCTCTTCGTTGTCATCACTGCGCTCTTCACCCGGTGCCGCTTCCGCACGGCGCCCAAGGATACGCTCTCTTGCTACTTCTTCACTGACACGCACTTCAATCACAGAGACCAGTTCGATATCATCTTCTTTGTTGACCAGTTCGTCAAAGGCTGTCATCTGCTCTTCGCTTCTTGGGTAGCCGTCGATGAGGATGTTGTCAACCGGGGCATTCTTGATGGCGGAGACGATGGTGTTGACGATGATCTCAAGAGGAACAAGTGCACCTTTTGAGATGTAGCTTTCAATCTCTTTACCAAGCGCTGAACCGCTTGCCACTTCTTCACGAAGCATATCACCGGTAGAGTAGTGTACAATTTTGTCACTGTGCTTTTGGGCGATGATGCTTGCGTCGGTTGTTTTTCCTGAGCCTGGTGCTCCGATGATTAAAAATAATTTTTTCATTTTCTATCCCTTCAATAAGTTTGGTAGGGTGTTGTGCCCTCACAACACCAATGTTTGTATGTATATTCATAAAGGTGTTGTCGGGGACAACACCCTACAGTTTATGCGCTTGGTGTCTGACGGATACGTAGACTCAGCTCTTTAAGCTGCTCGTTGTCTACGGGACTCGGTGCCTGGGTAAGCAGACACTGTGCACGCTGGGTTTTGGGGAAGGCAATGACATCTCTGATGCTCTCTGTACCGGTCATGAGCATGATGAGTCTGTCAAGCCCCAGTGCAAAACCGCCGTGTGGCGGTGCACCGAATTTGAGTGCGTCAAGCAGGAAGCCGAATTTTTCTTGAGCCTCTTCTTCGCTGATACCGAGGAGTTTGAAGATCTCTGCCTGCATATCCTCTTTGTGGATACGGATTGATCCTCCGCCAAGCTCTGTACCGTTAAGGACAATGTCGTAAGCGATCGATTCGATCTCTTCAATGTCGTCAAAGTCAAGCGATTTTGGCTGGGTGAACGGGTGGTGCAGCGCTTTGACACGGCCGTCCTCCACTTCGAACATTGGGAAGTCCACAACCCACAGGAACTCGAAGACCCCTTCAGGAATGATATCCATGATCTCTGCGAGATAAAGACGGAACCGCCCCATGTAGTCCAGGACTGTTTTCTTTTCGCCGGCACCAAAGAAGACAACGTCGCCAACCTGAAGCCCGCAACGGTCGATGATGGCTTGAAGGTCATCTTCGGTAAAGAATTTGGTCAGTGGTCCTTTGAGACCGTCTTCTTTCATCTGGAAGTATCCAAGACCCTGTGCACCGAATTTGCGAACATAGTCTTCAAAGCCTTTCATCTGGCGTTTGGAGAAGATGTTGTCTCCGTTTGGCACTTTGAGGGCTTTGATACGGTTGCGCTTTGGTGCTTTGGCAATACTGGCAAAGATCTCGTTGTCACAGCGTTCAAAGATGTCGATGACATCGACCATAGCCATATCAAAACGCAGATCCGGTTTGTCCGAACCGTATTTTTCCATCGCTTCTGCGTACGTCATACGCTTGAATGTTTTGGGAATATCAAAGCCGCACTGGGTAAAGATATCGTTGATGAGTTTTTCTGCAACAGCAATGACATCATCTTCACTGCAGAAGCTCATCTCAACATCTATCTGGGTAAATTCCGGCTGTCTGTCAGCACGGAGGTCTTCGTCACGGAAACACTTGGCGATCTGGAAATAGCGGTCGAAACCTGCTACCATCAATAGCTGTTTAAAGAGCTGTGGAGACTGCGGCAGTGCGTAGAATTCGCCCGGATGTACACGGCTTGGTACAAGGTAGTCACGTGCACCTTCCGGTGTGGATTTGGTCAGTACCGGTGTTTCTACTTCGAGGAAACCAAGCTCGTCAAGGCTGTTACGTGCGGCAATGGTCGCTTTGGAACGCAGTTTGAAAATGTCATAGGACTTTTGGCTTCTGAGTTCAAGGTAGCGGTACTTCAGACGGATCTCTTCGTTGACTTTTTCGTCCCCGAGATCGAACGGCATCGGTCTGGAACGGTTTTCAATGATGAGATTGTCCACGACGATTTCGACTTTACCGGTCTTGAGGTTGGGGTTTTCAAGCCCTTCGCCTCTGGCTCTTACTTTTCCTGTAGCGATAAGGACGAACTGGTCGCGTACCTCTTCGGCTTTTTTGTGGGCATCGGCATTGTCAGCAGGATCGCAGACAAGCTGGACGACCTCGTCTTTGTCACGCAGGTCGATGAAGATCACCCCTCCGTGGTCTCTACGGCTGGCAACCCATCCGGCTACGGTGACTTCTTCACCGATATGGTTTTCGTTAATTTCGGCACAATAATGTGTTCTCACGTGCAATCCTCATAAATAAATAGTGCCGCGATTATATCCAAAAGTTGTTTAGGAAATCTCTAACGGGTAGAAGACACCTGCGATTCACTTACTCTATTGTGTGAATCATAAGCCTTTCGAGAAGAAAATGGTGTGTATATTTATCATTAAAGATGTATCAAAAGATGCCAAAATGACATTTTTTGTACACTCACAAGCAACACTATGTTACCCTAATGATATCAAATATTATGGAGCACAACAACGTGAAACAGTTACCGCAGGTTCAGTGCGCAGGATTCATTCTCAAGCCGGAGGCTCCGGAGATAAAGCCGCTTTACGAGCAGATACGCAGTCAGTTCGAAAAGAAGGGCATTCAAGTAGTGTTGTGGGAGAATTCTGCAAAAATGATAGGGCTCGAAGGTGTTGCGTTTGAAGAGATGTGTGAATCAGCGGACTTTCTGGTCTCTCTCGGAGGTGACGGTACGCTGCTTTCACTGGTGCGTCGAAGCTATGTATATCAAAAGCCTGTCGTGGGTATCAATGCGGGAAATCTCGGCTTTTTGGCAGACATTACCATTGAAGATGTAGACAGTTTCCTTGATCGTCTGCTTATCGGTGAGTACCGGGTGGATGACAGAATGATGATAGAAGGCTACATCGAGAAAAAAAGCGGCAGCAAGATCAGTTTTATCGCCTTTAACGATGTGGTTATCACCTCTCCGGAACCATCAAAGATGGTAAAAGTCAATGCATCTATTGACGGTGAACGTTTCAACTCCTACACCGGAGACGGACTCATCATCTCCACACCGACAGGTTCGACAGCATACAACCTCTCGGCAGGTGGCCCGATTCTCTACCCGCTGACACAGGCGTTCATCATTACTCCTGTACTGGCACATTCGCTTGCCAATCAGCGTCCGCTTGTCGTACCGGCAGATTTCAGCATTGAACTGGATGCCGAAAAATACCGTGCTATCGCGTCTATTGACGGACAGGAAGTGTATGAGCTTGAAGAGGGGGATGTGCTCTACATTGCCGGAGCGAAAAAGGGTGCGACCCTGATTCACCGCAAAGAGCATAACTATTTTTCTGTGCTTCGTGAAAAACTGCACTGGGGAGACAGAAATTGGTAGAGAGGCTTTTTTTACGGGATCTGGTAACCTTTAAGGAAGCGGAGCTTGATTTTGAACCAGGTCTGGTGGTTTTTTCCGGCCCAAGCGGGGCGGGGAAGTCAGTGCTGATATCGGCCATTTTAACGGCTTTTGGACATCCTGCAAAGAGTGCGGCATCGCTGTGCGAAGTAAACCTCAAAAAGCCTCGGGGATTGAAGCATGAAGCCTACGAATTTGAAGAGACCATAGCACTTAAAAGCCTCAAAAAGGAGAAACTGCGTTATTTTATTGACGGTCAGGGAATTCCAAGGAAGGTACTACAAAGCCTGTTTGCCCCTTATGTTTCCTACCTTTCGGTACGTGACAGCAAAGGGATGGAAAGTGAATCGCTGATTGCCCTGCTGGACAGATATCTGGCTTCCGGTGACAAAGACTACAAAAAACTTCTCAAAGAATATACCAAACGCTACCGTACGTACAGAGAAAAAGCACAGCAGCTTGAGAAGATACGCCAGAGTGAAAAAGAGATGGCCGAAAAGATAGAATTTGCCCGCTATGAGATAGAGAAGATAGACAAAATCGACCCCAGACCCGGTGAAGAGGAGGAAATGCTGACGGTCAAGCAGCAGCTTTCCCGTATTGACAAACTCAAAGAAGCGCTTGAAGAAGCATCGGAAATTTTCCGTTTTGAAAGCAGTGTGGAGGAAGTTTACCGTTTGCTTGACAAAGACGTCTCTGCCTTTTCAGAAGCGATGAATCAACTGCGTGCCGATTTTGAAGAGAGTGAAACACTGGCCGCCGAGCTTGAAGAGACCGATGTGGAAGCAGTGCTTGACAGACTTGGCGAGCTTGCTGAACTCAAGCGGCGTTACGGTTCGGTAGAGGAGGCATTGGCCTACCGTGACGCAAAACGAAAAGAGCTTGAAGGTTATACGCATATAGAACAGGATAAAAGCCTGCTTGAGCAGTACCTCCAGATAGAATTCGGCGAGCTGCATACACTTGCTTCCCGCATTTCACTTGCGCGTAAAAAGGCAGCGGCAGAAGTTGAAGAGAGGGCATCGGTGTATCTTTCGGAACTTAAACTTCCTCCGATACAGTTTGTATTTGAAACAGGAGCATTGGGGGAATTTGCTCTTGACCGTATCGCCATTTCACTGGGAGAGAGCAGTATGGAAACGCTCAGCGGCGGGGAATTCAACCGTGTCAGACTGGCGCTGCTTGCAGCCGCGATGCCGAAAGAACAGAAAGAGAGCGGCGTATTGATACTCGATGAGATCGATGCCAATGTCAGCGGTGACGAGTCGATTGCGATTGCAGAAATGATTGCGGCACTCTCGAAAGTGTATCAGGTGTTTGCCATTTCCCACCAGCCCCATCTTGCCGCCAAAGCTTCACAGCATATACTGGTACATAAGTCGGAGGGGGTGAGCCATGCTGCCGTACTTGATGAAAATGGGCGTATTGCGGAGATCAGTCGTATTATTGCCGGTGAAAAACCTACGGAACAGGCAGTGGCGTTTGCAAGGAAGCTTCGAAGCGGAGAATAAAAGACAACTGCTTATGTGCTAACGGGTTCCTTATGTTATGAGTGTTCTCATAAATACTGAAAGTTGTTATCCCGTATTTGGTGCGGGATATTGAAACTGATTGCCAATGAGGTAGGGAAATTCCCGTTTTCACTGAAATGTCAGGCTCATTTACGCTTTCGGCGGAAACTGCTTTTTGAGTTTTTCAAAGTAGTGTTTGAGGTGTTCCTGGTAGGCTTCGGCAACGGGGAGATCACTACCGGTTTTGAGGTAGGTGTTGTACTCTACAAGCAGGTCTGAGACACCGCCGGTTCCAATGGTAGTGGATGAGCCTTTGATACTGTGGGTCAGGCGCTCCATTTTGTGAAAGTCCGGAATTTTCATCGCTTCATCGATGAGAGGAATCTGGTCACCGATTTGCGGGATGAGTTCCTGAATGAATTCCTGTGCTTCTTCTTCGGAGAGACCCATTTCGATGAGCCGGTCATAATTGAAATCGGGGTAGTTGCCTTCGGGAAGTTTGGTTGCAGGCTGCTCTTTTTTAGGGGTTGCTTCGGGTGCTTCCTGTACAGGTTTTGTTTCCTCTTTTGGGGTTACTGGCGCCTGTGTGGATACCGGTGTTTTTGGCGTTTGCTGTGTTGTTTTCGGGGGCTCATAGGTATGCCTGGGTTCCGTTACAGCAGATTTTTCGGGTGCTGGACGTTTGGAAACCTTTGGTTCGGGCTTTTTCTTCTGATGTTTCGCACGGTCACGCTTTTGCCGCTCCTGCCGGTACTTCTTTTCGTTTCGATACTCAAAGTAGATCACCAACGCTATAATAAAGAGAATAATTCCAATAATAACGGTTGCATACATATAAATGTCTCCCTGCCTGTAGTCCCAAAGACTGCATCATGTGCAGTGTCGGGTTTTTAGTAAGAATAAATATAGCTGATTTCATATTAGAAAAAGTTGTTTTTAGTCAATGATATGTGGCATTTTAGATATAATATGGCTAAAAAAGCAGAGAGAAGAAGATGATTATCGATACCCATTGTCACCTGGATGATCCGCGCTATAGTGACGATTTGGAAGAAGTACTGAATCGGGCAAAAGCAGCCGGCGTGGAAAAATATATTATTCCCGGCGCGGATATTGCAACACTTGAACGTGCCGTTGAGATCGCCGAAACATATCCATCCGTCTATTTTGCCGTAGGCGTACACCCTTATGATAAAGAAGCATATGACAGAGCGATACTTGAACGCTATATTGAACATCCTAAATGTGTAGCGGTTGGTGAATGCGGGCTGGATTATTTTCGTCTGCCCGAGGATGCAAAAGAAATTGAAGCAGAAAAGGAAGCGCAGAAAGAGATTTTTCTTGACCAGATAGCACTGGCAAATGCGTATGACAAACCGTTGATCGTGCATATACGTGATGCCAGTGCCGATTCATTGGACATACTCGATGCCCATGCCGGAGAGAAGGGCGGGGTGCTTCATTGTTACAATGCCGATGAACAGATGCTTAAACTTGCTCCCAAAGGGTTTTATTTCGGTATTGGCGGTGTGTTGACATTTAAAAATGCGCGTAAGCTTGTAAATGTTTTTCCCAAGATACCAAAGGAAAAACTGCTGATCGAAACGGATGCTCCCTATCTGACACCGCATCCCCACAGAGGAGAACGCAATGAACCTGCCTACTGCGCACTGGTTGCTGACAAGATCAGTGAGCTTAGCGGCATGCCGCGTGCCGACGTTGAAACACTGACGACGCATAACACCCATCTTTTGTTCGGTATTTGAGAGACCATGCAAAAGGCCTTTTGGGTTCTGTTTCTTCTGGTCGGCTTGCATGCCTCACCCCTTACCAGGACTTTTCCTGCCTATGCCTATGTTTTTTCGGAGTTCGATATTGACAGCGGGTATGCCTATGATGCCGAGTTTGAAAAATATGTGGCAGTCCATGAAAAGCAGATGCGCCGTTTTTACAAAAAATCATTGAAACGGGGAGAGGAACTGACACGTGTTGTACGCGGAGCATTGCTTGATGACGGACTTTCCGATCTTTTTCTCTATGTCTCCATGATAGAATCCGGGATGCGTACCGATGCGGTTTCTTCCCAAAAAGCGGTGGGACTGTGGCAGTTTATGCCAAAGACGGCAGCACACTACAAGCTTGATGTCAGCAGCAGTGTGGATGAACGCTGTGACCCTTTTTGTGCTACCGAAGCCGCTATAAAGCATTTGGAGCATCTGCATGAAAAGTTTGGGAAATGGTACCTTGCGGTAATGGCATACAACTGTGGTGAAGGGCGTTTGCAAAAGGCTATTGCAAGGGCGCAGAGCAATGATCTGGCGATACTGATTGACGATGATGCCAAATTCCTGCCCAAAGAGACACGCAATTATATACGCAAAATTTTGCTGCTGGCATTGATAGGAGAGAGTGAAACGGTTTTTGAAGCACCTGATGATTTAAAAGCAGTACCTCCTCCCCCCAAAATGAAAGATACAGCTGCACTGACCCATCTGCTTTCACACAGGGTGAAAATGGGTGAGACGCTGGAAAGCGTTGCATCAGAATATGGCAGCAGTACGGTGATGATCAAACGTGTGAACGGGCTGCATGCTGAAAACCTTTTACTGGGGCAAATGTTGTTGATACCCGTCAGCCGGGAACGTTTTGAGATGTCATTGGCAAACATGGAGAAGAAGCGATCATCAAGCGGAGATTAAGTATAATATTCCACTATTTTTTGCAAGGTTTTCTTATGGTGCCAAGAGCTTCGTTCAGCATGTTGTCAACTATGTCTTTGCTGCTTTTGGGGCTTCTGGCAGGCGGTTGTTCCAGTAAGCACTATACTAAGCCTGGATTTACCAGTGCGGCAAGGCAGAAGTCCACGATGCGCTGCTATACGGTCAGAGGCAAAACCTACCGTCCTACCTATGTAAAAATAGGCGATACCATGACGGGGATCTCCAGCTGGTACGGTCCCAATTTCCACGGAAAACAGACCAGTAACGGCGAGCGTTACAATATGCATGCAAAGACTGCGGCGCATAAAACCTGGCCGATGGATACAATGGTGCGTGTGACCAACCTGCAAAACGGGAAAAGTACTATTGTCCGTATCAATGATAGAGGGCCGTTTGTCCGAGGGCGTATTATCGACTGCAGCTATGCTGCAGGTAAAGAGCTCGGGTTGGACAGGATGGGAATTGCCAAGGTCAAAATAGAAGTTGTGGGGTTTGCCGGCAAGGTACAGTCCAAAGCAGCCATTGCCCGGGCAAAAGCGAACAACACTGAACAGAGGGTAAAACTGAGCGACTTCGGGTTGCAGGTGGGAGCCTTTACCCGGTATGAAGGAGCACTTGTTACCAAGCGGCGCTACGAAGCGAAGACGGGCGGAAGGTACCGCGTGATTATCAAACGTTTCGACAATGTCGATGGGAGCGGACGTACACTCTACCGTGTCTGGCTGATGGGCTTTGGTTCGGAGCAGGAAGCACGTGACTTTAGAGCATGTGAAGGATTGGCTGGTGCGCCGATCATTCGAAAATAAGTGAAAGGATGAGGATGATAGAGAAACGAAGAGAGACCAAAGAGACGCAGATAACGGTAAAACTTGAGCTTTACGGCAAAGGGAATGCCAAGATCAATACAGGTGTGGGATTTTTTGACCATATGCTTGAAGCGTTTGCAAAACATGCCCATATGGATCTTGAAGTAAGCTGTAAAGGGGATACACATATCGATGACCACCACACCGTTGAAGATGTAGGCATTGTGATCGGTCAGGCACTCAAGGAAGTGATCTATCCGGTAAAGCAGATCGAGCGTTTTGGAAATGCAACAGTGGTCATGGACGAGGCAAGCGTTACGTGTGACATTGACCTTTCCAACCGCGGCTTTCTGGTTTTTGAATTGCCCATCGGCGGCAAGGTCGGTCATTTTGATGTAGAACTGGTTGAAGAGTTTTTTCGTGCTTTTGCATTCAACTTGCCGCTGACGCTGCACCTGATTTACAACCGCGGGAAAAACAAACACCATATTATTGAAGCATCGTTTAAAGCCCTTGCAGTTTCACTCAGACGTGCGGCGGCAGTCAATGAAAATGCGGGTATTCCAAGTACCAAGGGGGTACTGTGAGCATTGAACTCATTGTGCTTGACGTCGACGGAACCATGACTGACAGCCGCATTACCTACAGTGAAACCGGTGATGAAATCAAATCGTTCAATGTCAAGGACGGTTTGGCGATCGCAAGCTGGAGACGATTGGGAAAACAGGTGGCGATCATTACCGGACGAAGCTCGAAGATCGTTGCGCGTCGTGCGGAAGAGCTTCGTATTGAACATTTTTACCAGGGTGTGGAGAACAAGCATGCTGTGCTTGAGTCGTTGCTTAAGAAGCTTGAATTGCGCATGGAGAATGTCGCAGCTATCGGAGATGACCTCAATGATATTTCGATGCTTCGGGCTGCACAGCTCTCTTTTGTACCGCAGGACGCCAGCGCCTATGTGGACAAGATCGCCGATGTTATTTTGACCAAACGCGGCGGTGACGGTGCTGTACGTGAAATGATTGAGTACCTGATCAAGAAAGAGGGACTCGAAAAGCAGTATCTGGCATTATGGGACTGAAATTTGAACTGCTGCTCGTCGTGCTGATCGTGCTGACATC
>JALWHT010000167.1 GCA_026983515.1 Sulfurovum sp.
GGATTGAGATAGACACGCTCTTTCAGATACCGCCCGTTCTGCTTATTCTTGGCTATGATAAGATGCCTTTTATCCTCTTCTCTATCGAATGTTAGGTGTATCATCATGTTGGCGAAATGGTTGGCTTTCTGACTGCCAAAAATGCTTATACGCCCCTCTTTGTTGTCCTCTTTGCTTCCCTGCGTGATAACAAAGATCAGCACATCATTCTCGACTGTCACTTTCTGTAATCGCCTGAATATCTCGGTAGTTTCGGCTTCGCCCCCTAACTCCTCGATATACAGCATTAGGGTACTGTCTATCCCGATAAACCTAACTCCGTCTTTAATCGCAACCTCGATGCGTGTGAGTACCGATGCTAAAAGTCCATCCGTCATATCCGTAGAGACTATCTCGATGTTCTTGGTCGCTTCCAGTTTAACGCTTCCCTGTTTGATACGCTGTGCAAAGTTCTTCTGTAACTGGCGTTTGTTAAATTCCAAAGAGAAGTAAAGGCACTTGTGCCCCTGGGCGACATTTGCCAAAATCTGATTGAGTAGGGTTGTCTTGCCGGCTTCCTGTTCGCCTGTGATCGTAACAAGTTGCCCCATTTCAAAACCGCCCTCAAGGGCATCATCAAGGAATTTGATGCCACTTTCGTACTTCGGTGGGTTTGGTATATCTTCTTGCAGTAATTCGTATAAAGTCATCTTCCCATTCCTCTCGATCTTGTCTGTGTATGCCTCTGCTCTCTCTCGTGCTTTTCCGCCTTGAGATCATCGTTCCAGTCCTTTGTTTGTGGCACTTGTCGCTCTGCTCGGTCTAATTTGCCGTCCACTCTTGAAAGTATTGTAGCGATTTTCTCGGTGATCTGATCTCCTCCCGCATCGTTGTCAACCGCTATGATGATCTTTGCCTCTTTGTTGTAGTCGAAAATGGCTTCTAAGCTCTTTTCTGTGCTTTCCCCTATGCTACCCATAGTACAGGCATAATAGCGGTCTGTGTCGTAAATTTGGTCGTTTAATTCGATATACGAAGCCATATCGACTGGACTCTCAAAAATGACGATCTCTCTCGCTTCTTTGAGTTCTCCGTCCACAAACACGCCTTTTTCGCTTCCCGATATGATATGCTTCTCTCCTGCACCAGTTCGCTTCTCTATCCCGCAAATGCCCTGCGTATTGGAGAGTGCGAAATAGTAGCTACCGTCTTCGCCACGCTTGACGTTTCGCATTTTTTGAAGCTTGTCAAGCGTAGTGTGATATACGCCCCAATGCTTGTCAAAAGCTCCTCTCTCTTCTTTGATCGCACTCCAAATATTGGCTATGCGTAAAGCGTCTTTGCTGGACGTTTTGACGGGTATATTTTCTTGGGGCTGTGGGTTGTGCAGCCACGATCTCAACCGTTTGCGGATATACCCCAATGTCTCACCAGTACGGTTTTTTACAAAGTCGATGATTGTGCCGTTGTCGCTGTCATTGTTGGGGTTGAAATAGATGTAATGGTTGTCGGCTCGATCTCGCCCGATGATGATCTTGTCTCCGTTTTCGTGCCTCATTACTGGTGCATTGACGCTCGACTTCTCTTTGTCCTTGTAGTAGCCAAAGGCGGTGGCAAACTCCGCTAAATTTATCTGCGTCTTGAAACGGTTGAGTTCTTGCATAGCTTTATCCTTTATTCTTGCTCCGACTGCTCTAACAATTCCCTGATCTCTTCGATCAAAGATTGATTTGATTGACGATACGCCCTCGCTAATTGCTCTCCCAAAGATTGCAACTGCTCTTGCAGACTGTCGCCCGTTGGCGGTTTGTTCAATAGCTCGATAATTCGGCTCTGCTGATCGGCAATAGTTGTTAATAGCTCTATCTGCTTTTCCTGCGATACTAAAGAATCTGCTTGCGTCTCCCTCGTCAAATCCGATATTTCCTGCCTTAACCGCCCCACTAAGTTCTTTAGCGACTCCTCGAACGCTTCCCGCTCTTCTGCTCTGCTCTGCTCTAATAGCTCTAATTCGTCTAATAGCTTCTGTTCCAGTGCTGTCATTTATTTGTCCTTGCTCTTGATGATTGTTAGGTTTGGTATCTTGCTGATCGGTAGATACTGCGTTCCGTCTGACGACTCCACTATCTCGCTCTCGCTGACGCTCAAGCTCTGTTGAGGGGGAGAGAATTGCAGAGTAGCCAGTACGCCCACTATCAAGCCAAAGATAAGGGCGGTGGGGAGAGAAATAAACAGGAGTTTTCTCCACTTTTTCAGCTCCTCCGTCCACTCCTCTTTCTCTGCCGTGATCGTATCCTTGTAGAGTTTGTGATTTGCGTTGACCAACCGCTGTATCTTCTCTTTTCCGAACTTCTCTATCTTCCCGATCTTCTCGCTTATATCGCTCTCGATTTGTG
>JALWHT010000168.1 GCA_026983515.1 Sulfurovum sp.
AAGAGAATGATCTAACTGTTATGGAAGGGATATTTGGCTGGTTTGTTGCTGACAATGCAGATGGAGAGGATCTTAGTTGATCACCCCAGAAATGTCTGCATATCAAGTATAAAAGATTACTCTTTTACCGTTTTTTTACCCGCTTTGATCCAGCCGTTCTCTATGCCGCCTTTGAGTTCGTAAATTTTCTTGAATCCCATCTGGTCAAGTCCTTGGGCAAGTACTTTCGTACGATTGGCATGGGCACAGTAGATGATAAAGGGCTGACTTTTGTCCTTAACAATGCGTCCAAGGTTATAGAA
The DNA here is from genome assembly GCA_026983515.1 of Sulfurovum sp. GTDB lineage: Bacteria > Campylobacterota > Campylobacteria > Campylobacterales > Sulfurovaceae > Sulfurovum. Next base: position 303 of record JALWHT010000168.1, read on the forward strand.
CCAGTCGGCAAGGTCTGGCTGTCCGTTAGGGGTGAAAAACATCATCTTATGCGCCCCCTTGACAATACCTGTCTGTTTCCACTCCATTGGGGTACGAATATCAATGACCGGTACACCTTTGGCCTGCAGTTTAACAAGCTCGTCCGCATCAATACGCTTCACTTCAGCAAAGAGTGCAACACTTAACAGCATAGCACCTATCAGTATCTTTTTCATAATCTATCCTTTAAGATGGTTTTGGGCATTCTAACGCAGAAACCTTAACGGTGCGTTGCCGTCCACTCGGCACGTACAAGAAGGTGATCTCCTTCCCATACCTCACCGGAAAAATGATCTCCCTCACGGTAGTTACCTACCCCTCTTGGCGTACCACTCATGATAATGTCTCCATCTTCAAGTGTCATAAAGCCCTTGATCTCTTCAAGCATCACATTTGGCTTGTACATCATCAGTGCATAGTCGGCATACTGCACCAGTGTACCGTTATGGTAGAGTTTCATTGCAAGGGCTTCAAGCTTTCCATCAAAAGATACAAAACTGCTCAACACAGCAGAGCCATCAAACGCTTTGGCCCGCTCCCAGGGCAGTCCCTTGTGTTTCAGTTCGTTCTGAATATCAGCATGCGTCAGATCCAACCCGAAACCCACTCCGGCAATAACTCCTTCTTCAATAAGAAAACATATCTCCCCCTCAAAGCGGGTTGTTTCACCAAAATAACAGAGGGTATCACTGACAGCTGAGTTTGGTTTATTGAAAACAACCATCCGTGAAGGTATTTCGTTGCCAAGTTCGTAAATATGCTCGACATAGTTACGCCCAATACAGACAATTTTGGAAGGAATGACAGTTTTTCCACCAAAATTTACAGTATGCATCGGTATTCTTTTTATTCATGTAGGGGGATGTCATCACGCTGAAAGGCAATGTTGTGTGCACGAGCTTAAAGCGCTCGAAGAGTCAGTTGTGCGCCTCAGCCTTCGCAAAGGCGACAGTATCGACAGAGTCAAAGACGTACTGAAACTTTAACTTGCCTTTTTATCCATCAGCTTCAGCATATCTGCAAGGGTTTGATGCATATCATTACGGTTGACGATCATATCGATCAAACCATGCTCAAGCAGAAATTCAGAACGCTGGAATCCTTCGGGCAGGTCAACTCCTACCGTCTGTTTAATAACACGCTGTCCTGCAAACCCGATGAGCGCACCCGGCTCTGCCATGATGATGTCTCCAAGCATCGCAAACGATGCGGAAACCCCTCCCATCGTCGGGTCAGTCAGCACAGAAATATACGGAAGCCCTTTGTCACTGAGACGCTTGAGTGCCGCAGAAGTTTTACTCATTTGAAGCAATGCATAGGTACTCTCCTGCATTCTTGCTCCGCCGGAAGCAGAGACAATAATGACACCACACTCTTTCTCGATGGCACGGTTGACTGCACGGACAATTTTTTCACCTTCTACCGACCCCAGGCTTCCACCCATAAAGGCAAAATCAAATACTACCAGTTCTGCAGGGATACCTTCGATCGTACAGCTTCCGCTGACAACCGAAGAGGTTTTACCTGTTTTAGCTTTAGCCTCTTCCAAACGCTTTTTGTAAGACTTTTTGTCGGTGAATTTCAATGGGTCGACCGGTGCAAGCGAAGCATCGTGTTCCTCGAAACTCCCTTCATCGACAATCGAAGCAATACGCTTCTCTGCACTGATACGGAAGTGGTGGTTACACTTCGGACAGACATTCTGCTTGGCTTCCACCTCTTTGTAATACATCAGGGAAGTACACTTCGGACACTTGATCCACTGATTTTGCTGTTCTTCTTTTGCTTTTTCTTTTCCAAATAGGTTACTGAACATCGTTCCAAATTCCATTACACGTCCTCTTCCATCTGCTTGGCTTTGACAATCATATCTTCAATCATCTCCACCACGCTTTTTTCTTTTGATACTATAACATAATCTTGCTCAACGACCACTTCGAGCCCCTCACAAAGTGCCAGACCCGCGGCAAAGTCATAAATGCGAAACGCTCCGGCAAAAAGAACAAACTTCACATTGT